>NZ_JBSFNF010000019.1:0-160724 GCF_053586955.1 Nocardia sp. NPDC003726 | reverse complement strand
CCCGAACCACTCACCACCACACCAGCAACAACCAAAGCCGAGACCGTTATCGGAGCAGATACACGCATTCGGCCACACCCAATCCTCGACGTCGTGGGAGCGGCCGTCCGGGACATCCCCTGCCCAGGCCGCTCTGGACAACGTTGTCCAGGTTACCCACCGGTCAGGTCCTTATTCGGTATTTCCGGTTGATCAGGGCTTATCGACGGTGAAACCCCTGCTGGAGCGGCCTTTCGGCCGGAGCTTTTCTTGCGACCGCCCTTTGCGCCGCTTTCCGCCCTGGCCTCCTGATCCGGGGATTCCGCCGACTCGATTCGGTCCAGAATGCCTTTCAGCTCTTCCAATTCCCGGCGCAGGTAATCGCGGGTGGCCACTTCGCCGACCGCGATGCGCAGCGAGGCGAGTTCGCGGGCCAGGAACTCGGTGTCCGCCTTGGTCTGCGCGGCCCGCACCCGGTCCTCCTCCAAGGCGACCCGGTCCCGGTTGTCCTGCCGGTTCTGCGCCAGCAGGATCAGCGGCGCCGCGTAGGCGGCCTGGGTGGAGAACGCCAGGTTGAGCAGGATGAAGGGATACGGGTCCCAGCGCAGCGCGACCACGAACACGTTCACCGCGATCCAGACCAGCACCACGATCGTCTGCACCGCCAAATACCGACCGGTCCCTAAGAATCGGGCCACCCGTTCGCTGCTGCGGGCCAAAGCCTCGGCGTCCCACTCGAATCGGAACCGGCTTTCCACCGGCGTCTCCAGCCGTTGGCGGGCCCTGCTGGGACCGAGCCGCGCGCCCGGGTCGTTCTCGCTCACGGTGTGTCCTTTCGGGCGGGCGCGGGGCCGTGCGGGCTCACGCTCCGCCCCGCTCGTCGGTCTCTTCCTGGTCGCGCCAGTCCTCGGGCAGCAGGTGGTCCAGGACGTCGTCGACGCTGACCGCGCCGAGCAGGTGGTTCTCCGCGTCCACCACCGGTCCGCAAACCAGGTTGTAGGTCGCGAAGTACCGGGTCACCGCGGCCAAGGGCAGTTCGGGGCGCAGCGGCGACAGATCGGTGTCGAGAATGCCGCCCACCAGATGGGCGGGTGGCTCGCGCAGCAATTGCTGGATGTGCACCGAACCGAGGTAGCGGCCGGTCGGCGTGGCGGTGGGCGGACGGACCACGAACACCATGGAGGCCAGCGCGGGGGTGAGGTCGGGGTTGCGCACCCGCGCCAGCGCTTCGGCCACCGTCGTCGACGGCGTCAGGATGACCGGTTTCGGCGTCATCAGGCCGCCCGCGCTGTAGGGAGAGTGCTCGAGCAGCCTGCGCACCGGCTCGGACTCCTGCGGGTCCATCAGGGCCAGCAGCGATTCGGCCTCGCCCTCGGGCAGTTCGCCCAGCAGGTCGGCGGCGTCGTCGGGGTCCATCGCCTCCAGCACGTCGGCGGCCCTGCGCACCTCGAGGTGGCCGAGCAAGTCGACCTGTTCGTCGTCGGGCAGTTCCTGCACCACGTCGGCCAGGCGTTCGTCGTCCAGCGCGACGGCCACCTCGATGCGCCGCTTCTCCGGCAGCTCGCGCAGCTGCTGCGCCACGTCGGCAGCGCGCATGCCCTCGAAACCTTCGAGTAGTTGTGTGACGTCCTGTCCCGGCCTGCCGATCTCGTACGGCGTCAGACCGGACACCCTGCTCCAGTCCACCACGTGCACCGTGCGCCTGCGGCCGAGCCTGCGGTGCCCGCGCACGGCCACCCTGCTGACCAGCCAGTCCCTGGAACGGGTCTGCTCGATGCCGAGATCGGCCACGTGGACGTCGATGCCGGCGAGGTCGGGCAGGTCCGGGTCGTCGACCCGCACCACCGAGTCGACGATCTGCGCCAGGGCCAGCATCTCGCCCGGTCGCTGGGTGAAACGGCGCAGGCTGACCGTTCCGGTGTTCAGGGTGACCACGCCGGGCTCGATCGCGGTGATCCGCAGGATCGGCACGAAAATACGCCGCCGGGTGGGCAATTCGACGACCAAGCCGTGTACCCGTGGCTGCTGGCGGTCGGATCGGACGGCCACGACGACGTCCCGGATCCGGCCGATAGACTCCCCGTCCGGTCCCAGTACCGCCAAACCGGCCAGCCTGGCGACGTACACCCTGGTAGCTGCCATGCTGCCAAGGCTAGATGTTCGCGGGCGGGTGTTCGCATCCCGCCACGATCGACGGGAGTGATCATGAAGCCGCGCCGTTCGGTGCTCGCCTGCCCCGGCAGCAACACGAAGATGATCGAGAAGGCCAAGACGCTGCCCGTCGACGAGGTGTTCCTCGATCTGGAGGACGCGGTCGCCCCGGTAGCGAAGGCCGAGGCGCGGGCGAACATCGTCGCGGCGCTGAACGACTCCGGGTGGGGAACGCAGCTGCGGGTGGTCCGGGTCAACGACTGGACCACCGAATGGACCTACGCCGACGTCATTTCCGTGGTCGAGGGCGCGGGCGCGCGGCTGGACGCGATCCTGCTGCCGAAGGTGACCGACGCGGGCCAGGTGCGCGCGCTGGATCTGCTGCTGACCCAGCTGGAGAAGACCTGCGGCCTCGAGGTCGGCCGGATCGGCATCGAGCCGCAGATCGAGAACGCGCTCGGGCTGCGCAACATCGACGCGATCGCCACCGCGAGCCCCAGGGTGCAGACCCTGGTCTTCGGCCCGGCGGACTTCATGGCCAGCATCAACATGCGCACCCTGGTGGTCGGCGAGCAGCCGGAGGGCTACGACACCGGCGACGCCTACCACCACATTCTGATGACCATCCTGCTCGCGGCGCGCGCCCACGGCCTCCAGGCGATCGACGGGCCGTACCTGCAGATCCGGGACGTGGAGGGCTTCCGGAGGGCCGCCGCGCGCACGGCCGCGCTCGGCTTCGACGGCAAGTGGGTGCTGCACCCCGGCCAGATCGAGGCGGCCAACGAGATCTTCAGCCCGCGGCAATCGGACTACGACCGGGCCGAGGAGATTCTGGACGCCTACGCCTTCCACACCTCGGCGGCGGGCGGGGCGCGCGGCGCGGTGATGCTCGGCGACGAGATGATCGACGAGGCCAGCGCCAAGATGGCCCAGGTGATCGCGGAGAAGGGCCGCGCGGCGGGCATGACGCGCACCACGCGTTTCACACCACCGCGAGATGCGTCGGAATAGCAGAATGGAACCATGACGAATCCCTTGGGGAACTCGAGCCGCGCGCGACAGGCTCTCCCGACGCCTCCCTCGGGCTGGCCGGTCGGCTCCTACCCGACCTACGCCGAGGCGCAGAAGGCGGTCGACTATCTGGCCGACAACCAGTTCCCGGTGCAGGACGTGACCATCGTCGGTGTCGACCTGATGCAGGTCGAGCGGGTTCTCTATCGGCTGACCTGGGGCAAGGTGATCGGCGGCGGCGTGGTGTCGGGCGCCTGGCTCGGCCTGTTCCTCGGTCTGCTGCTGAGCCTGTTCACCACCAGCGGCGCCCTCGGCCCGCTGGTCGTCGGCTTGGTCGGCGGCATCATCTTCGGCCTGATCTCGACCTCGATCCCGTACGCGGCGACCAGGGGCCAGCGCGATTTCGCGTCCACCATGCAATTGGTGGCGGGCCGCTACGACGTGCTGTGCGATCCGAAGTCGGCCGAGCAGGCACGGGACATGCTCGCGCGGTTGGCGATCTGACGCATGGAAGTGCTGGAGACGGTCCGCACCGAGGTGCTGGGCCATTTCGGCGTGGACGCCGCGAGCGTCGACGCCGCGTCGGTGACGTTTCTCGGCTTGGAGCCGATCGAGATCCTGCGCATCGTCGCGGGCGACCTGGTGCACTACGTGACGCTGGGCGGCAGCAGGCATCCCATGGGCGATCCCACCGAGGTGCACGCCGATCCGCTGCGCGGGCCGCGCGCGGAACTCGTGCTGACGTTGCGGTCGGGGGTGGGCGCAAGCTCCGGCCTGGCCAAATCGCTCGGCGTGCTGGCCGCCGCGCCGGTGGTGGAAGGCGTTGTGCTGCAAGCCGACGCGCTGCTCGACCTGGGCGAGCCGATGTGGCGCGACGCGCCGTTCACCGCGGTCCTGCTCGGCGACAGCGACATTCCAGAGGTGCCGTTGCCCGACCCGGCCGACCCGGTTCGCTACTTCGCGGTGACGCCGGTGACCGCGACGGAGGCGGCGTGGGTCCGGGTGCGTGGCGCGCAGGCGTTGCGGGAGGCGTGGCAGGAGGCGGGCATCGACGTGCGCGACCCGAGGCGCGGCGCCGCCAGCCTGTGATGCCGCCCGGCTACAGCCACTTGTTGCGGCGGAAGGTGAAGAACAGGCCGGTGCAGATGACGAGGATGAGCACCCACACCATGGGGTAACCCCAGACCTGGTGCAGTTCGGGCATGTGGTCGAAGTTCATCCCGTAGATGCCCGCGATCATCGTCGGTACGGCCGCGATCGCCACCCAGGCGGAGATCTTGCGCATGTCGGTGTTCTGCTGCACGCCGATCCTGGCCAGCGCCGCGCTGATCAGCGCGCTGAGCGCCTCGTCGAAATCGTTGATGCGCTCGGCCACGGCGGCGTGATGTTCGGCGACGTCGCGCAGATAGCGCCTGACTTCCTTCGGCACCGGCAGATCCGGCTTGTGGCTGAGCAGTTCCAGCGGCGCTGCCAGCGGGTTCACCGCGCGCCGCAGCTCGACCACCTCCCGTTTGAGCTGGTAGATGGATTCCACCGTGACCTTGCTGCGGGGGGTGAAGATCTCCTCTTCCATCTCGTCGATGTCGTTCTCGACCGACTGGGCCACCTCGATGTAGGAGTCCACGATCCGGTCGGCGATCGCGTGCAGCACCGCGCCCGGTCCGAGCGCCAGCTGCGCGGGATCCTCCTCGAGAGCCTTGCGCACCTCGGCCAGCCCGGAATGCTCACCGTGACGGACGGCGACCACGAAGTCGGGGCCGGTGAACACGATGATTTCGCCGGTCTCCACGATCTCGCTGATGCTGTTCATCTCGTGCGGGACATAGCTGACCGTGCGCAGCACCAGCAGCAGCGAATCGTCGTACCGCTCCAGCTTCGGCCGCTGGTGCCGTTGCAGGGCATGCTCGGTGGCCAGTTGGTGCAGTCCGAACGTCTCGGCGATGTCGTTCATCTGGGTGTCGTCGGGATCGTGCAGGCCCACCCAGACGAATCCGTTGGCCTCCTCGCGGGCGCGCGCGAGGGCCGCCTTGTGGGTGAATCGTCCGGGCAGGCGCTTACCGTCCACGTACACCGCGCAGTCGACGATCGCCTGCGCCGTCGGAACCGGGATGAACCGCTGCCCTTGCTGCGACGGCGTCCGGCCGGATCCACGAAGTGACGAAAGCGGGGAGAAGGACGGCACGCTGACGATGCTACGTCGCCCCGGCCTGGCGGAACTTCGCCTGCGCGTGCGGGACGACCTCGCGGCACTGTAAGACTTGAAGGCGTGCGCATCGACCTGCATACCCATTCGACCGCGTCCGACGGCACCGACACTCCGGCGGAACTCGTGCGAAACGCGGCCGCCGCGGGCCTGGACGTGGTGGCGATCACCGACCACGACACCACCGCCGGATGGGCGGAAGCGGTCGAGGCGCTGCCGAAGGGGGTGACCCTGGTCCGCGGCATGGAGATGTCCTGCGTCGGCCTGGGGGAGGACGGCTGGCCGGTGCCCGTACATTTGCTGGCCTACCTGTTCGATCCGACCCACCGTGGCTTCGCGGAGGAACGCGAGCGGCTGCGCGCCGAACGGGTGGAACGGCTGCGCGCCATGGCCGAGCGGATGGCGGCCGACGGACTGCCCATCGATCCCGACGCCGTGCTGGCCTCGGCCGGGCCGTCGGCCGGGCGCCCGCATCTGGCCCGCGCGCTGGTCGCCGCGGGCGTGGTGGCGAGTGTGGACGCCGCGTTCGACGAACTGCTCGCGCCGCACGGCCCGTACTACGCCGAGAAGGCCGACACCCCGCTGCGTCGCGCGGTGGAGATGATCGCCACCGCTGGCGGTGTCAGCGTGCTCGCGCACACCAGGGCGCGCAAGCGGGGCAGGCTGCTGGCCCTCGACGACATCCGGGAGCTGGCCGCGCTCGGCCTCGGCGGCCTCGAGATCGCGCACCCGGACCACTCCGCGGCCGACCGCGCGTTGCTCACCGATCTCGCCGCGGAATTGGGCCTGCTCACCACCGGTTCGTCGGACTACCACGGGACGAACAAGACCATCCGGCTCGGCGAGTTCACCACCGATCCCGAGCAATTCGAGAAGCTGGCCGGCAAGGCCTCCGGCGTTCCGGTGATCGCCTCGTGAGACTGGTGCGCGGCCTCAGCGGCATCGTCGCCGGCGGCACCGTGGTCGGCATGCTGATCGTGGTCGGCGCCGCGGTCATCGCGCAGCGGCGCGGCTTTCCCGGTCCCGGTGGCGAATCGGTCGCCTGGCATGTGGCGGCCGCGGTGGTCGCCCTCGGGGCGCAGATCTATTCGGATCGGCATCGTGGTTGGGCCGCCTTTGCCGGATCGATGGTCGTTTTTCTGGCTGCTGGACTATTGCTGTGGACGCAATGGTGGAGCTGACCCCCGAGTTTTGGTTGCGGGCCGATGAATTGTGCCCGAACATTTTTCTTTATGACCGAACTCGAGACGGACGTACTGGTAATCGGCGGTGGTCCCGCCGGTGCCTGGGCGGCCGTCTCCGCCGCCGCGGCCGGCGCCGCCGTGGTGCTGGTCGACAAGGCGCGCTGCGGGTCGAGCGGGCCGACGGCGTACGGCGCGATCCCCCTGTGGCACCTTCCGCCCGGCCCGGCGCGGGACGAGGCGGTGCGGCGCGGGCACGCGCACGGCGGCGCGCTGGGTGATCCGGAGTGGATGCACCGGGTGCTCGAGGAGACCCATCAGCGGATCGAGCAATTGGCCCGGTGGGGTTATCGCATCACCGGTGACCCGGCGCGTCCGGCGCGGCGCAGCTATCTGGACGGCGGCCGCTATCTGCGGCGAATGCGCCGCGCGGCCCGGGAAGCCGGGGTGCGCGTATTCGATCATCACCCGGCGCTGCAACTGCTGGCCGACCCCGAGGGTGTGGTGCGCGGCGCCACCGGATTGTGCGCCCAGGACAAGTTCCGGCGCTGGACCGTGCGTGCGGGCGCGGTCGTGGTCGCCACCGGCGGCTGCGCGTTCCTGTCCGGCGCCGCCGGCACCGACGTGGACACCGGCGACGGCTTGCTGTTCGCCGTGGAAGCGGGCGCCGAGCTGTCCGGGATGGAGTTCTCCTGCGCCTACAGCCTGATTCCGCCCGGGAAAGCCGAGCCCGCAGCGCTGCGGAGTCTCGCGTTGCGCTTCGCCCCGCTCTACGACGAATCCGGCGCGGAGCTGTCGGGGCATCGCTCGGCGGCGCTCGCAGCCATCGCTGGAGGTCAGCGGGTGTTCGCGGCCCTGGACGACGTGCCGGTCGCCCTTCGCTCCCGGCTGGCGCGTCACGGCTTCGTCGACCGCGCCGAACGGGTGCCGCTGCGCGCCGTGCTGGAGGGCACCGTGCGCGGCACGGGCGGGTTGCGCGTCACCGGACCGGATTGCGCGACGACCGTCGCCGGCCTGTTCGCCGCGGGCGACGTGGTCAGTCGCGAGCCGGTCACCGGGGCGGTGAGCGGGTTCGGCGGACTGAGCGCGGCGTGGGCGATCGCCTCCGGCGTCTGGGCGGGCGCGGGCGCGGCGAAGTTCGCCAGGACAGCTGACCGGCGCGTCCCCGTGCGCGAGGTGCCGGGGGCCGGGCTCAACGCCGTGGCGCGGATCGACCCGAGGGCGGTGATCGGCCTCGTGCAGGAGCACACCTTGCCGTTGCGGCGCAGCTACTGGCGCAGCGCGGGCAGCCTGCGCGACAGCATCGCCGAACTCGACGGCATGTGGCCGGGGGCGGAATTCGACCTCGGCGGCAGCGGCGCCGAGCTGCTGTGGGCCCGGCAGGCCGCCGCGCTGCTTGCGGTGGCGCGCTGGACGAAATACAGCGCGCTGACGCGCACCGAGAGCCGCGGCATGCACCGCAGAACCGATCATCCCGGCGCCTCCGACACCTGGCGGGTGCGGCTGACGTCCGGTGGCGTGTGCAAGGTGTGGGTGCGCCCGCACGCGCCCCGAACCGTGCCGGAGCAAGCCCGCGATATCGTCGCGTGAGGGTGCGCCGCCGCGCGCTCGCACTCACACCGTCGCTGCCCCGAGCGGTGCGATCGCTCACCGCACGCGGCCGCTGAACGGGGAGTTTCCGCTTACCTGAAGGTAATTCCCGGCCCATAACGTTGGGTGATGGAGCGCGACACGGCCCAGGGGGTAACCGGTTTGGCAACTTGCCCACCGGACTGGCAGAATGTGTCGGATTCCTTGCCTCCGCCACCGCCGGGTGAGGGAATCACGGAGGTCTCCGCCTCGCCGACGTACCGTCGCGACCCGGGAGATCACACCGCATGTTCTGTCCGGGCCCACCCGCCCGGTTCTGCTCCGCGGATCAGTGCCGCGCCCGTCATCGAGATATCGGCAAGTCGTGTCCGCTCACCCGCAGCCGCTCGAAACACGCCGGTCAGCGCACCCGATGAGCGTAGTGAAAACACTTATACCCATTACCCGGTGGTAACCGTCCCCCGGTTTAGCCCGACCCGAGCAGGAGTGAAATCGTGTCACCTGTGACTGACGCACCGAATGCCACCGCAAGCCTTTCCGAAATCACCAACGACGAAATTTTCGCGGGACATCTCGGCGGCAAGCTCTCGGTCGAACTCAGTGCTCCCCTGGAGACCCAGCGCGATCTGTCGATCGCCTACACCCCTGGCGTGGCCCAGGTCAGCCGCGCGATCGCGGAGGACGAGGCGCTGGCCAAGCGCTACACCTGGACCGATCGGCTCGTGGTCGTGGTCAGCGACGGCACCGCAGTGCTCGGCCTCGGCGACATCGGCCCGCGCGCCTCGCTGCCGGTGATGGAGGGCAAGGCGGCCCTGTTCAAGAAGTTCGCCGGGCTGGATTCGATCCCGATCGTGTTGGACACCAAGGATGTCGACGAGATCGTCGAGACGCTGATCCGCCTGCGGCCGAGCTTCGGCGCGGTGAACCTGGAGGACATCTCCGCGCCGCGCTGCTTCGAAATCGAGAAGCGCGTCATCGAGGCGCTCGACTGCCCGGTGATGCACGACGACCAGCACGGCACCGCCATCGTGGTGCTCGCGGCGCTCAACGGCGCGGCCAAGGTGCAGGGCCGCGGCATCGAGGGCCTGAAGGTCGTGGTGTCCGGCGCGGGCGCCGCCGGTGTCGCCTGCACGAACATCCTGCTGGCCGCCGGTGTCCGCGACGTGACCGTGCTCGACTCGAAGGGCATCGTCAACGCCGAGCGCGGCGACCTCAACGAGGTGAAGGCCGAGCTGGCCACCCGCACCAACCCGCGCGGCCTCACCGGCGGCGCGGCGGAGGCGCTGGCGGGCGCCGACGTCTTCCTCGGCCTGTCCGCCGGTCTGATCGCCGAAGAGCTCATCGCATCGATGGCGCCGGAGGCGATCGTGTTCGCCATGTCCAACCCGGACCCGGAGATCCACCCCGAGGTGGCGCGCAAGTACGCCGCGATCGTGGCCACCGGCCGCAGCGATTTCCCGAACCAGATCAACAACGTGCTCGCGTTCCCCGGCGTCTTCAAGGGCGCGCTGGACGCAGGCGCCCGCCGGATCACCGAGGGCATGAAGATCGCCGCCGCCGACGCCATCCTCAGCGTCGTCGCCGACGAACTCGGTCCGGACAAGATCGTGCCGAGCCCGCTGGACCCGCGGGTCGCTCCGGCCGTCGCCGAAGCGGTCGCGGCCGCCGCCCGCGCCGAGGGCGTCGCGTAACGGCACCCCGCATCAGCCGAAGGGCGCCCATTCGACCGCGAATGGGCGCCCTTTTCACCTCCCGCGCCCGGCCTGACATCGGCGCCGTCGCCGGCTCGAGCGCGCCGGACATCGTCGCGGCACTGCGCGTCACCGATGACTGAACGTTTCGCCGGCTAGCTGCGTACGGTGGCTTCGTCCGCGTCCGGCAGTGGAGCCGCTGATGGACGGGCGACCCGGTGCACGCGGCGCCATCGGTCCACTCCCGGCGCGCTGGCCCACACCGCGACGGCCAGCAGCCCGTCCAGCAGCATCGCCAGCACCGCCACCAGCAGCGCGCCGACCAGCACCCGGTCGTAGCGGTAGAGGCTGATGCCGTCGAAGATGTACCGGCCGAGGCCGCCGAGGTCGACGTAGGCGGCGATCGTCGCGGTGGCCACCACTTGGAGCGTCCCGCCGCGCAGCCCGGTGAGCAGGATGGGCAGCGCGTTGGGCACCTCCACCCGGAACAGGATCTGCCGTTCGGTCATGCCCATGGCGCGTGAGGCGTCCACGACGTCGGCGGGGACGTTCGCGATTCCGGCGTAGGCGCCCGCGAGCAGCGGGGGGATGCCGACGGTGATCAGCGCCAGCAGCGGCGGTATCAGACCGAGGCCGAGCAGCAGCACCAGGAAGGTCAGCAGGCCGAGGGTCGGCAGCGCGCGCATGGCGTTGGCGAAGCCGACCAGCACCGCCGCTCCACGCCGGGTATGGCCGATGATCAGGCCGAGCGGCACCGCGATCACCGCCGAGACGGCCACGGTGAGGAAGCTGTACCAGAGGTGCTGGACGATACGGGTCCCGATGCCGGAAGGGCCGCTCCAGTTGGCGCCGTCGGTGCAGTAGTGCCAGGCGTCGAGGAAGAGGTTCACGACCCGGCGCCTTTCGTCCTGACGTCCGCGCGCACCCACGGCGTCGACCAGCGGCCCAGCGCGTACACCACCCGGTCGGCGACCAGAGCGAGCGCGAGCGTCACGATGATGCCCGCCACGATCTCGTCCGGGTAATCGCGCTGATAGCCCTGGGTGAACAGTCTGCCGAGCCCACCGACGCCGATCAGCGCGCCGACCGACACCATCGCGATATTGGTCACCACCACCACCCGCAGACTGGACACGAAGACCGGCACGGCCAACGGCAGGTCCACCGTGAGCGTGCGGCGCAGCGGGCCGTAGCCCACCGCGTCGGCCGCGTCGAGCACCGTGGCGGGCACCGAATCGAGCGCCGCGGGGACCGCGATCACCAGCAGCGCCGTGGAATAGATGGTGAGCGCGATGATCACGTTCAGTGGATCGATGGCCGAGAGGCCCGCCAGCGGAGGAATGATCACGAACAGCGCCAGCGACGGGACGGTGTAGGCCAGGCTCGCTACGGTCACCGTGACCCGGCGCAGCCACGCCGCCCGCCGCACCAGCGCGCCGGCCGGGATCGCGATCGCCAAGGCAGGCAGTAGCGGCGTCATGGCGAGATAGATGTGGGTCGCGGTGATTCCCATGACCTGCGCGAAGTTCTCGACCAGATACCTCATGCCGCCGCCCGGATTCCGTCGCGCACGGCCGCGTCCGGTTCGTTCACGGCACTCGTTCCTCGAAGAAGTGCCGGTTGCGCTCGGCGTCTTCGTGGGCGCGCTGTCCGGCCAGCTGCTCGAGCACCTCGGCGGCCAGCACCCCGCCGCGCACCGCGCCCGCGCTGTCGACGGCGACGCCGATCCCGGACGGCGAGGAGATCGCGGCGTCCAGCGCCTGGCGCAGGTCGCCGGACGGGGTGAACAGCGAACCGCCCGCCGACATACTGTCGGCGAGTGCGCGGCCGGCCCGGAATCCCTCGACGCCGGTGACGTCCATCCAGCCGATCGGCTTGCCGTCGGCGTCCACCACCAGCACCCACTCGCCCGCCTCCAGCCGCAGCTCGCGCACTTCGTCCGCGACGGCCGTCCGGATGTCGTGCAGCGGAACGTCCTTCGCGGACCGGAAGGACAACCCGCGGTAACCGCGGTCGCGGCCGACGAAGTCGGCGACGAAATCGGTGGCGGGCCGAGCGAGCACGCGCTGCGGCGCGTCGTACTGCTGGAGTACCCCGCCGCGCCCGAACACCGCCACGCGATCGCCGAGCGTGATCGCCTCATCGATGTCGTGGGTGACGAACACGATGGTCTTGTGCAATTCCGCTTGCAGCCTTTGCATCTCGATCTGCAATTCGGCGCGCACCACCGGATCGACGGCGCTGAACGGCTCGTCCATCAGCAGGACCGGAGGGTCGGCGGCGAGCGCGCGTGCCACGCCGACGCGCTGTTGCTGACCGCCCGACAGCTGCGCCGGATACCGCTGGGCCAGCGAGCGGTCCAGGCCGACCCGGTCGAGTACCTCGAGCGCCGCGGCGCGGGCGGCGCGTCGCGAGTCACCGCGCAGCACCGGAACCGTCGCGACATTGTCGACGACCGTCCGGTGCGGCAGCAGGCCGCCGCTCTGGATGACGTACCCGATCCCGCGGCGCAGCCGAACGGGATCGACGGTCGAGACATCCTGTCCGGCCACGGTGATCGTCCCCGAGCTTGGCACGATCATGCGGTTGATCATCCGCATCGAGGTCGTCTTGCCGCAGCCGGAAGGCCCGACGAACACGGTGAACGATCCGGACTCGATGCGCAGATCCAAATCGGTGACGGCGTGCGTGCCGTCCGGATAGGTCTTACTGATACCGGAGAATTCGATATCCGACACCGAATTCCCCTTTCTAGCCCACCGGCTTGTTCAGCCCCTTGGCGGTCACCCAAGCCGCGGCGGCGGCTTTGGGCTCGGTCTTGCCCGCGCCGGAGACCGCCTCGTTGAGCTTGATCAGTTCCGCGGTGGTCAGTTGCGCCGACACCGCGTTCAGCGCCGCGAGCGCCTTGTCGGACTTCTTGCTCGCGTTGAGCAACGGCACCACGTTCTGCGCGGGAAAGTTGTGTTTCGGATCGCCCAGCACCACGAGATCGTTCTGCGTGATGGCGGGCGAGGTGGTGAAGATATTGGCCGCGGTCACCTGGCCTTCCACCAGCGCCCGCACCGTGGCGGGACCGCCGCCGTCGGCGATCCGCACGAAATTGTTCGCCGCGATATCGAGGTTGTAGTTCTTCTTCAGGCCGGGCAGGCCGCCCGCTCGCTCCTGGAATTCGGCGGGCGCGCCGAATTTCACCTCCGGCGAGTGCGCCGCCAAATCCGCGATGGTGCTCAGGTTCCAGCGCTGCGCGGTGGCCCGGGTGACGACGACGGCGTCGGAGTCCTGCCCGGGCGCGGCCGTGCCGATCGCGAGATCGGAACCGAGCGCCGTGCCGAGCGCACTCTCCACGTCGGCCGCGCTGGTGGCGGTGGCGTTCTTGTCCAGGTACTGCAGCAGATTGCCGGTGTACTCGGGGATCACCGAAATGGCGCACTGCCGCAACGCGGGAATGTAGGCTTCCCTGCTGCCGATGCCCAGCTTGGTGTCGACGCTGAAACCGTTGGCGCGCAGCACTTCCGCGTACACCTCGGCGATGGTCTCCGACTCCGGGAAATTCGCGGAACCGACGATCAACCCGTCTCCAGCACAGCTGCCGCCCGCGGCGAGTGGATCGGAATTGCCACAAGCCGACAGGGCCATCGCGACGGCGAGGGCCGTCGCGGCCGCGAGGATGCGGGCCGCGCGCACTGCGACGCGCGCGGCGGGGGTGCGGGTGGATTTCACGAGAGTCCTTCCGACATGACGGCGGGCGCGGTCTCGGCACCGAGCGGCCGCCGGTACATTCTGGGTGTCCATACTGCCCGCTTCCGGGTTTTCCTGTTGGCCGTGTCGAGTCGTCGGAAAGTTGGTGTCGCCGGATGGTGTTGGCCGCGTCACAGCGGGTGCTGGCTCGGTTGCTGGTCGTCGCGTCCGTCGCGCTGGTCGTGTCCTGCGGGAACGACGAGCCGCAGCGGCAGATCACGGTCGGCGCGGGTGACTCGATCGAGTCATCGGTGCTCGCCGAGATCTACGCGGGAGCGCTGGCGCGCACCGGTGCGCGGACCGCGGTGGATCCCGGACTGGGCAGCCGCGCGGATTACCTCGCCGCGCTCGACGCCGACCGGGTCCAAGTGGTCGGCGAGCACACCGGCGCGCTGCTGGCCCATCTCGACGAACGCGCCACGGTGCGGCTGCCCAAGGAGGTGGCGAAAGCGGTGAGCGCCGCTTTGCCCGAAGGCTTGGTCGTCTCCGATCTCGCCGACGGCACCGATCTGCGACCGCGGGTATCGGTCACCGCCCAGTCGGCGGCGCGGGACAGGCTGCGCTCGGTCGGCGACCTCACGCCCCGGTGCGGTGGGCTGACCGTCGGCGTGGCGTCCATGCCCGGCCTGCTGCCGTCGGCTGGAAGCGCTCGCGTCGCCGGGTGTGATTTCGCGGCCACCGTCGCCTTCCCGGATCCCGCGGCGCTGCGGAACGCACTGCTGGACGGCAGGGTTCAGGCCGGTCTGTTCGTCGGCCCTCCCGAGCTCGCGCCCGGCGCGACCGACGGATTGGCCGTGCTGTCCGACGGCGAGTACGCCGTGCGCGCCGAGAACGTGCTGCCGCTGTTCCGCGAAGGACTGCTGGATCAGCGGCAGATCAAGAAGCTCAACTACGTCGCCGGCGAACTGACCACGGACGAGCTGGCCGCCATGATCCGCGCTGTCCGCGACGATGGCGCCGCGCCGAGTGAGGTCGCGCGCGCCTGGCTGGACAAACACGCGTTGTAGGGCACACCGCAGCCGAACACCATCCCGCACAGCGCCGGAGAGGGTCGACCTTCGGCGGGCCTGATCGAGAGGCCATCGAGTACAGCAACTCGATGGCCTCTCGTCGTGTATCGGCCCGGACATCGGGAACGCGATACGCGAGGCGGGCAATTGTGTGACCCATCACGGGCGGCAGCGTCTTGTCCACGGGCTGTTCCACGCCGTATATTCCACGTGGAATATTTAGCGTGGAGCATGTCGGGACCGGGCGATAGCGTGCCGGTCGGCGGCGGGCTCGCGTCGGGGCCGAAGGCCCGGGCGAACGAATGACGGAGGTGATCAGGCATGGGGCAAGGGCAGGCGCATCCATCGGTGACGCCGTTGGCCATCGCCGTGCTCGCGCTGCTGGAGGAGCGGCCCATGCATCCGTACGAGATGTTCCAGACGCTGATCGCGCGGCGGGAGGACAAGCTGGTCAAGGTGCGGCCCGGCTCGCTGTACCACACCGTGTCCCGTCTGGCCGACCAGGAATTGGTCCGCGCCGAGGGCGTCGACCGTGCGGGCAACCGGCCCGAGCGCACCACCTACCGGATCACCGCGCGCGGCAGGGAGGCGCTGCGCGACCGGATCGCCGAAATCGTGCGGCGACCCGTTCCGGAGTATCCGGTCTTCCCGCTTGCGCTGGGGGAATTGCACAATCTGCCCAAGGCGGAGGCGCTCACGCTGCTGCGCGAACGAATCGCCGTACTGGAAAACGAACTGGCCGACGCCGACATGTTGAGCGCGTGGGCCGAAGAGCACGTCGTCCCCCGCCGCTACTGGATCTCCCTGCCCTATCTGCGGGCGATGCTCACCGCCGAGCTCGCCTGGGTCAAGGGATTCACCGCCGAATTGGCCAGCGGCGCACTCGAGTGGGAGGACTTCGACCCGGTGACCGGCGCGCGCTCGGGGGGCGAGCCTGCCGCCGACTCCGCGGTGTCGCCGCCGGTGCCTACCAGCGCCGCGGCGAAATCCGCACCCAGATTTTCGGATGATCCGAGTTAGGAACGAATTGATGTCCACCCAACGCAATCCGTGGCTGGCGCTGCTCGCGCTGGTCGTCGGCTTCTTCATGATCCTGCTGGACATGACGATCGTCGCGGTCGCCAATCCCGCCATCATGACCAACTTGCACGCCGACATCTCCCAGGTGATCTGGGTGACCAGCGCCTACCTGCTCACCTACGCGGTGCCGCTGCTGGTCACCGGACGGCTGGGAGATCGATTCGGCCCCAAGAACATCTATCTGATCGGCCTGGCGGTGTTCACCGCGGCGTCGCTGTGGTGCGGCCTGTCCGGCAGCATCGGCATGCTGATCGCCGCGCGCGCCGCCCAGGGTGTCGGCGCCGCGCTGATGACGCCGCAGACCATGGCCGTGATCACCAGGACCTTCCCGCCGGACCGGCGCGGCGCGGCCATGGGTCTGTGGGGCGGCGTCGCGGGACTGGCGACGCTGGTGGGACCCATCCTCGGCGGTGTGCTGGTGGACGGTCTCGGCTGGGAGTGGATCTTCATCGTGAACGTCCCGGTCGGCGTCGTCGCCTTCGCGTTGGCGGTCTGGCTGGTGCCCGCCCTGCCGACGCACGAGCACAAGTTCGACATCCCCGGCGTGCTGCTCAGCGGCGTCGGCATGTTCCTGCTGGTGTTCGGCATCCAGGAGGGCAACACCTACGACTGGTCGCTGCGGATCTGGCTGCTGATCGGCGCGGGCCTGGTGGTGCTGGCGATCTTCCTGGTCAACCAGGCCAGGAACACCGGCGAGCCGCTGCTGCCGCTGAGCCTGTTCCGTGATCGCAACTTCGCGCTGTCGAATGCCGCGATCGCCGCGATGGGCGCGGCGGTGACCTCACTGATGGTGCCGACGTACTTCTATCTGCAGGCCGTGCGGGAGATGTCGCCGACGAAGTCCGCGCTGGTCTTCGCGCCGATGGCGATCGTGACCGGTTTCTCGGCCCCGCTGGTCGGCAAGTTCGCCGACAAGCTGCACCCGCGGATCGTGCCCACCGTCGGCTTCGGCCTGTTCGCACTGTCGGTGTTCTGCTTCTCGATGCTGATGAAGCCGGACTCGTCGCTGGCGTGGTTCCTGGTGGCCGCGGCGCTGGCCGGTTTCGCCAACGCCTGCATCTGGGCTCCGCTGGCGTCCACCGCCACGCACAACCTGCCGGTCCAGCAGGCCGGGGCGGGCGCCGGTGTCTACAACACCACCCGCCAGGTGGGCTCGGTGCTCGGCAGCGCGGCGATCAGCGCCCTGGTGGCGGCGCGGCTGACGGCGAACGGCCTCGGCGGCGGCCAGGTCGCCGAAGGCGGCGCTGGCCAAGGCCCGCTCCCGGAATTCGTCAAGGATTCTTTCAGCACCGCGCTGAGCCAATCCGCACTGCTGCCCGCTGCCGTCCTGCTCATCGGCGTCGCCGCCTCGGTCCTGTTCATCCGCCACGGCGAGTCCGCACAAGCTCAACCTGAGCGGAAATTGGTCAAGGCAGATCTCAGCAGCTGAAGTCCCGCTGATGCCCGCGCGCAAAGCTTCCGGGCGGGCATCAGCGTGCCAGCACGCCCGGCCTCGTCCAGTCGATTTTGATCTCGATCGGCACATCGATCACCGTCTGCGATTCGCTCGGCTCCAGTTTCCTACGCAATCGGTACTGGCTGAGCACTTGGTCGAGTACATAGACCTCGATCGAATCGACGCAATTGTTCGACACCCAGACGATCCAGTACCACGGGATCCCGGCGAGCGCGTACTCCGCGAGCTTGTCGGCCGTGTCCACACGCTCGGTGCCCGGCGCACGACCATCCGGCGTATCAACCTACGCTGACCGTGACCGAGGGGTAGCCGGTCGCGCCGTCGGGGATGACGTCGCGGCGCTCGGCGGTTTGGGTTTCGCCGGCGCCGTCGGTGGCGCGGGCGCGCAGGGTGTGCGGGCCGGGGGTGGCGTCCCAGTCGAAGACCCACTGGCGCCAGGTGTCGATGGACTGCTCTTCGGAGAGGCGGGCCTGTTGCCAGGGGCCGTCGTCGATCTGGACTTCCACGGCGCTGATGCCGCGATGCTGCGCCCACGCGACTCCGGCGATGGGGATGGTGCCCGGCTGGAGGCGGCCGCGGGCGCGTGGCGTGTCGATGCGGGCGCCGGTCTTGATCGGGCCTTGCGCCGACCAGCCGCGGCGGGTCCAGTACGCGGTGGCGCGGTCGAAGCGGGTGACTTCCAGTTCGGTCACCCATTTGGTGGCCGAGACGTAGCCGTAGAGACCGGGCACGACCAGCCGGGCCGGGTAACCGTGCTGCACCGGAAGCGGTTCGCCGTTCATGCCGATCGCCAAGAGCGCGTCGCGTCCGTCGGTGAGCACCGCCAGCGGCGTCCCCGCGGTCCAGCCGTCGGCGCTGTGCGAGAGGACCATGTCCGCGTCGGGGTGTGGCCCCGCCTCGGCCAGCAGCTGATCCACGCGGTATCCGAGCCAGCGCGCGTTGCCGATCAGGTCCCCGCCCACCGGATTGGACACGCAGGCCAGCGTGACCAGGTGTTCCTCCACCGGGCGAAGCGCCAGATCCGCCCAGTCGAGCCGAATCTCGCGATCGACCATGCCGTGGATGCGCAGCGACCAGCCGTCCTTGGACACCTGCGGCACGATCAGGGCGGTGTCGATCCGGTAGAAGTCGTCGTTCGCGGTCAGGTACGGCGTCAGCCCTGGGACGCGGAGGTCGACGCCGGGCGGGACCGGCTCGGTGGGCGCCGACGGTTCCGGCAACCGCACCGCGGCTCGCTCGCCGGACACGTCGCTGCGGCGCGCGCCGAGCACCCGCCCGCCGATCCCCGTGACCGCCGCCAGCCCGCCGGCCACCAGCAGTCCCCGCAAGACTTGCCTGCGTTCCGGAGCCGCCGAGCCGGACTCCGATGTTCCGCTGGCCGATGCGGGCGAGGCCGCCTCGGCCTGCCGCTCCCCGGACGCCGCGTCGATGCGACGGGTCAGCGCGCGCAGCGAGTAGATGCCGACGGCGACGCCGACGACGGTCGGCAACGCGGCGGCCAGGCCGGTCCGCGATACCGCGATCCATGCCGTGATCACCCCGAACACGGCGAACAACCACGACCCGGCGGCCCGGGTGGTCCGCTCGATCGCACCGGCCACCCCGGCGACCAAAACGGCGATCACGCCCATGATCACGTACAGCGCGGCCTTGTCGCCGGTGCCGAAGGTGGTGATGGCCCATTCCCGCACCCCATCGGGGGTGTGGTCGACCACGGCCGAACCGAGGACGTGCAGCGGCGCGCTGTCGGGGCCGAGGAAGGCCGCGAGCAATTCGGCGACGCCCAGGGTCAGACCCGCCGAGACGATCCCGGCCACCACGCGCGGTCGCAGATCGGCCATGGCATCGAGACTACTGCCGGTCGTCCGCCGCGCGGGTCGGCCACCCACTACTCCCTGGTGGCGGTCCGTGACACGCGAAAAGCGCTGCCCGCGCACGGACAGCGCCTTTCTGCGATCGGTTCAGTTGTAGATACTCGCCACGTCGTCGGCGTGCTGCTTCATCACGACCGCGCGCTTGAGCGACATCTTGGGGGTGAGCTCGCCGGTCTCCTGGGTCCAGTCGATCGTCAGCAGACGGATCTTCTTGATCTGCTCGGCCTTCGACACCTTCTTGTTCGTCTCGGCCACCGCCGCGTTCACCTCGGCGAGCAGATCCGGGTTCTCGATCAGCTTCTCGATCGGGGTGTCGGCGGGCAGGCTGTTGCGTTCCTTCCAGCCGGGCAGCGACTCCGGGTCCAGCGTGATCAGCGCGCCGATGAACGGCTGACCGTCGCCGACCACCATCACCTGGCTGATCAGCGGGTGCGCCCGCAGCGAGTCCTCCAGCAGCGCGGGGGAGACGTTCTTGCCACCGGCGGTGACGATGATCTCCTTCTTGCGGCCGGTGATGGTGATGAAGCCGTCGGCGTCGATGGCGCCGAGGTCACCGGTCTTGAACCAGCCGTCCTCGAAGGCGTCCTCGGTGGCCTCCGCGTTGCCCCAGTAGCCGCTGAACACGACCGAGCCGCGCAGCAGCAGCTCACCGTCCTCGGCGATCTTGGCGGCGTGGCCCTCGATCGGCCGGCCGACCGAGCCGACCCGGATGTGCTCCGGGGTGTTGACCGAGATGGCCGCGGTGGTCTCGGTGAGGCCGTAACCCTCATAGATGGTCACGCCGACGCCGCGGAAGAAGTGGCCGAGCCGCGCGCCGAGCGGGCCGCCGCCGGAGACGGCCGCCTCGCACTGGCCGCCCAGGGCCGCCCGCAGTTTGCTGTAGACCAGCTTGTCGAACAGCGCGTGCTTCAGCTTCAGCACCACGCCGGGTCCGCCGTTGTCCAGCGACTCGCTCCACGCGATCGCGGTCTCGGCGGCGGCGTCGAAGATCTTGCCCTTGCCGCCGTCGTGCGCCTTCTGCTTGGCGCTGTTGAACACCTTCTCGAACACCCGGGGCACCGAGAGGATGAAGTGCGGCCGGTAGCTGCCGAACTGCTCGACCAGGGTGGACCAGTCGGCGGTGTGCGCGACGATCACCTTCGCGTCGAACGCGGCCAGCGCGACTGCGCGGGCGAAGACGTGCGCCAGCGGCAGGAACATGAGGGTCTTCTTGCCCTCGGTGACGTACTTGTGCAGCGCGATCCGGTCGGATTTGGACTCCGCGTACAGGTTCGCGTGGGTCAGCATGACGCCCTTCGGGCGGCCCGTGGTGCCCGAGGTGTAGATCAGCGTGGCGGGCGACTTCGCGCCGACCTGCGCGCGGCGGCCGTGCACGATCTGGTCGTCGAGGTCGGCGCCTGCGGCGGTCAGCTCGTCCAGCGCGCCCTTGTCGATCTGCAGGGTCTGGCGCAGGTCGGGCAGCGACCCGGCTTCGATCTCGTCGATCACCTTGCGATGCTTGTCGCTGTCGACGATCAGCAGCTTGGTGGCCGAGTCCTGCAGGATCCACTTGGCCTGCTCGGCGGCGGAGCTGTCGTAGATCGCGACGGTGCAGCCGCCCGCGGCCCAGATGGCGAAATCGAGGACGGCCCACTCGTAGCGGGTGGGGGCCATGATGGCGACGCGATCGCCGAGTTCGAGACCCGAGGCGATCAGGCCTTTCGCCACCCCGGTAACCGTTTTCGCGAATTCCGCGGCGGTGACGTCCCGCCACCCGCCACCGCCGTTCGGCACGTTGAACAGCACCGTGTTCGGCGACTGCTCGGCGTGGCGGAAGACGTTGTCGGAATTGTTCGCGTCATCCGGAATGGTGTAAGAAGCCGGGACTTCGAACTCTCGCATCAGTGCCCTTCCACGTGGGTTTACTCGCCAGTAATCTACGACACCTGCGCCAGGGCCGTGAGGTCGACCACCGCCAATCGCCTCCGTACATCACCGCAGGCTGGGGACCCGCTCGAATTTCATCCTAGTTCGCGCAGGTCCGCCGGTTGAACGGCTTCGCGCAGGAACTCGGCGAGTTCGCGCAGGACGGCCGCGGCGGGCGCCGCAAGCGCGGCCTGCAGTTGAGCGACGTGCCACAGGCCCTCGCTTTCGGTGAAACGCACCTGCACCCCCGCCGCGCGCAGCGCGGCGACCAGCGCGACGCACTGCCGGTGCAGCAGTTCGCTGACGTCCACCTGCACATAGGTCGGCGGCAGGCCGCGCAACTCGCCGGTCAGCGGGGCGTAGACCGGGTCGGCGGCATCGCCGTCGCCGAGATAGGCGGCGGCGCAGGCGCGTGACCAGGGCTTGCTGATCACCAGATCGCGTTCCCGATCCGGGATCTCGTTCGGGTCTGCCCACGGCGCGATCAAACCGAGCGCGGCCGGGGTCTGCCCGTGCCGGGCGATCAGTCGCTGTGCCAGCGCGAGCGACAGCCCGCCGCCCGCGGAGTCACCGGAGACGGCGATCCGGTCCGGCCGCAGACCTGTCGCCACCAGCTCGAGGAACGCCGCCTCGGCGTCGTCCAGTGCCGCCGGTAAGGGGTGCTCCGGCGCCAGCCGGTAGTCCAGCACGTAGACCGGGCAGCCGACGTCCCGCGCCAGCCGCGCCGCCAGCGAGCGATGTGTCGCGAGCGAGCCGACCGCGTAGCCGCCGCCGTGCAGATAGAGAACCGCGCCGTGCTCGCAGGTCTTCGCGAAGTCGATCCGCTCGGCGGGCCTGCCACCGAGGCGCGTGGGTCGTACCACGGCGCCCGCGGGCAGCAACTGCGCCCGCGAACTCACGTCGAGCAGCCTGCGCTGCAGCGTGAACGGCAACCGCTTGTTCAGCGTGGCCCGGAAGATCGGATTCAGTACCGCCCGCGCCAGCGGCAGGGGCAGGTCGATGTCCCGCATTCGTCGTTCCTCGAATCCGCGATCAGGGCAGGAAGCGGCGTTCGACGTTGGCCGCGATCCGCTGATAGCCCGACGCGGTGACCCGCACGAACAGATCCAGCAGCTTGGCCTCCCAGCCGATCAGCACCCGGCCCTGCCCCTTGCGCACGCCCTCGACGATGGTCTGCGCCGCCATCTCCGGGGTGTGGATGGCCAGCTTCCGGTCGAACATCGACGCGGCCGACTTGGCATCGATGCCCTCGGCGTAGGTGGCGTTGCGCGCGACGGCGGTCTTGATGCCGCCGGGATGCACACAGGTGACCTTGACCGGGTGCCGGGCGACCAGCATCTCCTGGCGCAGCGACTCGGTGAAGCCGCGCACCGCGAACTTCGCCGCGTTGTAGGCGCTCTGTCCGGGGATCGCGATGAGGCCGAAGAGGCTGGACACGTTGACGATGTGGCCGTCACCGGACTCGATGACCATCGGCAGGAACGCCTTGGTGCCGTTGACCACGCCCCAGAAATCGACGTCCATCACGCGCTCGAAGTCCTTGTACTCCGAGCGGACGACCTCGCCGTGGTGGGCGATGCCCGCGTTGTTGTAGACCTGATGCACCGTGCCGAAGTGCGCTTTCACCGCGTCGGCGTAGAGAATCACCGCTTCGCGTTCGACCACGTTCAGCCGGTCGGACTTGACCTCGGCGCCGAGCTGCTCGCAGCGGCGCACGGTCTCGGCGAGACCATCGACATCGATATCCGACAGTGCCAGCTTGGCGCCGCGCCGGGCCAGATTCACCGCCAGCGCGCGGCCGATCCCGGAACCCGCTCCGGTGATCACACATACCTTGTTCTTGAAGTAAGCGTCACTGCTCACGATGCCACTGCTTTCAGGTCTGCCGAGGAAATGGAGATGTCGTACGCCGCCACGTCGAATGTCTTGGTCAGCCGACGGAATTCGAAGGTGAAGTCCGGCCACAGCGTGGTGTTGTTGCCGTGCTTGTCCAGGTACCAGCTCGAGCACCCGCCGGTCAGCCAGACGCTGCTCGCCAGCTTTCTCTGCAGGTCGGCGTTGTAGGCATCCTGCACGTCGCGGCGCACTTCCACGGTACGCAGGTCGAGACGGTCGAAGGTAGCCAGTGCGTCGGCGATGTAATTGATCTGCGATTCGATCATGTACACCATCGAGGTGTGCCCCAGGCCGACGTTCGGGCCGAGCAGGAAGAACATATTGGGGAAATTGGCGATCGCGGAGCCCTTGTATCCCTGCTGGCCGATCTCGTCGAACACCTCCGACAGGGTGCGCCCGTCGCGGCCCGTGATGGTGTTGTAGGTGGGGGAGTCGGTGACGTGGAAGCCGGTCGCCACGATCAGCGCGTCGATCTCGCGCTCGGTGCCGTCCTTCGTGACGATCGAGTTGGCGCGCACCTCGGCGATGCCGTCGGTGACCACGTCGACGTTGGGACGCGAGAGCGCGGGGTAGTAGTCGTTGGAGATCAGCATGCGCTTGCAGCCGATCCGGAAATCCGGCGTCACCTTCGCGCGCAGTTCGGGGTCGCGGATCTCGTAGCGCAGTTTGGCCTTCGCGATCGCCTCGAACAGCTGCATCAGGGCGGGCGCCTTGGCCAAGCCGATCACCTGGGTCTCGCGCGCGGCGTAGATGGCCGCGCGGGACAGTCGCTGCAGGCCCGGCACGTGCTTGAAGGCCAGTCGCTCGGCCGTCGTGTACGGGCGGTCAAGGCGCGGCAGCAGCCACGGCGCGGTGCGCTGGTAGACGTCCAGGTGACCGACCTTCGGGGCGATGGCGGGCACGATCTGGATCGCCGAAGCGCCGGTGCCGATGATGGCGACCCGCTTGCCGGTGAGGTCGGCGTCGTGGTTCCAGCGCGCGGAGTGGAAGATCTCGCCTTCGAACGCGCCGATGCCCTTGATGTCCGGCAGCGCGGGCTCGCACAGCGCGCCGACGGCGGAGATCACGGTGTTGGCGGTGAAGCTGCCCTTGGTGGACTCGATCTCCCACAGCGCGGTCTCGTCGTTCCAGCGGGCGCTGGTCACGTCGCAGTCGAAGATGTGCTTGTCGCGCACGTCGTAGCGCTTCGACACGTCCTGGATGTACTGCTGGATCTCGCCCTGCCGGGAGAACGAGCGCGACCAGTTGGGGTTCAGCGCGAACGAGTACGAGTACAGGTGCGAGGGAACGTCGCAGGCCGCGCCGGGGTAGGTGTTGTCGCGCCAGGTGCCGCCGACGTCGCTGCCGCGCTCCAGCACGAGGAAGTCGTTGCGACCCTGCTGGGTCAGCCGGATGGCCAGACCCAGACCCGCGAACCCGCTGCCGATGATGATCGTCCTCGCGTGGCGCGTGGGTCGGCCGGCGACAGCTTTGTCTGTAACCTTGCGACTCATGTAACTCAGCCTACGGTCCTATTGAGCGCGAGTCAACAGTGTATTGACTGGCGTTCAGTAGGATTGGGCGCGTGACGAGAACCCAGGCAGACGCGCCCAAGCGCACGCGGCTGAGTCCCGACGAGCGCCGTGAGCAGCTGATCACACTGGGCGCGAAGATGCTCGGCGAGCGTTCCATCGAGGACATCTCCGTCAGCGAGATCGCCGCCGAGGCGGGCATCTCGCGCGGCCTGCTGTTCCACTATTTCCCGACCAAGCAGGACTTCCAGCTGGCGATCGTGCAGCACGCCAACGCCGAACTGCTCGAGCGCGTCGCCCCGGATCGCTCGCTCGGCCTGTTCGAGATGCTGCGCGACTCGATCGAGCGCTACATCGAGTACGTCACGGAGAACCGGATGTCGTATCTCGCGCTGCTGCGCGGACCCACCAGTGTCAGCCCCGAGCTGGCCCCGCTGGTGGACCAGACCCGCGATGCCATCATCGGGATCATCCTGGCCGAGACCCCCGTTCCGGTCGCCGAAGACGACCATCCCCGCCTCATGCTCGCCATGCGCGGCTGGATCGCGTTCGTCGAGGAATCCACGCTCACCTGGCTGCGTTCCGAGCCCATCTCCCGCACGGAGCTGATCGACCTGCTGGTCGAATCGCTGATCGCCATAGCGTTCTCGGTGGATCCGGCTTTGGCTGCGGCGCTGAGGGGTTGACGAGTTCCTGCGTGGAATCGGTCGCCGCTGTGGCGCTGCCCACACGCCGCACTTCGCATGCCCTTGTGCTGCCAATACCGTGCTGCTCCAGTGCCTTTCGATTTTGTGTCGGAAATCCCGGCGCATACCGTTGTGTGGTCGATGGTGTGGGACGGCGATGGAGGCCGCCGATGTTGGTCATCAATGAACGAACGACGGCGCCGCGATCCGAACAGCGCGTGCTCGACTGGATGCGGACCTGGACCGGCCAGTACGTCATTGTCGGACTCGCGATCTCGGGGTGTTACCTACCCGACCGTGAGCGCAAGGACGAAACGCAGGAAGCCGATCTGGTGGTGATCACCCCCAGGGCGGCGGTCGTCGTCGAGGTCAAGGGCACCGTCCCGGAGGCGACGAGCGGTGTCCTTTCGGTGCAGGCCAACGGCCGCTGGCGGCTGTCCGGCTACGCGGGCGACCCGATCCACGTGCGCGACCACGACAGCAGTCCGTTCGACCAGGTGACGAACAACGTCTTCAATCTGAAGGCGCTGGTGCGCAAGCACAACGCCGAGGCGTTCGTCGACGGTCTGATCGTGGTGGTGCCGCCGAAGGATTCGAACCTCACGCTGAACATCGAGTCACGCAGGCGCGGTTGCGCGGTGGTGCTCGGAGCCGGGCAGGCCGATCTGCGGGCGTGGTTCCACCGCACCGCGAGCCGCAAACTCCTCTGGACCGCCGAACGCACCCATGCCCTGCTGACCGACTTGAACCTGGGCGATCAGGTCACCGTGGACGACCTGGTGGCGGACGGTTTTCCGCCGGAGCGCAAGTTGCGGGCCGGGACGCTGGCGGCGTTGGACAGCGTCACGCGCAAGGCTCCTGAACTCGACGGCAGGGGGTCCTCCGAGGATTCCGACGCGGGTGACGTGTCGGCTGGTGCGGGAGCGGCGGCCGTGGCAGCTGTGCCGGAGCAGCCCGATGCGGTACCGGAGGCACGGGATGCTGTGCCGGAGGTGCCCGATGCTGAACCGGAGGCACGGGATGCTGTGCCGGAGGTGCCGGATGCCATTGCGGAGTCGCCGGCTGCCGTTCTGCAGTCGCCGGACGCCGTTGCGGAGGCCGCGAGCCTCAGCGCATCCAGTTCGACGGAAACGTCCGGGAACGGAGGCGAGCGAGAGGTAGATCGGCAGGTCACGGAGTCGGAGCAGTCGCCTGCGTTGCCCGCGCCGAAGGAGACCGCCGCCTCGGAACTCGATACCGAGCATGAGGTGTCGGAGCCTGTGTCTTCGGCGCGGTCCCGTGCCTCGAGCGCATCGCAAGCCGACCGGTCATCTCGGCAGTCGCTGGAGGACACCGCCCTCCCGGACAGCAGCCAGGCCCCCGCGTCCGAGCCGCATCCCGCGCACGCACCCGTTACGCCTGCACGCGCACCGGCCGCTGAAGTGGACCCTTTCGCACCGGAATTCCTCGCGCCGGAGCCGGTACCGGCGCCTACGTCGGACACGGCAGCTCATTCCGACCGGTACGCCTGGGAAGAAAAACGGCCGGCCTCGCATCTTTCGGATTCGCCCCCGCCCGATTCCGATGTGTGGAAGAACGATCGCCACGAGTCGCCTCGCTTCGAAGGCAGGCTCGCGGCGAGGCCCGAGGCCGAGTCGGATCCAGACGAACCGGAACCGTTCGCGACCGGAGCTGCGGCGTCGGTACGGCCTGCCCCGGCTGAGCCCGACGGGCCTGCGCCGACTGACGCCGAACTCGATTCTGTCGATGCGGAATACGGCCCGGCCGCGCGCCCAGCCGCCGCACCGTCGTCGTTCACCGACAGTTGGTCCTCGTGGATCGATCCCGCCCCCGACCGGCCGCTACGCCCCCGTCCGGTGCAGGCTCCCGTGCCGAGCCGACCCACGTCGTGGTCCACACCCACCCGCGATCCGGAGCCACTGCGTCGCCCCACGCCGACCGCCGTTCTCGAGCGGCGTCCACGGGTGGCGGTGCGCGAGCAGCTGACCGCACTGTCCGCGCGCATCCCGGGGCGCGGCTCCGAGAAATCGAAGTCACGCGGCCACCGCTCGCAACAGATCGCCGCGGTGGCGCTGATCGTGCTCGTCATCGGAACGATCTGGATATTGGCCGCCTCCTGCTCGACACCCGCGGGCGGCGCCGTGCGCCCCACCCAAGCCCCCGTGCTCACCACCGTGGCAGTTCCGCCTCCGCCGACCGTCACCGAAACCCCGGCCCGCATGAACCTGCTGCCGTTGTGCACTCCGTTCACACCCAAGTGCTGACGACGTAGTACGGCACGCGCTCAGAGGCGTCGGCCGCCGGAGCGCTCGGCTGCAAGCGGGGTCTCACGCCCCGGCGTGCAGGTAGGCCGCCCAGAGCGAGGGCGTGGCGGGAAGTGCGTCGCGCACCTGGTGGACGGCTTTGTGTAGTGCGTATGCGGCATCGGTTACGTCGTCCAGCGCGGTGTAGAACGCGTCGGCGATCTGGACAGCGATTTCGTCGTCGATGGTCCATAGCGTGCCGATGACGTGCGGGTATCCGGCGAGCTGGAACGCCGAGGCGAGATGGATGGCTTCGTCCAGGAGCCTGCCGTTGGTGGTCAGGGCGGTTTCGCAGGCCGAAAGGTAGGCCAGCCGTGCGCGGTCCAGTTGGACCGAGGCGAGTTCGGCGACGGTGAGCGGATCCGTGTCGTGGTCGTGCAGCAGCAGGTGGCTGCGGGACGGGTCGGCCGGATCGTTGGCGCCGTGGCAGGCGAAGTGCACGATGGCGCAGTCCGCCAAGCGATCGAGGACATTGGCCTTGGTCGGGAAGGCTGTGGTAGCGCCAGGTGACGCCGCGATCGCCGAGCCGTCGGTGAGACCGGACTCCGGTTCGGTGAGCGTCGTCGCGGACGGCAGGTGGGCGGCGACCGCGCGGACTTCATCGGGCACGTGGTGCAGGCGCCCCGCGACCCCCGGAGTGGTAGGCATCGCGACGATGAGTGCGCAGCCGCGAGCAGGCTCGGTGCTCGATGAACGCCCGCGCGCGTGGCGAAGGGCGGCGATGGTGGGCGTGTAGGAGGAGACCACCCGGTCCAGCACCGCACGACCTGCGGGACCAGGGGGCTTGGTGTGGTATCCGGCGGCGTGGATGGGCAGCAGCCCCAGCAGACCACCCGGTATCCACCAGACCCGAGGGCCTGCCCCATCCGCGGCGGACCGTTCCCGGTAGCCCAAGGCGTCCAGGACGGGGCCTGCGGCGTTGTCCCACAACCATTCCAGGATCCGGCTGAGCTGTCGCTGGGCCGCTTGCCGCTCCTGCCCGGTGCGGCCTTCGCCTGCGACTCGCAAGGCTTCGTGGAAGGCGAGAACCTGGTCGATCACGGTCTCGAGCGACAGGCCGGGCAGCGGCAGGCAGGTGGTTCCGCCAGGGGTGAGCAGAAGCGCATCGCAGCGATATCCGCTGATATTGAACGCCACCACCGGGCCGTGGCCGGCCTGAGCGATGAGTTCCTCCGCCGATGGGGGCAGAGCGAAGGATGCGAATTCAGGGAGCGCACGAATTCGCGCCAGCACCTCGTTCAGCTCCCGCGCCGATCGTGCCCGGTCCGCGATCGGGTCCGCGGCCGCGTCGGGCGCGGCGGGGGCATCGGTAGGTCGGTCGAGCAGGTTCCGGAGTCGGACGAAGTCGGAGGCCAGCTCGGGGTGCTGCGCTTCGAGGTCGGTGAGGTCACCGCGGACCTGCACTGCTTGGCTCGACAGCACCGCCCGCCCCGCCTCCAGCAGCCGTAACGCCAGAATGGGGCGCTCGTCCGGTGGTGTGCCCGGATCTCGCAGCGCCAGTGCGGCCGCGTCGGAACCGAGTCCGGCGTACTCGCCGAGGACATGCTGTTGATCCGGCCGCGCCAACTCGCGTGGCGCGAGTTCGGGCAGCAATCGGATCGCTTGTCGCAGCAGCTCCGCCGCTCGGCCCGGCTCCGCTGTCGCGGCCAGCTCGGCCGCACTACGAGCTGCCCGTATACGTAGCGAGGGCGCGGCTGTGGCCAGCTCGGCGGCGGCCTGCATGGCGTTCGTCGCCTCCTGCCGATCAGCCGCGCTGCCGGTCCGTTCGGATCGGGCTGCCACAGCTTCGGCGAGGTTGATCCGCACGATGGCGTGTTCGGGATGGTCGGCGGGCATGGCCGCGACTGCCTGCCGGCCGATTCGGATCGCTTCGTCCAAATCGTCCGGCATTCCGGTCTGCTCGAACCGGATATGCAGCGGGAGGGCGAGGTTGGACAACCGGTTGGCGAGGTCGGGGTGGTCTGCGGGTGTCGCCTCGACCCCCTCCCGGCATAGTGCGATCGCTTCGTCCAGATCAGCCGCCGACCCCGTCCGTTCGGACCGCTTCGAAAGGACAGCACCGAGATCCGACAGCGTCTCGGCACGAGCGGGGTGGTCGAGCGGGAGGATGCTCGAGGATTGCCGGAGGGTGACGATGGCTTCGTCCAAAACGGCCGGCGTTCCCGTCCGCTCGAATCGCCTCAGCATGGATGCCGCGAGCTCCGACAGCATGGCGGAAAGATCGGGATGATCGGTTGGCGTGGCCGCGACGGCCTGCCGACCCATTCGGATCGCTTCGTCCAAATCGTCCATCGCACCCGTCCGTTGGAACCGAATCCGCAGGGGGATGGCGAGATTGGACAGGTGGCGGGCTCGGAGAGGGTAGTCGGCCGGTGTGGCCGCCACCGCCATGCGATTCACTCGGATCGCCTCGTCCAGATCGGCCTGCGCACCCGTTCGATCGAACCGCCTCCACAATCCGACACCGAGATTCGACAGCATCGTGATACGCCAGGGATGGTCGGGAGCAATGATGTCCACGGCTTTCCGGAGGGCGCTGATCGCCTCGTCGAGGTCGGTCGTCAGCCCTGTTCGGTGCGACCGGGCCACCAGGCAGGTGGCCAGATTCGAGCGGGTGACGGCCAGGCCGGGGTGGTCCGCGGGCGTGGCGGCGACCGCATCCCGGCCGATCCGGATCGCCTCGTCCAAGTCGGCCATCTCGCCGCTGCGCTGAAATCGGCTCAGGAGGCAGGTGACGAGATTGGACAGTGTGGTGGCCAGGTCGCGATGGCCGGTGGGCACGGCCGCCACCGCCTGTCGGCCGATCTCGATCGCCTCGTCCAGATCGGGCGGTCCTCCTATCCGCTCGAACCGCTTCAGCAGGGCATTCGCCAGATTGGACGATGTGCTTGCCAGGTCGGGATGATCGGCGGGCGTGACGTCCACGGCTTCCCGAAGCGTGGCGACAGCCTCGTCCAGATCGCTCATGTCGCCGATCCGCTCGAACCGCCGCAACACCGTGGCCCCGTGAGCGGACAGGATGTTGCCCAGGTCCAAGCGGTCGGAGCCGAGTGCCACCGCCTGCCGACCGAAGCGAATCGCTTCGTCCAGGTCGGCCTGTGACCCGGTACTTTCGAACCGGTTCAGCAAAGCGGTCCCGAGCGTGGACAGCGACACGGGGCGGCTGGCGTCGTCGGCGTATTCCGCGGCTTCCCGGAGCAGAGCGATGGCCTCGTCCAGATCGGCCGCCGAGCCGGTTCGCTGGGACCGTAGATGCAGGGCGGTTCCGAGAATGGACGTACTGTCGGCGCGCTCGGGATGATCCGGGGTCGCGGCCGCTACCGCTCGCCGGCCGAATTCGATCGCCTCATCCAGGTCGTGCGATCGCCCTGCCAGCGCGAATCGGGTCACCAGAGCCCGGCCGATGCTGGTCATCCGGCCGGTGCGCTGCGCGTGACCGGGTGGCGTGCCTGCCACCGCCTGCCGACCGATTCGGATCGCTTCGTCCAAGTCGTCCCACGCACCGGTCACCTCACCTCGCATCCGCAGGGAGACGCCGACATCGGACAGAATGTCGACACCCTCGAGGTGGTCCGTGGCCGCCACCGCCTGCCTGCCGACCCGGATCGCCTCGTCCAGATCGGGCAACGCCATCGTCACCGTGTACTGATGCCGCAGGGCGCGACCGAGCGCGCTGATCCTTCCGGCGCGCTCGGGATGGTCGGTGGGCGTGGCCGCGATCATCGACCGCAGCATGAGGACCGACTCGTGCAGATCGGCGATCGTTCCTGTCCGCTCGAACCGGATCCGCATGGCCAACGAGACAAAACCCAGCAGTCCGGCCACGTCGGGGTCATCAGGCGGCGTGGCGTCCACCGCTCGTCGAGCTGTGCGGATCGCCTCGTCCAAGTCGGCCGACGTCCCGGTGTGCTGGAAACGGGTCCACAGTCCGCCACCTAGTTCGCCCAGGACGACGGCGAGGTTCGGGCTGTCGGCGGGGATGGCATCGACGGCTTTCCGCAGGGAGTCGATGGCGTCTTCCAGATCGGTGATCGCCTCTGTCTCCTTGAACCGGCGATAGAGAGCGTCCGCGAGGCGGAACAGAAGCAGCGCCCGCGCGGGGTGGTCGGCGGGGGTGGTGGCCAACTTCCGTCGCAGGAGTTTGATCGCGCCCGTGCACAAGGTGGCGTTGACCGTCACACCGCATCGACCCCCACGGTTTGCCCATCGCCTGCCAGCTGATCACCGATCACCTCTGGCACAACGGTTTACGGCGATATGATCGCACGGCACGCGCTCACCGGCAGTGGCTCCGGCGGCAGTGCCTGTCGTATTCACCTGTGCACCTGGGGGTTCGGTTGCCGCCGTCACAAGATGCAGCGCGAGTCACCGCCGGGTTGGCGTATCTCTGTGGTCACCTGCAGGAGATCCGCAGCACCCTCGGCGACGACGAGACGGACGCCTCGACCCCGTTGCGAAAGCTACTCGACGCGGTCCGGTCGGGGTCCGGGGCGGACATCGCGACCACGCTGGATGCGGTGCACGCCGCTCTGCGCACGGTGGGCGACGCGCGCGGAATCTACGGACACCACCGCGGTCTGACGCCGGTCGGCGTGCACAGCATCGAGGTCGTCTACCGCTGCCCACTCGAACGCTGCGACGGCCGTGGGCGCGACGAGGTCGATGCCGACCCACCCCACTGCGCGATCAGTGGTCAGGAACTGCGACGAGAACGGCTCTCATGAGCGGGCTGTGGAGCGAACTGGCGAAAAAGCTCGCCGAGAAGTGGTTCTCGCTGCTCGTTCTGCCCGGCGCGTTCTATCTGGCGCTCGCCGCCACCGCGCGCACGCTCGGCCATGCGCACGCACTGGACGTCGGCCTGCTCACTCGGCGTGTCACCGACCACGCCAAGAACCCCGCGGTCACCAGCACCGGCGGGCAGGTCGTCGTCCTGGCCGCGCTCATCGCCGCCGCCGCGGCGATCGCTTTCGTCGCCCAATCGCTCGGAACGCTCATCGAGCGAGGTGTACTAGCCGCGGAATGGCAAGCGTGGCCGCTGCCGGGACGGTACCTGGCTCGGCGATCGCTGTCCCGCCGTCAGCGCCGCTGGGACAGCGCCAACGCCGACTATCTCCGGGAATACCAGCAGGCTTTGGCTCCCGATCCGACTGCCCGACCCGATCCGGCGCTGCGACACCGTGCGGCCCGCCGACGAGCGCGCATTTCGGTCGAACGCCCCGAGCGCCCGACCTGGAGCGGCGACCGCATCCACGCCGCCGCGCTCCGGCTCGACCGCGACCACCATCTCGACCTCGCGCCCGTGTGGCCGTCGCTATGGCTGGTCCTGCCGGATCCCGTTCGCGACGAGATCACCACCGCCCGCACCGCGCTTTCGCGAGCCACGACGCTCGCGGCCTGGTCCGTTCTCTACCTCGCCCTGACCATCTGGTGGTGGCCCGCCGCACCCCTCGCCGCCGTCATCGCGGCAACCGCCCATCATCGAATCCGCACGACGACCGACACCTACGCCACCCTTTTGGAAAGCGCCGCCCGTCTGCACGCCACCACCCTCGCCACCCAACTCGGCATCGACCACACCGGTCCACTCAGCCCGCAGCTCGGTCACGCCCTCACGCGTCACCTGCGCCCGTCGACCGCATGACCCTGGCAGGGGCCGCAGCGTAAAGTGTTGGCTGCGTTGCCCATTCGACTCCAAGACGCTGTTTGTGTGCTGAGTGTCGGCGGAATCGTGACGCTGCCAGTAGCACCGATCTCTGGAAGGACGCGTGTTCACCACTACCGAATCCGAGCTGGACGATCTCTACGCGGCCATTGAGAAATCCGCGCGGTTATGGAACGTGCCTTGCACCCGAGAGGCTGTCCAGCCCACTCTGACGGCATACGGCGCGATGCTCACGCGCTCGGTGATCTCTCTCCGAGTTGTCACCGACGCCCGCCGCGCGGGAGATCTCGATTACCGCTTCTTGACGCTGCCCAGCGACGTCGACCCCTACGGCATCGCCCTTTCCAACGGGCTCCTTCCCGAGACCGATCACCCGATCGGCGCTCTGCTGGACCAGGTCCGCGAGCGGTACCCCATCCACAGCTACGGAATAGATATCGGTGTAGTCGGCGGCTTCAAGAAAATCTGGCCGTTCTTTCCTGCCGACGGCATGCAGAAGGTATCCGAACTCGCCGAACTACCGTCCATGCCACCCGGTCTCGCCGACCACGCGCGCATGTTCGCACGTCACGGTTTGGAAGACAAAGTCGGCTTGCTCGGCATCGACTACCACGACAAGACGATGAACGTGTACTTCCCCGGACTGCCGGCCGACTACTTCGAACCCCGCGCCATCGTGTCGCTGCACCGGGATGCCGGACTTCCGGACCCCAGCGATCGCTTCCTCGCGCTCACCGAGAAAGCATTCGATATCTACGCCACCATCAGCTGGGAATCACCCCGCATCGAGCGCCTCTGTTTTCCGGTGATAACACCGGACCCGAGAACGCTTCCGGTTCCGATCGAACCCCGCTTCGCGCACCTCGTCGACGAAGTTCCGATCAGCACGCCCGACCGCCGATTCACCTATGCCGCCACCTCGTCACCCGACGGGGAGTCCTACAAGTTCAGTTGGTTCTATCAGTGGCAACCCCGGATTTTGGACAGGATGAAGACTTCCGATTCATAGAACTGTCGACAGGGCGTGTCAGCTGACGAGTCCCACTCCTGCTGACACGGCCTTTCGATAGCGGTGCCGACCGGGGGAGTTGGACGGCCGCCTCGAACGGCGCCCCTGCTGATGAAGATGTTCGGCGCGTAATCTGCCGGTCCTGGAATCGGTGTACCGGCGGTCGCCTAGGGGATGACAGGGCTGCTGTGACGTGGTCGATCCGCCGCCCGCGGATCAAGCATGTCAAAGGCGTTCCCAACAACAATCCTTCGAAGGGGACCTGGCCCGACACGATTACAGGCGAGGAACTCGATGAGCTGGCCGAAGCGGCTGAGAACTCACCGGCACGCGGACCCAACCACGACGGCAACTTCGAACGCGAGGTCGACGCCGGTAAGGTCATCGGCAGCGTGTCGGAGCAGTTGGGTGGTCACGCCACCAGCCGGTACAAGATCATCACCGACCGATTCGGCGGCATCATCACCATGTATCCGATCCCGTAAAAGCCAGGGAGTTGAATTGGGAATCGACATATGTGCAAAATCAAATCCACGAACGGCTCGAACTGGTATACGGGGACGTGGAGGACACGCTTGTCAAGTATCGAGAGAATGCTCCGGCGGGCTCACTGCTTCGGGGTCTCCACGCGCACGCGGACACAATGTTCAACACGACCCAACTGGCCATGCTTTTGGACGAGCTAGCACATCTGTCGCCGAACGACGACAAAGAAGCGGAGATGCTCGCAGTATTGCGCGATGCTGCCGAAGCCGCCATCCGTAGGAACGGGTATCTCTGGTTCAGTGGAGACTGAATTCATGCACGTTTCCGCCACTGCTGTAGCCGGTCCTGCGCGCAGCGCGCGGCGGCGAATTCGCGCATACGGGTGCCCGGTCTAACGGCCGGTATGGCCACGATCTCCGCGCTCATGCCCGCTCGATGACGCTCGGTCGGCATGCCGAACCAGGGCGACGTGCCGACTCGACAGTCGTGGGAGAGGAAAGGCACGTGTGCTCTCCGCTGGTTCAGCGCCGCCCTTTCCCCATACACCGTCGTCGTCCTTCGGGAGGCCTCAGGATCACCCGGCGGATGCCTGTGTGGTGTACGAACGCCTGCTGCCGTTCCTTCCCGGCCCTGGCGCCCCCGTCGATCCTGCCGAGCTGTACCTCCCAGGCTTTCCCGACCCTACGCGAATCTTCCGGCGGCCCAACGCACCGCTCGAGACTTCGCAGATCGAACCCACCCGCCTGCGGCCCAACGCCGCGCCGCCGACCGTCCCGCTCTCGGCGATGCACCTGCGAACCGCGATCGAATCGGCGGAACGGCGCTACAACGAATCGCTGGAGCAGGGCCGATTCGATCAGGCCGCGGCCGCGCTCACCGCTGTCCTCGACAGCGCCGCCGAGGTCAATGGTGCGGACAACCTCGCGGTCCTCAGATTGCGCAGCCTGGTCGCGGCCGCCTGGTCGCTGGGTGGGGAACACGGCAAAGCGAAGCGAGAGTTCGAGGCGCTCGCCGAGGCCGTGTCCAAGGCCGCTTCAGCGAGTTCGCGTGGGACAGCCGCGCCGGCGCCGCCCGCTGCCGCATCGCACTGGGCGACATCGACGGTGGCATCGCCGCAATGCGGTCGGTACTGGACGAGGTCGTCTCGGCCAACAGCGACGGCGGCGAAATGGCGTTGGCCCTGCGCTTCGACCTTGGCGAAATGCGCGCGAGTACTGGCCAGTGCGACGAGGCGCGGACGTTGCTCGGCGCACTGCACGAAGATCTTTGCGTTATCAACGGGCTTGCGGACGAATTCACGGTGGAAGTCGCGGAACTGCTGCGGACATTACCGGAGGAAGATCCGCACTGATCGCCCGCAGCCTGCTTGCGGCGGTCACGGACCCAAGTAAAGGCGCTCGCATGGCAACCGTTCGAGACCTCGTGTCGGGCCGGGAATGACGGTGATCGGTTCGTGCTCGCGCGCATGCCACTCGGCGATGAAGCGGAGGGCTGCGGTACGGCACGCGGCGTAGTCCAGACGGATTCCGTGCAAGAAGATGCTCAGGTGGAGGTCCGGTTCGCCGGGGCACGGTGTGCTGGGACCGGTCACGGGGCGCAGGCGACGAGAGCGTCGAGCACGGTCTTCAGGCATGGGCGGTAGCCGTCGCGAGCCGGTTCTACCCATCTGCGATAGGTTCCCCGGTCCGTGGGAGAAGGCAGTGCGACGATGCCGAGCGGCGGGATGATCAGCGAGTTCGTCCGGAGCAGGGTGCGCGCGTAGAGCGAATGGTCCTCGGCCTCCGCGGAGTAGCCCGTGAGAAACGTGTACCTCCGCGATCGATGCCACACGATCGGTCCTGTCCACGACCGCGCGAGTAGGTACTCACGGATCGCGTTTCCGAGTGGTTCCGGCGTAGTGACCGCGCGGACTCGACCGCCAATGGTTACGGCGATCCGGCCGGAAGCATCAATGTGGCAGGGCAATTGGCAGACGGTGCGGTAGTAGTGGCAGCGGCCGAGTGCGTCCGCTACGGCGGATACGAACATAGTTACCCCCTCGATGCGCGTACGTGTGAGTGCGCCCGGTCCGACATGATTGACGGCGTCGGATCGGGTTGCGAGGGCGTTCGCGCCGTCGCTTCCTTCCGGGCGCATTGATAGCTTGACGCTTCAAAAGAATGTGATCCACGGCACCTAAGAGACGTCTATGATGCATCCATGCGACGCAAGCGGCTGATCGACGCGCGCAAGGCATCGGGGAAGACTCAAAAGCAGATCGCAGAGTTCGTGGGGGTCGACAGAACGACACTAGGCAAGTGGGAGCGTGGCGAATCCACGCCGCAACCAACCCAGCGAGAACGGTATGCCGAGGCTGTCGGTGTGTCTATGCGTGAGCTGGACGCGATGATTAGCGGGGTAGATCCGGGCGCCCAGAAGATGCCGGAGTGGTTGACTACTTACCTCGGCATGGAGCAGTCTGCTGAGACTCTCCGGGCTCACGAGCCACGCGCGATATACGGCTTGGTACAAACGGTTGGTTACCTTGAGAATCTGGTCAGTACAGTCGGTATCTCGGGAGTCTCTGGCACCTATCTGCAGCGGACAATCGACCAGCGTTTGTACCGACAGAAGCGGGTTCGCAACGGCGATATGACCTTGGATTTGATCCAGACAGAATCGACGCTGCATCTCCGTATCGGTAACAGCTCTGTCATGGAAGAGCAGTTGCGGGTCATGGCCGAACTGGCTGAACTGCCCAATGTGACGATCCGAATCACAAGATTTGACGCCGGACAGTACGAAGCCTTGCGCCTCGGTGACTTCGCGATCATGACGCATCCGTGGGGCAGCCAGCGGGTGCACCTCGAAGGCTACGGCGGTGGCCAGTCCATCACAGATCCCGAAGAGGTTGCGTACTTCAGCGCGGCGTATGAACATGCCTGCCGGGTAGCCCTTTCGCCATCGGAATCTCTAGAGTTCATCCTGGAACGAGCTGACAGATGGAGCAAGGAATGAAAAACTGGCTATCTCATGGCGACCTTGTGTGGCGTAAGTCGAGCTTCACTAACCCCGAGACTTGTGTTGAGGTCGCCGCGGTTCCGGAGGGTGTGCTGGTCCGCAACAGCAATGCACCACAAGCCGGGACCCTGGAGTTCACCCGAGCCGAGTTCGCCGCTTGGCTGGAGGGATGCAAAGCAGGAGAGTTCGACGACCTCGCTGTCTGATGCCATGGGCGGCGTGAGCGCTGGGAAGCAGCGGTTCGACCTCGTTGCGCCACATGATCGAGCCCGACCGCCACCGATCAATTGTCTGCGAACACCGCGGCCGCCGAGTTATCGCGGTGCCGTTGTTGTCGTAGGCCGAATGGCACCTGGTCGCTCGTGCTCATGTACGGGTTTGGTCAGTCCTGGCCTAATTTTCTGGACAGCAGAGTGTTCCAGTAGGGGCTCGAACCCGGCGGCTGCCAGAGCTTTGCCGAGTGCGCTGTCCGGATCGGCAGGGCACATGACCGTGCCGCCCGGATCGGGTGTGACATCGTATTTGGCGAGCAGACGCTCATGTAGCGTCGCCGGTCCTGCTCCGGCGACTCTGCCGTTGCTCTCGGGTATTTAATCCATTCAATTTTCGCTGACGCCATCGATTGCATTCAGGGCCTCTATTACTTCGTCTTCGTAGAATCCTGTTCGATAGCGTGTTTCAAGCTCTCCCAGGGCTTCAAAAGCTGCTCTCAACAGATTCGGATACACGGCCGCGATCGACTTGGGCAAGTATCTCACGATATCGCTCGGTGGTTCGGTATCTTCCTCGGCGACATAGGAGCGGCCCGGGAGTGTCGGATCGTTGATTTCCTCATCGAGGATGACTAACTTCACCCGAGTAGGAGCTGTGATCTGAGATGGCACCGATCGCGCGAGTTGTTTCAGATAATCGCCGTTCTTCGGATTCCATCCCAACTCGACCATCGGTTCTCTGGGTACATTGGCCAGCTCGAACGTCAGCTGTCGAATGACCTGGAAATTTTTTGCGCTTACGAGATGCTCTCGATAGCGTCCGAGGTTCGGTTCTGGCATCTTCTCCGGGTCCTTCCTGTCAATCCAAGTCATCGTTACAGGCCGTCGAAGTACTCGCGTCCGTCCTTTGGCGTGAACACGGTTCCTCCATCTCCGTCCTCGATGACTACAGCACCTTTCTCCGGATCCCAATATGCCGTTCGGCCCCTGGGTAGATGCTTTACCTCCGTCGGTACCTCGCCGTCGAGGACCTTGCGAACGTACTCGGGAAGTTCCGCGGCGCCTACGCCGGATACGTAGTGTGAGCCATCTCCCTGTGCGGCACGTCCATTCGCGTGATCGGCGATCTTCTTCGCGATCTCTTGTGTAATCGGATCGTCCCCGCCCAGGGCTGGCGTCGCTGTAGGGCTGTTGTCGTCGATGAGGACCTTCATCGCGATGATGGCGGCCAGTTTGGTGAGTGTCGCGGTGACGTCGGGGACCTGGCCGAATGCGTCGACAACGCCGACGGCGACGCTCGCAGCCAGGGTGATCTTGAGGATTTGGAATAACCGCTTTGTCGTGTAGAGGCCGCGAATGGTGGCGATCGTGTCCTCAACAGCGAGCGCGACACCGCCGCCGGCGACCGCGAGACTGCCGCCGAAGCTGAAGATCGCTCCTACGATGGCCCCGGTGACCAGCAGTCCGACGGCCCAGGAGAAGGTGGTCATCGCCGTCTTGATGCCTTCGCCGACTTCGACTGTCGAGCTGTGATAGTCCGCGACAGGGGCGGCGACATTGAGGGACGCGGTGGCCAGGAGTTCGGCGCTGGACTTCAGTGTCCCGAAGTGTTCCTGGATCTTGGCGCGATTCTCTGCCGCATCCATATCGTCGAACAGCGCGGCGATCCCGCTGATCTTGGCCGCAGCTCCGGTGATGGTCGCGTGGTTGGCGAAGGTTTTCCACGTGTCGGCGGCCTTGGAGAGTTTGTCGACGTCACCGTTGGGAAGTTTCCCGAAGGTACTGACGATCTTCGCAGTGAGTTCGTTGAAGAACTCCTCCACGCCACCGTTGTGTTTGACGCCGTCGCCGTTGTCGCGGACGGAGGTCGGGATGGTTACCTGGTACTCGGAGACCTGGTGGAGAGTCGGTCGCTGGGGTTTGGCGTTGTCTGCGATCGCGTATTTGTAACCATTCGCGTAGAGGACGTTGCCGAAGTTGGTGAGGGCGTCGGACAGGTGTGTGCAGGTCTGCATAGTGTCGCGTGCGTACCGGTCGTACGCTTCGCCCCATTGCTTGCATCCGGGGGCGTCCCCGGCCATGCCAGCACAGTCACCCTTGACGGCGTCGTGTAGCGGTTTGTCGGTTCGACGCAGCTCGGCGGCAAGGTCATGGCATTGTTTGCCGGCATCGAAGTACGTTTGCCAATTGACGCGCACTAGTTATGCCCCTCGGAGCATCTTCAGGTTTTCCTCGATCGCGCTGGTGTAGCCGGTGTGCGCCTTGCGGGCTGCTTCGCTGATATCGCGGACACCTTCGGCGAATTCCCGCGCCCCGCCCGACCACTCGCGGTGGGCGTCGGAATAGGCTTGGGCGGCAATGCCTTCCCAGCCGGTACCCGCCAGCGCGGCAACCTTGTCGTCGATCGTGTCGAGGTGCTCGGCGATTACGCTTGCGAGTGCGGACAGGCGGATCACGACCTCATCGAGGTGGTCCAGGTCGACTTGGAACTCATCGGAACTCATGGCAGGTCCAAACTCGAGCTGCTCGCGTTGTACAGTACGGCGGCGTTGCTCCCGTCGAGGTCTTCATAGGTCGAGGCTGTGACACCCAGTTTTTCGGCCATCCCGGACAGGGCGGTGATGATCTGGGCGCCGCCGTCACGGATATCGGTCCAGCCGTCAGCGAACTCGCTCGCCAGATTCCCTCTCCATGTTCCATTGACCAGTGATTCGACATCCTTGGCAGCAGAGTCGAGTGCCGTCCGCAATGCCATCGATAGCTCATAGACTTGCTCGCCGACCTCGCGAACTTTCTCGGGGACCACAGAGAGATTCTGGGTCGATGGCGTCCCCCCGTTGCTCATGACCGGCAGCGTACTGAATGTCCGCCCGACCTGTCGAGGGACCCGTTGTGCCTATCGGAGGGTGTCGACGCCGATCATCGTGGTGGGCCACGTTTGCGGAAAGCGTTGGGACTCGCCCAGCGTCGATTTGCCGTCGGTGCCGGCATCGCGAAGAGCATGGTGAGAAAGTGGCGACACCCGGGCGACACGATCGAGATGGGTGACGAGTGCGCCGACAGTATGGAGACGATGCTGAGCCGGGCTTCGGCACGCCTTTGAGGGCAGCCTGCATGGCACCGCGATTGCTACCCTTGGTAGCATTGGGCGCATGGGTGGTAGCAAGAAATACTCGATCAGCCTCCCGGAGGAGCTCGCTGAGCAGGCTCGAGCCCATGTCGGCCCCGGAGGCTTCTCCGCCTACGTCGCCGAGGCGTTGGAGCAGCGAGTGGCGATGGACAAGCTGGGGGAGTTGGTGGCCGATTTCGAGAAGGACAACGAGCCGCTGACTCCTGCGGAAATCGATGAAGCGCGGGCGGAGTTGGGCTTCGAGCGGCGCCGTCGGGGTTCGCGCGGGTCGGCCGCCTGATGGCGGACGTTCTGTTCCTGGATAGCGAGGGGCTGTCCACGCTGTATCGGAAGGATCGCCGCATGGTTGCCTGGGTGCAGGCGGCCAAAGAAGACGGCGTTCGAGTGGCGACCACGGCTATGACGAGTGTGGAAGCCGACTACAGCGAAGTGCATGCCGCCCGGATCGCCTGGACGCTGTCGCAGATCGATGTGCATGCCGTCACTCGCGAGTTGGCAGGCCAGGCCGCTGCCCTATTGCGCGAGCACGGCCTCGGTGGACACAAGTACGCGATTGATGCCGTCCTTGCTGCGTCGGCCCGCTCTGTTCAGGGGCTGGCGACGGTGGTTACGTCGGACCCCGAAGGCATGGCGTTGCTGTGTGGCTCGGAGATCGAGATCGTCAAAGTGTGAGCTTGTTCGACCGTGGGCAGCGATCGAGAGGACCAACGGCACTGTGTCGCAGTCGGGATGGTGAGACCTCGTTCGGCGTCCGCACACCGTCAGCACCGCGAATACGAAACCGGGCCGGATCGCTGAAGGATTGAGCGATCCGGCCCGGCGTCAGAGCAGGAAACTAACTAGTCGGCTCGAACGCCTCCGCGATGATCTCCGCCTGTTCCACCGCGTGCACCTTGCTCGACCCCGAGGACGGGGCCGACATGGCGCGGCGGGAGATGCGGCGCAGGCGGGTGTTGGCGAAGCGGGCGGGGAGGGTTTCGGGGAGGTTGAGGCCGAAGAAGGGCCAGGCGCCCTGGTTGGCCGGTTCCTCCTGGACCCACGCCAGGTCGGTGGCGTTGGGGTAGCCCTCCAGGGCCTCGTTGAGGCGGCGGGTGGGCAGCGGGTAGAGCTGCTCGATCCGCACGATGGCGACGTCTTCGCGCTTCTGCTTGGCCTTTTCGGCGGCGAGTTCGTAGTAGAGCTTGCCGCTGGTCATCAGGATGCGCTTGACCTTGCTGCGGTCGCCGATGCCCTGCTCGTAGGCAGGTTCGTCGAAGACCGAGCGGAACTTGCTCTCGGTGAAGTCCTTCAGGTCGGAGACCACGGCCTTGTTGCGCAGCATCGACTTCGGGGTGAAGACGATCAGCGGGCGGCGGATGCCGTCGAGCGCGTGGCGGCGCAGCAGGTGGAAGTAGTTGGCCGGGGTGGACGGCACCGCGACGGTCATCGAGCCTTCCGCGCACAGCTGGAGGAAGCGCTCGATGCGGCCGGAGGTGTGGTCCGGGCCCTGGCCCTCGTGACCGTGCGGCAGCAGCAGCACGACGTCGGAGAGCTGGCCCCACTTGGCCTCACCGGAGGAGATGAACTCGTCGATGATCGACTGCGCGCCGTTGACGAAGTCACCGAACTGCGCCTCCCACAACACCAGCGCGTTGGGATTGCCCAGCGAGTAGCCGTATTCGAAACCGACGGCGGCGTATTCGCTCAGCGCCGAGTCGTGCACGGCGAACCAGCCCGGGTTCTCGCCGCCGATGTTGTGCAGCGGGGTGTACTCCTCGGCGGTCTTGCGGTCGATGATCACCGCGTGCCGCTGGGTGAACGTGCCGCGGCGGGAGTCCTGACCGGTCAGGCGCACCGCGCGACCCTCGTCGATCAGCGTGCCGAAGGCGAGCAACTCGGCGAAGGCCCAGTCCACCTTGCCCTCGTAGGCCATCTCGCGGCGCTTCTCCAGCACCGGCTTGACGCGCGGGTGCACGTTGAAGCCGTCGGGCACGTTGAGGAACGCGTCGCCGATGCGCTGCAGGATGGACTTGTCCACCGCCGTCACGACGCTCGCGGGCACCGGCTGGTCGCCCTCGACCGACTCGCTCGGTCCAGGCGAGTATTTCTCCAGCTCACGGACCTCGTTGAACACCCGCTCCAGCTGGCCCTGGTAGTCGCGCAGCGCGTCCTCGGCCTCTTTCAGCGAGATGTCGCCACGGCCGATCAGGCTCTCGGTGTACGCCTTGCGGACCGAGCGCTTGGTGTCGATGACGTCGTACATGTACGGCTGGGTCATCGACGGGTCGTCGCCCTCGTTGTGGCCGCGACGGCGGTAGCAGATCATGTCGATCACGACGTCTTTGCGGAACTTCTGCCGGAAGTCGACCGCAAGGCGCGCCACCCAGTCGCACGCCTCCGGGTCGTCGCCGTTGACGTGGAAGATCGGCGCGCCGATGAACTTCGCGATGTCGGTGGAGTACTCGGTGGAGCGGCTGTTCTCCGGAGCGGTGGTGAAGCCGATCTGGTTGTTCACCACGATGTGGATGGTGCCGCCGACCCGGTAGCCGCGCAGACCCGACAGGTTCAGCGTCTCGGCGACCACGCCCTGACCGGCGAACGCGGCGTCACCGTGCAGCATGAGCGGCACGACCGAGAAGCCTTCCGCGCCGTCGCCCTTGTCCAGCAGATCCTGCTTGGCGCGCACGAGGCCCTCGAGCACCGGGTCGACCGCCTCCAGGTGCGAGGGGTTCGCGGTGAGCGAGACCTCGATCTCGTTGTCGCCGAACATCTGCAGGTAGGTGCCCTGCGCGCCGAGGTGGTACTTCACGTCGCCGGAGCCGTGCGTGGCGGCCGGGTTCATGTTGCCCTCGAACTCGGTGAAGATCTTCGAGTAGGGCTTGCCCACGATGTTGGCCAGCACGTTGAGCCGACCGCGGTGCGGCATGCCGATGACGACCTCGTCGAGGCTGTGCTCGGCGCACTGGTCGATGACGGCGTCCATCATCGGGATGACGGCCTCGGCGCCCTCCAGCGAGAAGCGCTTCTGCCCGACGTACTTGGTCTGCAGGAAGGTCTCGAAAGCCTCGGCCGCGTTCAGCCGGTTCAGGATGTACTTCTGCTGGGCGACCGTCGGCTTCGCGTGCTTCTGCTCGACCCGGTCCTGGATCCAGCGCAGCTGCTCCACGTCCAGGATGTGGGTGTACTCCACGCCGACGTGGCGGCAGTAGGCGTCGCGCAGGACCGACAGCACGTCGCGCAGCTTCATCCGCTCCTGGCCGTGGAAGCCGGCCACGTTGAACGTGCGGTCCAGGTCCCACAGGGTCAGGCCGTGCTGGGTGACGTCCAGGTCCGGGTGGCTGCGGAACTTGTCCTTGACCAGCCGCAGCGGGTCGGTGTCGGCCATCAGGTGGCCGCGGTTGCGGTAGGCCGCGATCATCTCCAGCACGCGCGCGCTCTTGTCGACGCCGCGTTCGCGGACGTCCTTGCGCCAGCGGACCGGCTCGTACGGCACGCCGAGACCGTGGAAGATCTCGTCGTAGAACTCGTCGGCGATCAGCAGCTGGTGGATGGTGCGCAGGAAGTCACCGGACTCCGCGCCCTGGATGATGCGGTGGTCGTAGGTGGAGGTGAGCGTCATCAGCTTGCCGACGCCCAGATCGGCGATGCGCTCGTCGCTCATGCCCTGGAACTCGGCGGGGTACTCCATCGCGCCCGCGCCGATGATCGCGCCCTGACCGTTCATCAGGCGGGGCACCGAGTGCACGGTGCCGATGGTGCCCGGGTTGGTCAGCGAGATGGTGACGCCGGAGAAGTCCTCGGCGGTGAGCTTGCCGTCGCGGGCGCGGCGGACGATGTCCTCGTAGGCGGTGTGGAACTGCCCGAAGGTCATCGCCTCGCAGCCCTTGATGGCGGCGACGACCAGCGATCGGCTGCCGTCCTTGCCGGGCAGGTCGATGGCGAGGCCGAGGTTGGTGTGCGCGGGGGTGACCGCGTTCGGCTTGCCGTCGATCTCGGCGTAGTGCCGGTTCATGTTCGGGAACGCCTTGACCGCCTGCACGATGGCGTAGCCGAGCAGGTGGGTGAAGGAGATCTTGCCGCCCCTGGTGCGGGCGAGGTGGTTGTTGATGACCAAGCGGTTGTCGATCATCAGCTTGGCCGGGATGGCCCGCACGCTGGTCGCGGTGGGGATGCTCAGCGAGGCGGACATGTTCTTCGCCACAGCGGCGGCCGCGCCGCGCAGCACCTTGGACTCGTCGGCGGCGGTGTCGGCCTGCTTCGGGCCGGAGGTCGGCGCGGCGTTCGACGTCGGCGCCGGGGTGGTCTGCGGTGCGCGCGTGGTCACGGCGGCGGGCTTGGCGGCGGCCGGTGCGGGCTTGGCGGCGGCCGGTGCGGGCGCTTTCGGGGCCGCGGGGGTGGCAGGCTTGGCGTCGTTGCGCGTGGCGGCGGCGGGCTTGGTGGCCGTCGAAGCCGGTGCGGCAGCGGCAGCCTGCGCGGGCGCGGGGGCGGACTGGCTGTTGCCGGAGTCGCCACTCGCGTCAGGCGTGTAGTCGGCCAGGAACTCGTGCCAGCTCTCGTCGACCGATGATGGATCTTGTTTGAACTTCTGATACATCTCGTCGACTAGCCACTGGTTCTGTCCGAACTGGGATGTTGAGCTGCTCACAGCAGGTGTTCGCCTCATTTCGTTCTTCGCGCTGCGACGTTTGTGACGTGCCCGGCACGGGGATCAGCGGATTGCGCGCCGATGCGCCCTATCTGAGGATAGGCCCAGCAGCAAATCGGCGGATTCACTGACCACCCGACACCCCCGACCCTATTGGTGATGACCCGGCGTCATCCGAGAATATTCCCTCCGACGCCTGCGCCGCTGCCCAGAGCCGGGCATACTGCCCGCCCGCCGCGAGCAGCTCCGCGTGCTCGCCGAATTCCACGATCCGCCCATGGTCGACCACCGCGATCCGGTCGGCGCGCGCGGCGGTGCCGAGCCGGTGCGCGACGATCACCGTGGTGCGGTCGCGGCTCAGCGACCGGCTCGCTGCCAGCACCGATGCCTCGGCGTCCGGGTCGAGCGTCGCGGTGGCCTCGTCGAGCAGCAGCAAGTCCGGAGCGACCAGTTCGGCGCGGGCCAGCGCGATCAGCTGCCGTTGGCCGGCCGACAGGCCGCGGCCCCGCTCGCCGACCGGTTGGTTCATCCCGAGCGGCAGGCCGTCGATCATCTCCGTCGCACCTACCGCGGCCGCCGCGGCGGCGATCTCTTCGTCGGTCGCGAATGGTTTCCCGAATGCAATGTTGCTCGCCACGGTCCCGGTGAACAGGTGAGCTTCCTGAGGGACGATGCCCAGCCGCGAGCGGTAGTCGGCGAGGCGGTAGTCGCGGAGGTCGACGCCGTCCACCCGGATCGCGCCGGCAGCGGTTGCCTCGGCGAGTTCACGCGGGTCGGTGCGATCATCCGCGGGCAGGTCGTACAGCCGCGCGAGCAGCTTGACGACGGTCGACTTGCCCGCGCCGGTCGGACCGACCAGGGCCAGGGTGGAACCCGCCGGGACGCGCAGCGAGACGCCGTCCAGCGCCGGAACGCGACTGCCCGGGTAGTGGAAGCGGACGTCGTCGAACGCCACGTCACCGCGCAGCCCGGAACCGATGGGCACCGGGTCGGCCGGGTCGGCGGCGATCGAGGACGGCGTGCGCAGCAGGTCACCGATCCGGCGCAACCCGACCCTGGCCTGCTGGTAATTGTCGAAGACCTGGGACAACTGCAGGATCGGCACGAACAGCAGCTCCAGATACAGCACGAACGCGACCAGGGTGCCCGCGCTGGTCGCCCCGGTGGCGACCTCGCGGGCACCGAAGTACACCACCACCGCCAACGCCACGTCGGCCCAGCCGACGACGAACGCGAAGTACAGCGCGATCGCCCGCTGCGCCCGCAACCGGCTGTTGCGGTAGCGCTGTGAGTACTCGGCGAAGCGACGGGCGGCGCGCGGCTCGTGCCGGTTGGCCTGCACCGCGCGCAAGCCGGTCACGTTCTCCTGGAAGTCGGCGTTGACCGCCGACACATGCTCGCGCGACACGGTGTACGCGGCGGAGGACACCCGCCGGAACAGCACCGTCGCGATCGCCAGGGCGGGCACCGTCGCCAGCACGACCAGAGCCAGCGACGCATCGATGACCAGCAGCGCGACCGTGATGCCGACCAGCGTCAGCAGCCCGACCAGGCTGGTGGCGACGCCGGTCTGCAGGAAGGTCGACAGCGCGTCGACGTCGGTGGTCATCCGCGTCATGATCCGCCCGGACAGCTCGCGCTCGTAGTAGTCGAGGCCGAGCCGTTGCAGGTGCGCGAAACTGCGGACCCGCAGGGCGAACAGCACCCGTTCCCCGGTGCGCGCGGTGAGCAACGTGGTGGCCGCGCCGACCGCCAGGCCGGCCGCGGCCAGCACCGCGCCGAGCACGGTCGCGCGGACCAGCGCCGCGGCGTCGCCGCCGAGCACACCGCCGTCGATGGCGTAGCGCACCAGCGGCGGGAACGCGATGGCGATCGCGGCGTCCGCGGCCAGCAGCGCCATGACGGTGAGCACCAGCCCACGCACCGGGCGCAGCAGGCGGCCGAGCCGGAAGCGCGGATCCGGCTGGCGAATGCGTTCGGAGTCCATGCCCGGCTGCTCGGTGGCGGGCGGCAGCTGCTCGATGGCCCGGCGCAGCTCGGGGGTCTCGCTGATGTCGGCCGCCGCGGCGCCGAAGCGCCGACCGGCGGAACCGGGAGAGATTCGCGTTTCCGGAGCGGACGTGTCCGGCTCGGGAGCGACGTGCCCGGCGGGCGCGGGCAGCCGGATCACGCGATCGGCGTGCGCGAGCGTCGACTCCCGGTGCGCGAGGATCAGCGTGGTGCGCCCGCCGCGGTCGGGCAGCGCGTCGAAGATCGCGGCCTCGGTCACCGCGTCCACCGCGGAGGTGGCGTCGTCGAGCACCAGGATGCGCGGCCGGGTCAGCAGCGTCCTGGCCAGTGCGATTCGCTGGCGCTGGCCGCCGGAGAGGGTGAGACCGCGCTCGCCGACCACCGTGTCGTAGCCGTCGGGCAGCTCGGCGATGAATTCGTCCGCCGCGGCCTGCACTGCCGCCCGCCTGATCTCCTCGTCGGTGGCATCCGGTCGCCCGAGCGCGATATTGGCCGCGATGGTGTCGGAGAACAGGAACGGATCGTCGAAGACGACGCCGATGGCGGCGCGCAGGTCGGCGGCGCGCACGTCGGCGATGTCGACGGTCTCGGCGCGCGCATTCGCCACGTCGACCGAACCGGCGTGCGGCGCGCCGGCTTCGGTGAACAATCGGATCCGGCCCGCGTCGGGCGCGTAGAACCGGGGAAGCAGCAGGGCGAGCGTGGACTTGCCCGAGCCCGCCGGGCCGATGATCGCCACCGTCTCGCCGGGGCGCACCCGCAGGTCGAGTTCGCGCAGCACCGGACGATCCGGATCGAAGCCGAAACGCAGCGCGTCGATCTCGATGCCGAGCGGGCCGTCCGGCAGTTCGACCGGGCGCTCGGGTTCGGCGATGACCGGCGCGGTGTCGATCACCTGGAAGACCCGCTCGGCCGCCGCCCTGGTCAGCTGGGCCATGACGATCACGGAGGAGAGGATGCGCGCGGTGCCGGTCATGACGGCGACGTAGGCGGCGAACGCGACGAAGGTGCCGATGCCGATATCGCCGTGCAGCGCGAGCAGCCCGCCGAGCGCGATGACCGCGACCATCCCGAGCTGGGGAATCGTCGCGACGGTCGGCGCGAAACCGGCATCGATCCGCGCGGCCCGCATCCGCTCGGCGAACAGCTTGCGGCCGTGCCGCTCCAGCTGATCGACCATCCGCGCTTCCTGGCCGAAGCCTTTGACCACCCGCACCCCGGTGACCGTCTCCTCGACGTGCTGGGCCAGGTCGGCGGCGCGTTGCTGCGCGGACCAGGTGGCCGCGTGCAGTCGCGGACGCATGCGGTAGACCACCAGGCCGATCGCGGGCACCACCAGCAACGCGACGGCGGCAAGCGGCGGGGAGAGCCAGATCATGACGGCGGCGGCGAGCCCGAATTCCAGCAGCGCCATGCCGGACAGCGGCACCATGGCCAGCAGCCCCTGGACGAGCTGCAAGTCGGTGATCGAGCGCGACACCACTTGCCCGGTGCGCAGGGTGTCCTGCCCCACGCCGTCGAGCCGTTGCAACGCGGCGAGCAGCCGCACCCGCAGCGCGTGCTGCACGTCCAGCGACAGTCGCCCGGCCAGCCAGCGCCGCCCGAACCCGGCCGCGGACCGGCTCACGGCCAGTACCAGGATCAGCCCGGCGACGACGCTGATCGCCGCCGTGTCACCGATCCCGGCCGCGTCGACGGCCCGCTTCGTCAGCAGCGGCCCCGCGGTCTCGACAACCGCCCCGCCGAGCACCGCAGCGGCGAGCCCGCCGAGCACCGCGCGGTGCGGTAGGCATTCGTCCCACAGCCTGCGTATCCACCCCGGACTGCATCCCCCGTCCACGTCTTTCGCTCGCCCCCTTCGTCGTACCGTGTTCGTCATCGACGGTACCGACACCGGCCGACAAGTCGTTGTTCCCGGGGCGGCCGGGGATCACAGGTCGCGGGTGCGCAGGTTCCACCAGCTCGCGGCGCCCAGACCGATGGCCCACAGCAGCAGGACCACCACGGCGGCCGGGGTGGGGGCGAGGATGTCGCTGTCGGGATAGGAGCCGACCGCGACCGTGCCGACGGTGGCGGAGACGGGCAGCAGGGTGACCACGCCCGGAATACCGAGACCGCGCGCGATCAGCCAGATCAACGGCTCGGCGAGCACACTCCAGCCGAGCAGCAGCGCCACCGCCCTGGTCGAAGACCGCAGCAGGATGCCCGCGCTCGCGCCGATCAGCGACCAGCAGACCGCGGCGAGCAGCCCACCGCCGAGCACCGCGAAGAACTCTCCCGTGACGGGGACTTTGCCGCGCCCGACGCCGAACAGCGCGCCGGCCGACACCATTTCCACCGCCACCGCCGCCGCCAGCGCGCAGCATCCGACGACGAGGAACTTCGCGGCGGCGAGCCGATCGCGGTCGGGACTGAACAGCGTGGTCACGGCCATGCTGCGGTACTGGTACTCCGCACCGGTCGCCACCGCGCCGAAGACCGCCGCCGCCAGCACCACGAAGGCCAGGCCGACGTAGAGGCCGATCGTCGCCGCGCCGGTGGCGGGCTGGCCGCGCGGATCCGGCGGCCCGGCCAGGCTCGCCGACGCGACGCTCGCCAGCAGCGCGACGACCAGCAGTGCGGCCGCGAGCGTCCGGCCGCGCGGCATGGTGAGCACCTTGCGCGCCTCGGAGTTGACGTTCGGCACGAGGTCCGCGGGCAGAGTGACGATCATCGTGGGATTCCGTACGGCGTCGGCGAGGGTGGCTGCGGGGCGAGGCCCGGGTAGTGCGGCGCGGGCGCGGCGGTGGGTCTGGTCAGCGACGCGAGCACGCGGTCGGGGTGGATCGGGTCGGGCACGATGCTATCGATCCGCACCTGCGCCGCGGTGGCCGCCGTCCTGATCTGAGCTTCGTTCGCCTCGGCGACGGCCAGGCGGCCGTCCGGCCGGATCACCGCGTCGGTGAAGCCCTGGGCGGCGAGCATGGTGGCCAGCGCGATGGGGGTGGACGCGGCGACGACCAGCCGGTCCGGATGCCCGCGCCGCAAGCGCGCCGGAGTGCCCTGATACACCACCGCGCCCTCGCTGAGCACGACCAGCTGATCCGCGGCGGGCAGCACGGCGCCGAGGGTCTCGCTGGTCAGCAGGACGCTGCCGCCGCGGCGGGTGTGCTTGCGCAGGAAGTCGTGCAACCAGCCGCGTTCGGCTGGGTCGGGCCCCTCCATCGGATCGTCCAGCACCAGCAGCGGGGGGTCGCCTAGCAGTGCGGTGGCCAGCGCCAGCCTGGTCTGCTGTCCGGCCGACAGCTCGCGGATCTGCGTCCCGGCGTGCTCGCCCAGCCCGACCAGCTCGAGCACGTCGGTCGCCCGGCTGTCGACGACGTTCGCCGCGGCGGCGTAGATCCACAGGTGGTCGCGTGCGGTGCGGGAAGGATGCAGTCCGCGTGGCGCGAGGACGCCGCCGATCACGCTCGCGGAGCCCGCGCCGTCGCGCCGGGATCCGGGCCCGCCGACCGACACCGTCCCCGAGGTCGGGGCCAGCAGCCCGAGCAGCACGCGCAGGATGGTGGTCTTGCCCGCGCCGCGCGGGCCGACCAGCGCGGCGATGGCGCCGGACGGCACGGTGAAACTGACGTCCGCCACGGCGGTCGCCAGTTCGTACCGCTTGGTCAGTCCCCGGACCGCGAACGCGATCGGCCGCGCCCCGCTCATCGCGGCGTGGCCGGAGGGCGCGGCTTCGCCGGGTCGATCGCGGTGAGCGGATCGGCGTCGACGACCAAGTGGCGGTCGGCGGGCCAGGTGCTGGGCGGCGGCCCGAATGCCTTGCGCGCGTTGGTGATCGTGGCCTTGCCCAAGGCGCGGTTACCCGCGCCGCCGATCACGGCGCCGATACCGGCGGGCAGCACCTTGCCCGCCATCAGCGCGGCGCGCTTGGTGATGAAACGGATGATGAACCGCTTCAGCAGCGAATCGTTCATGCTCGACAATCCGGGGATGCGGTTGGCGAACGCCGTGCCCCAGTTCTTCGCCGACGTGCCGACGCTCTTCTGCACGATCTGCATGCCGCTCTCGCCGAGCACGACCGCCAGCACGAGCGCCCTGCGCTGCTCCTGGTCTTCCGGCGTGATGCCGTGCACCGAGGCCACCGCCAGGGTGAACACCGCCGAGGCCTCCATGAAGAAGGTGGTCTCCGCGCTCACCGCGGCGATGGCCGCGACGGTGCCGACGCCGGGGAAAGCCGCGGTCGCGCCCACCGCGCTGCCGCTGCCGGTCACGGCGAGCAGATACTGCTTCTCCAGCCGGTCGATGATCTGTGCGGGGCTCTCGCCAGGGTGCGAGCGGCGAATGCGGTCCACGTACTTGGCGACCGCGGGGGCCTGCAGGCGGGACCCGGTGTCGAGCAGTTCGACCACCGTCTTCTCGAACGCGCCTTTGAGCATCGGCGGCATCCTCCTCTTCCGGTCTGCTGGGTAGAACTGTATGGCACCGGTTGCCGTCAGCTCGTCATGACAACGAAGTACCCAGCCGCATCGGTTCCACCGGCGGCTGCCTCGCTTTCGACCCGGACGGGTGCGCCTGTTACTCGGGAGGGTGGATCGCGGGCACGCGTTCGCCCGGCGGCGGAGGCGGCGGCGGGGTTCCGTCGCCGAACGGCCTGCCGCCCAGGGCTTCTCGGCCGTGCGGGGTGAGCCAGTTCGCCAGATCGGGGCCTTTGGGGACGATCCCGGTGGGGTTGATGTCCCGGTGCACCACGTAGTAATGCGTCTTGATCTGCTCGAAGTCGATCGTGTCGCCGAAGCCGGGGGTCTGGTACAGATCGCGCGCGTACGCCCACAGCACCGGCATCTCGGTGAGCTTGGACCGGTTGCACTTGAAGTGCCCGTGGTAGACCGCGTCGAAGCGCACCAGCGTGGTGAACAGCCGGACATCGGCCTCGGTGATCGTGTCGCCGACCAGATACCGTTGTGCGGCAAGGCGTTCCGACAGCCAGTCCAGCCGGGCGAAGAGCCGGTCGTAGGCGGCGTCGTAGGCGTCCTGCGCCCCGGCGAACCCACAGCGGTAGACGCCGTTGTTGACGTCGCGGAACACCGCGAGGTTCACCTCGTCGATCTCCGCGCGCAGCGGCTCCGGGTACAGTTGCGGCGCGCCGGGACGGTGGTGCGCGGTCCACTCGGTGGAGAAGTCCAGCGTGATCTGCGCGTAGTCGTTGGTGACCACCTGGCCGGTCGGCACGTCCACGACGGCGGGGACGGTGATGCCGCGCGGGTAGTCCGGGAACCTGGCCAGGTAGGCGTCGCGCAGCCGCGGGATGCCGAGCACCGGGTCGACACCGCCGGCATCCAGATCGAAGGTCCAGCTCAGCTTGTCGTGGGTGGGTCCGCACAACCCGAGCGAGAGCACCGGCTCCAGCCCCAGCAGACGGCGCACGATCAGCGTGCGATTGGCCCACGGGCAGGCACGCGCCGCGACCAAGCGGTAGCGCCCCGGCTCGACCGGGTAACCGTCGCGGCCGTCGGCCGTGATCCGGGTCGTGATGTAGTTCGTGTCGCGTTTGAACTCGCCGGGCTCGACGTAGGAACCGCTTGCACTGGCCGACTTGGTCACATCGACAGTCTTCCAGATCGACCTCGTACGCTGACCGGATGAGTGAAACGAAGGCCACCTGCCTGGAACGAGACGTCACCGAAGGCGGAGCGGAGGTGGCGACCCTCACGCTCGCCCACCCGCCGCTGAACCTCTTCGACCGGGCGATGCTGGACGCCCTGATCGCCGACATCGCCGAGCTGTCGGCGCGGCCGCCGCGTGCGGTGCTGCTGCGCGCCGAGGGCAAAGTGGTCTCCGGCGGCGTCGACGTGCACGTCTTCGACGGCCTGACCCCCGAGCAGGGCGCCGAGTTGTGGCGCACGCTGTTCGCGCAGATCATCCATCCGCTGGAGGCGCTGCCGTGCCCGGTGGTGTTCGCCGCGCACGGGCTGACCCTGACCGCCGCGTTCGAGATCGCGCTCGCCTGCGACATCCTGCTCGCGGCGCCGAAGGCCAAGTTCGGACTGGTGGAGATCGTGGTCGGACTGACCCCGTCGATGGGCGGTCCGCAGCGTCTGGCCGAGCGCGCGGGCTCGGGACGCGCCCGCGAGTTCGTGATGACCGGCGACCTCTACGACGCGGCGACCATGGCCGAGTGGGGCGTGGTCAACGCCGTGCACGAGGACCTCGACGCCGCGGCGCGCGCGCTGACCCACCGGCTGGCCGAGGGCCCGACGAAGGCGAACGCGGCGACCAAGAAGATCATCGAGGCCTGGCGTTCCGGCGGTGTGGCACACGCGGATTCGGTGACACCGGAGGTGTCCGGCGCGCTGTTCGACACCGAGGACCTACAGGGCGGTGTGCGCAGTTTCCTCGAGCAGGGTCCGGGGAAGGCGCGCTACGCGGGCCGGTGACAGCTGGGACACGTTCATCGCCTATTCCAGCGAAGTTGTGACATGCGTCATATAGTCGCAGTGCCTGATAAATCGAGGCACGCGGAGGACGAATGTCGCAGTTGCTCGTCGAATATCCCCTCACCCGCCCGCACGTCTGGGACAACCCGCTGGCCCGGGGCGCCGACGGGGTGCTGCGCTACGGAAACCTCACACCGGCGCTGACCGAACTACTCGACCTGCAAGTGCACGCCTTCGGCAGTCGTGAAGCCGTGGTCGAGGTCGGCGGCCCGCGCCTGACCTACCGGGAGCTGTGGCACTCCGCCTCCCGCATCGCCGGCGGCCTGCAGGAGCACGGCATCGGATACGGCGACCGGGTCGCCGTGCACATGCCCACCGGCGCGCGGTGGGTGCAGGCGTTCCTCGGCGCCCTGCTCAGCGGCGCGGTGCCGGTGCTGGTGCACGACGGGCTTCCGGAGGGGATGGCCGAGCGCGTGATCGCCGACAGCCGCGCGGATTTCGTGCTCGGCGACAAGGCCTGCGCGACCGAGTTGCCCGACGGCGCCGCCTACATCGATGACGGCGCGGCGCTGGGCGACCTCGCGCTGCTGTGCTACACGAGCGGGTCATGCACGCCCAAGGGCGTCGAGCTGACCAACGAGAACCTGCTGTCGGCCGTGCGCTCGGTGGTCGCGGCGCTCGACCTGCCGACCGACGGTCTGCGCAACCTGGTGCTGTTGCCGTTGGCGCACGCCAGCGGCTGTGTCGATCAGCTGTTGCCGACCTTCGCCGTGGGGGGCACCGTGGTGCTCGCCCGGGACACCCGCGGCATGGCCGAAGCCATCACCGCCGAGCGCGTCGACATGGTCTCCGCGACGCCGCGGATCTTCGCGGGCCTGCTGCCCCGGCTCGCCGAACTGCGCGCCGACGGATTGCGCACCGATGGCATCGCGCGGATCAGCAAAGCCGGTCATCGCGCCGAACGCGCCGCGTCTGCGGTCACTTCGGTCGACCTCACGGTCGAATTGCGCGGCGTGTTCCCCGCCGCACGGCAGTGGTCGGTATGGGGCGCGACCGAGACCAGCGGGATCGGTCTGGCGGTGGACGACGCCGAGCGGGCGGACTCGCCCGACACCGCCGCGGTGCTCGGTTTCCCGTTCGGCGGAACGGAATTGGCGCTGTGGGGCCCACGGGCGACCGCCGGGCACGGCGAACTGCTGTGCCGAGGGCCGAATGTCACCCCGCGCTACTGGGACGACCCGACCACGACCGCGGCGCGGTTCACCGGAACCTGGTTCCACACCGGCGATCAGGTGACGATCGACGCCGACGGCTTGGTGCGCAGGCAAGCAGTGCCCGTGGAGTGAGCTCGCCTCACTCCAGCATTCGCTCGCGCAGCCGCCCGAGCAGGTCGGGCGTCAGCCCGATCGTCGCGAGATAGCCGTGCAGATCGCCGTGCAACTCGCGCATCGAGGCGGTGGCGATGTCCAGGTATTCCTCGCGAACGCCGAGCAGGTCGATCGAGAGTTCCTCGCCGCTGAGCAGCTTGTCCGTCATGAGGGCGCGCAGCGCGGGGACGGCACCGTTGCTGAGCAGGTAGTCGGCCTGGACGTCGGCTTCGGTGACGCCGACCGCGCGCAGCAGCGTCGCGACGGCCCACCCGGTGCGGTCCTTGCCCGCCGCGCAGTGCACGAGCACGGCGCCGTCGCCGCGCAGGATGGACTCGGCGAGGGAAGCGATGGCGGCGTGCGCCTCGGGGAGCGCCGGGAACATCCGGTACACCTCGAGCATGTGCGTGTAGGCGGTCCGCGCGGTCGCCTCGTGCGGCGGCGCTTCGGCCATGCGGGAGTCGAACGGCGTGATGGTCAGCCGGACGTCCGCGGGCAGCCGGTCGGCGCCGATGTGGTCGATCTCGCGCTGTCCGCGCAGGTCGTGGACGGCACTGACGCCCAGCTCGCGCAGCGCGGCGTGGCCGGCGTCGTCGAGCCCGCTCAATTGCGCCGAGCGCAGCAGGACTCCGGGGCGGACCTTGGCGCCCTCATCGGTGCGCAGCCCGCCGGTGTCGCGGAAGTTGAACGTGCCGGAGAGGAAGTACTGGTCGGCGGGGGGCGAGAGTGTCACCGATCCAGGCTATCCCCAGCGCGGAACGGAAGGACGCCGGTCGCGGATCGAACCCCGCACGATAAGCTGACCGTTTTGGGCGGTTTCGCTGTGGCATTCGCCACAGGATTTGGGTTGCCCGGCGCCCGGACCGTACCGTTGTCAACGGTCTGTCCAGCGTGCCGGCGGCGCCGAGATCCACCGTCATAGCGCGATTTCCGGGCGACACGGCCTGATCGCATACCGATCCCGGTTGGGTAACAAAACATTCTTTCAGTCCGGAATTACCCATCGAACCCGTTCTCAAACCCCGAAAAATGTCTACCATTGGTGAACGTTGGACCGGGCAGCCAGGTGTTTCCCGAAGTTGCCCGCCCTGTTCAGCGAGTCGCGCCGACGCAGGTGCGTGAGTTCTTTCGCCGAGAGGGAGTCGTCGTTGAGCGCACGTGGAGAAGTGATAACAGAAATCCGGCTACGACCCGCCGTCATCGAGGCGGTCGAGGCGGCGGCGGCCACGCTCGACTACACGGGCCTGCGCGCGCTGCGCGTGCTGCTGCACGCGGGGGTCAGTGCCTACTGGCCGCTGGTCAAGGCCACACCGGAAAAGCAGATCAGGTCGTATGAGATGACCTTGCAGGCGCTGCGCGCCCGCTGGGCGGTCAAGACCGATTGCTTCCCGGATCCGATCGCCACCGACTTCTACCGGGAGAAGGACGCGGAAGTCACCGCCTTCTTGGAGATGTGTGCCGAGTTGTCGGGCACGCAGTGGCTGGAGCCGGTGGAGGCGATCGCCTGCAATGTCGTGTCGATCGTGCAGGGCACGGTGCTGCGCTGGCTGGCCGATTGCAATGACGAGACCATGCTGGTGGTGCTCGACGAGATGGTCAGCGCGCTCGCCACGAAGGCGACGGAGCGCTGACAAATACTGGACGTTTGACCAACTTGGTGGTTGAGTTGTCCTGGTGACCGAGACGTCGCCGATCGCGGGGCTGCACGCGGCCACCGCCGAACTCGACCCGCCGCTGGCCGCCATCGACCTGTCCACCCTGCGCGCGAACGCCGCCGACCTGGTGCGGCGAGCCGGTGGCACGCCGGTGCGGGTGGCCGGCAAATCCGTGCGCTGCCGCGCCGTGCTCGCCGAAGTCCTCGGCGCCGATCTCACCGCGGCGGGCGGCTTCGCGGGCATCATGTCCTACTCGCTGCGCGAGGCGCTGTGGCTCGTGCGCCACGGCGCGCGCGATGTGCTGCTCGGCTATCCGAGCGTGGATCGCGCCGCGCTGGCCGAACTGGCGGCCGACGACACCGCGCTGCGCTCGATCACGCTGATGATCGACGACACCGCGCAACTCGACCTGATCCGCGCCGCCGTCGGCTCCGACCTGGTGCGGCCACGGGTCTGCCTCGACGTGGACGCCTCCCTGCGGATCGGTCCGCTGCATCTGGGTGTGCGACGTTCTCCGGTTCGCACGCCGCGACAGGCGGCCGAGCTCGCGGGCGAGGCGCGGCGGCGTGGCTTCGACGTGGTCGGCGTGATGACCTATGAGGCGCAGATCGCGGGGCTGCCGGACGCGAACGTCGCGGTGCGCTTGGTGAAGCGGGCCTCCGCGGCGGAGATCCGCAAGCGCCGGGCCGAGGTCTTGGACGCGGTCCGGTCTGTGGTCGGCGCGCTCGAGATCGTCAACAGCGGCGGCAGCGGATCCATCGAGGTCAGCGTCGCCGATCCGGACGTCACCGAGGTGACCGCCGGATCCGGGCTGTACGTGCCGACGCTGTTCGACGACTACCGGTCGTTCGAGCCGAGACCGTCGCTGTATTTCGCCCTGCCCGTGCTGCGCAGGCCCGCGTCCGGCATCGCCACCGTCTTCGCGGGCGGCTACATCGCCTCCGGTCCGGCCGGGCGGTCGCGAGTGCCGAAACCGGTGTGGCCGCGCGGATTGAAACTGCTCGGCACCGAGGGGGCGGGCGAAGTGCAGACGCCGCTGTCGGGCGCAGCGGAACTGCGGATCGGGGACCGGGTGTGGTTCCGGCACGCGAAAGCCGGTGAATTGTGCGAGCGGTTCGACACCGTGCACTTGGTCGAGGAGGACGGCTCCCGCGTCGGCGTGCCGACCTATCGGGGCGAGGGCGTCTGCTTCGGCTGACCCGCGCCGGTCAGCCGCAGGAACGCGCCCAGATCGGCGAGTTCGTCGGGGTTCGCGGGCAGATATTCGGTGAGCAGCGGTGAGCGGATGACGATCGCCTTCCACATGGCGCGGCACAGCGCGTGGATCAGGCCGCGCGACAGCAGCGACGGCATGCCGTAGGGGGCGTCGGCGGGGGAAGAGGTGGTCATGGACAGCAGCACCACCGCCGCCTCCCGGCCGCGGAAGCGATCCGGCGTGCCCACCAGGACGTCCTCGATCTTGGCGCGGGCCAGCAGCGTCCGGATGCGTGCTACCTGAGCGGCGTACGGAGCGACCACGAAGATGTCGTGGGGGTGCATCCGGCGTGTGGTCGCGCCGCTGGTCCACGACCTGCCGAGCAGCGCGCGGACGCGGCGCACCACTTCGCGCGCCTCCGCCGGTGACTCGGTGGCGTTGCCGTAGTGGTCCACCAGGACGGTCTCCACGCCGGGGTCCTCGCCGTGCAGTTGCCGGGCCAGGGTGACGGTTTCGTTGGCGCGCAGGCGGCCGTCGTAGTACAGGCGGGAGACCGGTTCGCACACCGCCGGGTGCATCCGCCAAGTGCGGTCAAGGAAGTAGCCGCGCTCGGTGGGTAACGTCTGGCGTCCGTCGGCCAGCCAGCCCAGCACCGATTCGCCGACCGGGGCCGGATGGGCGCCGCGCGCGGCCGACGCCACGGGATCGCCGAGCAGCAGCAGATTGCGCGCGCACCCGGCGACGGACACGGTCTCGGCCAGCGGGAAGCGGCCCGCGTCGGCGATCACGAGCAGGTCGAGGCCGGCGCGGGGCACCGACTCCTCGTTCGCGAAATCGGCCGGTTCGCCGCCGAGCACGCAGCCGCTGATCGCGTTGTCCAGGAAACGCCGAGAGCGGGCGGGGTCGATCACCACCCACTCCGGCGCGACGGACGCCGCGTCCTTCTTGGCGACCAGCTCCGGCAGTACGCCCGCCCGCACCACCGCGTCGAGCAGGTTCTCCACGGCGGCGGGCGTTTGCGCGACGATGCCGATCCGCCACTTGTTCCGAGTGATCAGCCGCTCCAGCACCCTGGCCACGGTCGCCGTCTTCCCGGTGCCCGACGGACCCTGCACCGCGACGTAGGAATGGTCGAGAGCGCACAGCGCGGCGGTGATCGCAGCGGCGTAGTCGCCGTGCACCTCGGGCAACCTGGCGTCACCCCGCAGCCGGGGCCTGCGGCGCGCGAGGACGTCGAACACGGCCGTGCGCGGAGTGTCGGGCAAGGTCATCAGCAATTCCTGGGCAGCGAGTTCGATCGCCAGTTCGGCGTTCTCGTCCCAGGCCGGGAGACCGGGGGCGATCGCGGACGGCAGTTCGTCGTAGGGTTCGCAACCCTCGGGCAGCGATTCCTCCAGGCGGACCGCGTCGTCGAATTCGGTGTCCACCGAGCAGCCGAGCACCGTCGCCGTCGCGGTGGCCCGCCGCCCCGCGTCGGTGACCATGCCGTCCGGCATCGGCTGTTCGTAGAAGGTGTAGACAGCGGTGCCGGGGGTGAGCGCGCTCGGGCCAGGGGCGCCGCTGGGACCGGTGCCGATCCGTCCGGTCAGGGTGAGATAGCGCCGCATCGCCGGGCGGTCGGGGCGGCGATGCCATTTGGTGTCGACGGTGCCCCAGTCGGCGACCAGCACGCCCGGCGCGTCCGCCCATTCCTCCACCGGGTGAGTGAGCCGGTCGGCGTGCGCCCACCACAGCGGCTGCCGCTCGCGGCGGTGATAGCCGAGCGTCGCGGCCATCAGCGCGGCGGGATGCAGCGGATCACCTTGCGCGGCGGCGTATTCCGCGAGCGCGGCCTCCAGCGAGGACGGCCGCGACGCCGGTGGCGAAGGGTCGCCGGTGGCGCGCCGTGCGGCCGGTGTCCCGGTCCGGGTGGCGACTGGTTGTTCGGCCGCGCGATCGAGCAACCAGTCGCGCAACCGCAGCACCGTCCGGCAATCATGTTCGTCGGCCGCGCCGGGTCCCGGCAGCAGGCGGCGCAGCCCGTCGAGCCGGTAGGAGGACTCCCCGACGAGCAACGCGCCGCGGACGATCGGATACAGATCGACCAGCACGCCCTCGCGCAGTAGCTCGTCCACCAGTTCCTCGTTGACGCCGTGCCGCCCGGTGCAGCGCAGCAACGCCGTCCGCACCGCCGAGGAGTAGTGGTAGACGTGCAGATCGGGGTCGATCCGGCGGCGTTGGGTCAGGTAATCCAGCACCTGCTCGAGCACGCGGCGTTCGGCGGTCGCGGCACGGCCGGGTTCACTCGAACCGATCGGGCCGCGCAGCGAGAGACGCACGGCGTCGGGGCCGCCGACCTCGACGACGAGCGGGGTGCGCCCGCCGCCCGCGATGGTGAGCGACAGATCGCCGGGGGAGGGCGCGGGCAGCGCCGCGAGCACGGTCGCGTCGAGCACCGCGTAGGTCGGCTCGCCCGAAACTTCGCGCCGCAGCTGGATTGCCGCCTGGTGGCGCAGCGCGGAGACAGTGCGCGGCGGCACGCCGGGAACCGTGATCTCGGTGGTGGCCAGCCGATCGATGGTGTTCACTCCCGCCTCGCGCAGCCGGGCGCGGGCGGCGGGCCGCATGCCGGCCACCAGCAGCAGGTCACGCGCGGCGAAGAGGGCGTCGGCGCAGGTGCGGCAGCGGCCGCAGGCCAGGTAGCGGGGATCGCCCCACTGCACGGGCAGCAGTTCGCCCAGCTTCTCGTCCACGATGCGGTCCACCCGGTCCCTGCGCGCCCGGTACAGCGGGAGCAGTTCGCTCAGCGCCCGGGCGCTGCTCTGCGCGCCGAGATGCAGCCGGACCAGCGGCGCGGTGAGCGCGCCCGAGTGGTCCAGCGCCTCGGCGCAGGCGGCGAGTTCCAGCGCGGCGGCCACCCGGTCGGCGGTCGTGGGCGCGATGCCGTGCACGGTGTAGCGGACCCGATGTTCGGCCCGCACCAGAAAGTCGGCGGAGCAATGGAATCGGCCGTCGAAGAAGGTCGCGCCGTGCACCACGTGTGCGCCGGAGCGCAAGGCGGCGACCGTGTCGGCGTGCGCGGCGGTCAGTGCCGCGACGCGGCGGCTCGGATCGCCCGGTGCGTCCGGCGGCCGGTCGATCTCGACCACCGCGCCGCCGAACCGCGCGCGGTAGTCGTCGAGCAGGCGCCGCCGGACGTCATCGGTTCCGGAGGCGGGCTCGTATCCGGATGCGGTGCCACCGGGGCCGGCCGGGATGGTGCCGAGTTCGGTGTCGAGGGCGCGCAGCAGGGCGAACTCGCAGTGCGCCGCGCGGACGAGATCGACGGCGGTGCAGACGACACGATCACCGAACACGAACAAACGCGGCCCTCCTGTGTCTTCGCGGGACACCCGCTGCCGGCGTGCGCCGAATTACACACGGACCGCAACACTGTAGCTAGCGCGCCTGACCTCGGCCTACCCTGCCCGGCTCAGGAACGCGGCTTACGGCGCTCGGGCCGCTTGCCGCCCTCGCGCTCGCGACGCTGGCCGCGGCTGAACGCGCGATGCTGCGGCGCACCCTGATCCAGTTGCAGCTGGATGAGCACACCACTGATCCGCGTGCGCCGCAACGCTTCCAGCGTTTCCTCCGGCAGTTGCGCGGGCAGTTCCACCAGGCTGTGGTCGGGGCGGATGCTGATGTGCCCGAAGTCGCTGCGGCGCAGGCCGCCTTCGTTGGCGATGGCGCCGACGATCGCGCCGGGCACCACGCGATGCCGTTTGCCGACGCTGATGCGATAGGTCGCCAGCTCGGTCCCGGTGGCGCGGTGGTGCGTGCCACCCTGCCGCTCCTCGTCGAAACGCCGGACGGGCCGCTCGCGCGGCGTGCGGTCGCGCTGCGGGCGCTCCACCGGCTCCGGCTCGGGCTCCATGAAGAAGTTGTCGCCGTCGTAGGAGCCCACCGCCAGCGCCGCGGCGATGTCGGCCAGCGGAATGTTGTGCTCGCGCTCGTAATCCTCGATCAGCTTGCGGAACAGCGGCAGGTTCGACGAGGTGAGGTTCTCGGTGATGGCGTCGCCGAACTTGCTGACGCGCTGGGCGTTGACGTCCTCCACGCTGGGCAGCTGCATCTCGGTGAGCGGGTGCCGGGTGGCCCGCTCGATCGACTTGAGCAGATGCCGCTCGCGCGGTGCGACGAACAGCAGCGCCTCGCCGCTGCGCCCGGCCCGTCCGGTGCGGCCGATGCGGTGCACATAGGACTCGGTGTCGTGCGGGATGTCGTAGTTGACCACGTGCGAGATGCGGTCGACGTCCAGCCCGCGCGCGGCCACGTCGGTGGCGACCAGGATGTCCAGCGCGCCGGACTTGAGCTGTCCGATGGTGCGCTCGCGCTGGTTCTGCGCGATGTCGCCGTTGATCGCCGCGGCGGAGAACCCTCTGGCGCGCAGCTTCTCGGCGAGTTCCTCGGTGGCCTGCTTGGTGCGGACGAAGATGATCATCGCCTCGAACGACTCGACCTCGAGCACCCTGGTGAGCGCGTCCAGCTTGCGCTGGTGCGATACCAGCACCCAGCGCTGGGTGATGTTGGTGGCCGTCGAAGTCTTCGCCTTGACCGTGATCTCCACCGGATCGTGCAGGTACTGCTTGGAGATCTTGCGGATCGCGGCGGGCATGGTCGCGGAGAACAGCGCCACCTGCTTGTCCGACGGAGTGTCGGCGAGGATGCGCTCGACGTCCTCCTGGAAGCCCATCTTCAGCATCTCGTCGGCCTCGTCGAGCACCAGATACTGCAGCTGCGACAGGTCGAGCGTGCCCTTCTCCAGGTGATCGATCACCCGGCCCGGCGTGCCGACCACCACGTGCGCGCCGCGGCGCAAGCCCGACAGCTGCACGCCGTAGCTCTGCCCACCGTAGATGGGCAGTACGTGCAGGCCGGGAATGTGCGCGGCGTAGCGGCCGAACGCCTCGGCGACCTGGATCGCGAGCTCACGGGTCGGCGCGAGCACGAGGGCGCGCGGGGTGCGACCGGTGGCTTCGAGCCCCATCAGGATCGGGATGGCGAAGGCCGCCGTCTTGCCGGTACCGGTCTGCGCGAGACCGACGACGTCGGCGCCGGAGAGCAGCGGAGGAATCGTCGCGGCCTGGATAGGCGACGGCGATTCGTAACCGACGTCGGCGATGGCCGCGAGGATGCGGTCATCGATCCCCAGATCGGCGAAAGACGGGCCGTCGGTGTCCCTGTCGTTGTCGCCAGAAACGCTGTCGACCTGATTGGTGCTCATTGACCAGGAGTTTACTGCCTCGTACTGGTCGTCCCGGCCACCGCCCCAATACGGTGAGACCTATGCAACTGGACAACTCGCCCGCGCATCGCGATGTGACGCCGGATCAGCTGGACGTTGCGGTCGTCCAGTTCGCCCCGTCGACCGACCCCGCGCGCAACCTCGCCATGGTCCGCGACCATGTGCGAACGGCCGGTGAGCGGGGCGCGCGCGTGGTCGTCGCACCGGAGTACTCGATGTTCGCCGTGACCCGGCTCGACGAGCGGGTCGTCGCCGTCGCCGAGCCGCTGACCGGCCCGTTCGTCACCGGCCTCGGCGCGATCGCCCGCGAGTTCGGCGTGTTCCTGGTCGCCGGAACCGTGGAACAGATCGCGCCCGGCGGCGACCGCATCCGCAACACCTTGGTCGTGCTCGGCCCCGACGGCTCGCTCGTCACCCGGTACCGCAAGGTCCACCTCTACGACGCCTTCGGCCACCTCGAATCGGACGTGGTCGAGCCGGGCGTGCTCGAGGCGCCCGCCACCTTCACCGTCGGCGATGTGACATTCGGCATGCAGACCTGTTTCGATCTGCGCTTCCCGGAAGGCGTGCGCCGGGTCGCCGCCGCGGGCGCGCAGGTGCTGCTGCTGCCCGCCCAGTGGATCCCCGGACCGGGCAAGGTCGACCAGTGGACCACGCTGGTGCGGGCGCGGGCGATCGAGAACACGATCTACGTCGCGGCCGCCGACCAAGCCGCTCCCCGGGGCGCGGGCGCGTCGATGATCGTGGATCCCGCCGGTGCGGTGCTCACCGAACTCGGCGACGAGCCGGGCGTGCTGACCGCGGGCATCGACCTGGCGTATCTGAGCAAGGTGCGCACCACCAACCCCAGTCTCGCGTTGCGCCGATTCGCGATCACCGAGCGCACACCGGAGTAGCGTTCGGAATCGATGGTCTACTCCGATCGGACCTCGGCGGGGCACGCGCTGGGTGCGCATCTGGAACACCTACGCGCGGCGGACCCGCTGGTGCTCGGACTGCCCCGCGGTGGAGTCCCGGTGGCCGCCGCTGTCCGCGACGTGATCGGCGGTGACCTCGACATCCTGCTGGTCCGCAAGCTGGGCGTGCCGTGGCAGCCCGAGCTGGCCCTGGGGGCCATCGGCGAGGACGGTGTCCGGGTGCTGAATCAGGACGTGCTGGCGCACACCGGGATAACGCCGAAGAAGGTGGACTCGATCGAGGCGCGGGAGCGCGCCGAACTGGAGCGGCGCAGGCAGGTGCTGCGCGGCGCGGCGCGGCCGATCCCGCTGACGGAGCGCACGGTGGTGATCGTCGACGACGGCATGGCGACCGGCGCCACGGTGGTGGCGGCCTGCCGGGTCGCGCGCTTGCACCGGCCCGCGCGCGTCGTGGCCGCCGTCCCCGTTTCCTCGACGGAGGCGATGCGCCGGGTCGCCGACGAGGCCGACGAGGCGGTCTGCCCGTGGGTGCCACGCTCGCTCGGCGGCGTCGGCGGCGCCTACCGCGATTTCCACCAGCTCGAGGACGCGGAGGTCACCGCGCTGCTGTGCTGATCAGATCTCGCTGATGCCCTTGCGGTGGCGTTGCGCGAGTTCGGCGTAGAAGCCCGGGTTGAGCTGGACCCACATCTGCGCCTGGGTGCCTTCGATCGGCCGCTTCACCTCGGCGGGGGATCCGGCGGCGAGCACGCCGTCGGGGATCTCCGCGCCGGGCGGCACCAGCGAGTGCGCGGCGATCATGCTGCCCGCCCCGATCTTCGCCAGGTCCAGCACCGTGGTCCCGTTGCCCACGATGGCCTCGGCGCCGACGGCCGCGCCGTGGAACACCACGCTGTGCGCGATCGTCGCGCCGGGGCCGATCTCCATCGGCACGTCCGGCGGCACGTGCAGCACCGCGTTGTCCTGGATGTTGGCGCGTTCCCGGATGACGATCGGCGCCAAGTCCGCGCGCAACACCGCGCCGTACCAGATCGAGGCGCCCGCCTCGACCCGGACATCGCCGATCAGGGTCGCCGTCGGCGCGACGAACGCCGTCGGATCGACCTGCGGCCGTTTGCCTTCGAATTCGTAGAGTGGCACTCGTACACCGTAAATGGTTCGCTCGCCCCGACCTGGAGCGGTATGCGGCGCGGCTCGGCGGCGAATCCGATGTCGGCCGAGGTGACGCTGCCCCGTACGTCGTCGCCGGCCGACTCGCATCGGGCCTGCGAATGGTTCAGTGCGCGGCGTACGCCGTAGAGGTGCGCGCGGCCGCTGCCACCAGCGGTCGGAGCTGGGCGGCGAGACGTTCCGCGGTGACCGCGACGACGTCGACGTCCGTTCCGGTGCGCACCGCGTACCGGCCGTCGGCGACTACGTCGATCCAGCACAGCACGCCGAACGGGCGCAGCTCGCCCGCGCCGCGGCGGGCGGAGACGACCATCTGGCCGATGCCTTCGCGCGGCTGCCGCAGCAGCCTGCGGATCCGGGACGGAGTGGATGGACCGGCGACCGGAACGGTGACCAGGTTGCGGCTGTCCTCGCCGACCTGGGACAGGGGAGCGGTCAGGCGCGGGAGCGTGCCGGGGGCGTTCTCCGGGAGCATCGAGACGATCCGCGGGCACAAGGTCTTCGAGCTGCCCGCGAACAACCGCACGTCGCCGCCGCGATCGGGTGTCGCGCCGGAGCGCTGCGCGGCGACCACCGCGACGTTCCCGGCGGCGGCGCCGAGGATACGGATCGGCCGGGGTTGCGGCCCGCTGCCCGTCGCAGGCGATCCGCCTTTGTCCCGCGGCGCCGGGTCGGGCGCGTCACGCTGACCGAACACCTCGACCCGCAGGTCCGGTTGGGCGAGGATGCGCAGCGCGGCTTCCAGATCGGCGTCGAGCACCTGATCACACCAGCGATCGAGCGCGGGAAGCTGGGCGGTGCGTTCCGCGGTGTCGCGTGCCGACAGGCGCACGGCGAGTGGATAGGGAATGCGATCCCCGTCGGTGCGTGACCAGGCCAGCGCGAACTGGTCCGGGGTCAGCGTCCAGTTCACTCGTACTCGGTCCATTCGCCGAGCACGGGCGGCGTGGTCGGATCGAGCGACCCGATCAGTTCACCGCCGTCGTCGGAGGGCTCGAGGAAGGTGGGGAGATCGTCGAGGTCGAACTCGTCGTCCTCGTCGTCGATCGGCGCCAACCGTGCGCTCGCGGCGTTCGCGGCCACGCTCGAACCCGAGCGCGGGGTGTCGGCGGCGGCCACCGCACCGCCCATCAGGCCGCCCACCGCTCCGGCGCCGAGACCGGTGACCGCCGCGTCGGAGCCGTCGTCGTTCTTGCGCCGCTCGTCGCGCTTGCGCTGTTCCTCGGGCGGAACCTGGCCGCCGACTCCGGGCACGGCGGGCACCGTCACGGGCTCGCTCGTCACCGAGGCGGGCGCGGTGGCCGGACCCGGAGCGCCGGCAGCGGGCGCGGTGGGGAGAACGGAGGCAGCCGCGACCGTCGGGAGCGCCGCCGTCGCGGCGGATACGAGTCTTGGTGCATTCGGAGCCGGTGCGACGTCCGCGACCGTGGCGGCGGTGGTGGTCGGCGCGGCAGCGGCGGCGGGGGACGTGGCGGGTGCCTCGGAGCTGGGCGTCGGATCGGCAGGCGTCGCGAGGACGCCGTGCTCCACCGCGTGGATCGGCTTGGGCGCGTATGTCCCGGACGAAGTGGACGGGGCTTCCGAGGCGACCGGGATGGTTCCGGCGATCTTGCTTGTCGGTGTGGCGGTGGGCGCCGGGGCGGCCGGTTGGTCCGATTCGTCGGGGAAGGCGGGCACATCGGTGCCGGTCCGCGCGAAGACTCCCGCGTAGATGTCGTTCATCGCGCGCACGACGTCCTGGCGGGCGTGCTCGCTCGCCTTCTGCCCCTCGACATTGCTGGTCGCCCGGGACGGATCCAGCAGCGCCGCTCCCAGATCCGGTGCGCCGGTGGGCGGTTCGTTCACCGCGGCGCGCAGCGCCTCCGCCGCGTCGCTCGCCTGCCCGAGGCGCTGGGAGACGACCGCGAACACGTCGGCCAGATCTTGTCCGCCCTGCTCGAACACGCGCACCACCGCGTCCGCGCTCTTGGCCGCCGAGCCGCGCCAGCCGTCGGCGATGGCCGCGCGAATCTCGGCGTGCGCCTGGAAGACGGCGTCGGCGAGGTTCGCCGCCGCGTCGCTCCATGCTTGCCGTCCGCCCGCGAGCACGGCCGGGTTCAGCAACTGGACCTTCGCGTGGATCTCGTCGTGGGTGAGGTTGTCGAACACTTCGACGTTCGGGGCGTACGCGGGGTCGGTGCGCCGGTGGGTGGCCCGCTCGCCCGCGCGCGGCATCTCACGCATGCGCGGCTCCCGTCGCGTCGATCCGTTCGACCGCCCGCGCGAGCGCCTCGTCGGCCTGCCGGTAGACGGCGGCCGCGGCGCGGAAAGTCTGGGCGAGCTCTCGTGCGGCGGCGGCGTAGTCGCGCAGCCGGGCGATCGCGCCGTCGGCCTTGCGCTCGAAACCGGCGCGCAGCGCGTCACCGGAGGCGAACCCACCGAAGCCGGGCAGTGCGGTGGCGGCACTGAGGACGCTGATCTGCTCCTCGACCCGATCGGCGAGCAACTCGTACTGGCGCGCGCACCGTTCGTGCGCGCCGTCGGCGACCAGCAGGCTGTCGATCCAGAGCGATCCGTCGTCGACCGCACGGTTCAGCGCGGCGATGTCGACGCCGGGGGCGGTGACCTCCGCGGGCGGCTCTCCGCCGTACCCGTTCTCCTGCGATGGCATCTGCGCCGTCCCCCTTCCTCGTCCGAAGTGCGGTTCACGGGTGTCGTGCCAACCCCACGACGACACCCTGCATCCAATCCGCGATGTCGGCAGTGACCCGCGCGTGCACCGGCTCGTGCAGCAGGTCGTGCCCGGCGTCGATGTACTCACGTAAATGTACCGATTCGTGGCGGCTAGTCCAGACCCTGATCGCATCGATCGGCGCGCGCCGATCGTCGACGCCGTGCACGGCGAGTACCGGAAGACCCTGCGGCAGCGGCGTTCCCGGCGCGCCCGGCGCACCGCCGCCAAGCGCGCGTTTCGGAACGCCCGAAAGCACCAGTCCCGCCAACGTTTCCGGGGGCAGGGCGGGACGCAGCGGATAGTTCCGTTCCAGCGCCGCCGGACTCGTCGCGCCTGCCTGCTGCGGCACCGCTGCCCCGAGCATGCCCAGCGCGGTCACCGCGCCGAGCGAGTGGCCCATCAGGATCAGGGGCCGGTCGCCGCGTGCTAGTTCGACCAGCCGCGTCGCGTCCGCCACCAGTTCGGCCAGCGTGCCGGGCTTCTCCGGATCGCCCTCGCTCAACCCGTGCCCGGCGGTGTCGAGGGCCCACACCTCACCGGCGGGGTGCAGGGCGCGCGCGAAGCGGTGGTAGTGGCCGCTGTGCTGGCCGATACCGGGCAACAGGACCACGGTGTAGCGGGGGTGTTCGATCGGCCACCGCCGATAGTGCATCCGGCCGCGGGCGCCGTCGAAAAATGGCATCCACCGATAGTGCCAAAGATCGTGACGCGCATGGGACCGCGCGATTCCGCGCCGGAAACGGCTAAGATCCGCGACGACTCCTACCGACCCGAGCCCGAGGTGCCCGCGTTGCGAACTCTCCGCCGTCGAGGCGTCTTCCTCTCGTCCGCCGCCGCGCTCGCCCTCACCGGGGTGTTCGCGCCGAGCGCGGGCGCCGCGCCGCCGATCGCCGCTTGCGACCCCGCCGGCGCGGTCACGGCCGTCGCGGCACAGACGCCGGTGCTCGACTGGGCGGAGAACCTGGGCTACGACGCGCAGGGCAACCTGTGGGTCTCGCGGCTCTACCGCAACGAGGTGCAGCGCTACGACGCCGCGGGCGCGCTCACCGCGACCGTTCCGGTGGAATTCCCCGGCGCGGTCCGGCTCGGCCCCGACGGACTGCTGTATGTCGTCTACGGCGACGCGCCGGTCAGCGTCATCCGTCCCGGCGGCGTGGTCCGGTTCGATCCGGCGGCGGCCGTGCCGCAGCCGGAGGTCTTCGTCTCCGGCCTCACCATGCCCAACGGCGCGGCGTTCGACCCGAACGGCAACCTGTACGTCGCGGGCCTTTCCGGTGTGGTGAAGGTCCGTCCCGACGCATCCGTCGACACCGCGTGGAGCGCGCCGTCGGCCGGACTGGCCGCCAACGGCGCGGTCGTGCACGACGGCGTGCTCTACGTGACCGCCAACGGCGGCCCGCTCGGCCGTGTCATCCGCATCCCGCTCGACGCGCCCGCGTCCCGCAGCACCGTCGCCGACCTGTCCGCGCGGCTGGCGGGCCTGCCGGATTTCGCCGACGACCTCTTGGCCGATCCGAGCGGCATCCTCTACGTCACCACCCTCACCGGCCAATTGGTCCGCGTCGATCCCGCCACCGGCGCCACCTGCACCGTGCTCAACGGCCAGCCGCTCACCGCGGTGGCCGACGTCCCCGGCCGTCCCGGAGAAGTGATCGCCAGTACGGAATCCGGGGCTCTGCTTCGAATCAATCTTTCCCGCTGAGTCCGAGCCGCGGGCCGGGCTAGAACTTCGCGCGGGCAGTATTCGCTGCGGTCGTCCGACTGCTCCGCGTGCTGTCGCTACTCCAGGCGCCATGAACGGCCCGGCAGCGAATCGGGCGAACGGTGGCCCAGCGCCGGGGGTGTGCCGCACGAGTAGGTTCAGGCGCTGCCGCGCGATCCTCAGCGCGCTGACACGTTTTCTCCGGTTCAAGAAACACGGCCCGGCGCGTATAACCAGTGCCGTCACCGGGGTAGCGGCGCGTCGAGGTCATCGGGGTGCGTTGCGGGTTGCCCGCTCGGCGCGACCGGCGATGGTGCGCAGGTGGGCGATGAGTTCCGGGGGCTCGTGGACTTCGAAGTCCGCTTCCAGCGCGAGGAGCCGGTGGGCCAGCCATTCCGGCGCGTCGTCGCGCAGGGCATCGATCCGGCAGGTGTCGGCGTCGATCGCGACGACATCGCCGGGGTCATCGCCCAGCCGTCCCGTCACCTGGTCGGCGGAAGCGTGGATGGTCACGCGGAGCCGGAAGGACGGTGTGCCCCAGTCGGCGCGGCGGCCCGCGACGTAGGCGGCGGCATCGGCGGCGGGCAGTGGGCGCGGGGTGAAGCGGGCGGCGGTGGGCTGCGGACGGTCGATCCGGTCGACGCGGTAGACGCGCCAGGCGGCCCGGTCGAGGTCGTAGCCGACCAGATACCAGCGCCGCCGCGCAGGCACGAGGCCGATCGGCTCGGTGTTGCGCTTGGTCTCGGCGCCCGCCTCGTCGCGGTAGGCGAAACGCACTCGCTCCCGGTTGGTCACGGCCGCCGCGAGCGTGGCGAGCACGTCGGGATCGGCGGCCGGTCCGCCGGCGGCGGGCGGGGTCAGCGCGGCGGCGAGAACCCGCACTCTGCGCCGCAGCTTCGCGGGCAGCACCTGCTCGACTTTGGCCAGCGCACGCACCGACGCCTCCTCGATCCCCGCCACAGCGGACCCGGCGGCGGCTCGCAACCCGACCGCTATGGCGACGGCCTCGTCGTCCTCGACCAGTAGCGGCGGCATCGCCGTGCCCGCCGCAAGACGGTAACCGCCCGTCGCGCCGAGCGTGGCCGTCACCGGATAGCCGAGTTCGCGCAGCCGATCGATGTCGCGGCGCACCGTGCGGTCGGTGACGCCGAGTCGTTCGGCCAATTCGCTGCCCGGCCATTCCCGGGGTGTCTGGAGTAGCGACAGCAGGCGCAGCAGTCGGGCGGGAGCGTCGTTCACGACTTCAGAGGATGCCGTAAATCTAGGACTTGTTCGGTCCTAGTTGTTTCCTAACGTCGTCGCCGTACCGCAGCACCGACCGCCGAGGAGGCATACCGATGACCACCGCCATCCGCCCGTTCCGCATCGAGGTCCCGCAAACCGACCTGGACGACCTGCACGAGCGGCTCGCCCGCACGCGCTGGGCCGCCCAACTGCCCGGCGCCGGTTGGGATCGCGGCGTGCCGGTCGACTATCTGCGCGAGCTGGCCGATTACTGGCGCACCGGGTTCGACTGGCGGGCACGTGAGGCGGCGCTCAACGAGTTCCCGCAGTTCAAGACGCGCATCGACGGGCTCGACGTGCACTTCCTGCATGTGCGCTCGCCGGAGCCGGACGCGATGCCGCTGATCCTCACCCACGGCTGGCCGAACACCTTCGCCGAATTCGCGCAGACCATCGGCCCGCTGGCCGATCCCCGCGCGCACGGACTGGATCCCGCTCAGGCGTTCCACGTCGTGGTGCCCTCGGTGCCGGGTTTCGGCTTCTCCGATGGGCCGCGCGAGCTCGGCATGACACCGGCGAAAGTGGCCGCGATGTGGCTGACGCTGCTGGATCGGCTCGGCTACCGGCGCTTCGGCGCGCAGGGCGGCGATCTCGGCGCCTACGTCACGCCCGAACTCGCCGTCGCCGCGCCGGACCGGGTGATCGGCGTGCACCTCGACGGCGGGATCGGAATGCCCACCGAGGCGGACGTGCCCACCATGACGCCGGACGAGCGCGCCGAGTGGGATCTCATGCAGCGATGGATGACCGGTGGGGTGAACCACCACGTCCTGCTGCACGCCGCACCGCAGACCTTCGCCCATGCGTGGACCGACTCCCCGGTGGGTCTGCTCGCCTGGCTGATGCAGAAGTTCACCGAGTTCGCCCCGCTCGCCGACCGGGTGGAGGACGTGATCGATCGCGACCAGTTGCTGACCAACGTCAGCCTGTACTGGTTCACCGGCACCGCGGCCTCGTCGTCATGGCCGATGTACAACGGCCTCGGTGACGGCGGATTCACCTGGCCGAAGGGACAGAAAGCGGTGCCGACCGGCACCTACGGCGGCGGCTCCGCGCTGATGCGGCGGCTCGCCGAACGGGACAACACGATCGTGCACTGGCCGGAGGGCAACACCGGCAACCACTTCATCGCGATGGAACACCCGGACGCGCACGTCGCCGACATCCGCGCGTTCTTCGCCGCCGTCCGGTAGGCAGCGCCTACGGCGTCGGGGTGGGCTCGCCGCCGGAGCCGCTCGGCGCGGGCTGGGCCGGGGCGGGAGCCGGGGCCGAAGGCGGCGGAGCCGGGTTGTCCGGGACCGTGAACAGACCCACGGTGGGAGTCATCACGCAGTGGGCGAACGGGTAGTCGATGATGCCCCACATCGAGGCGAGCACCGTGCCGGGCCCGCTTCTGACCGTCTTGGACAGCGTCGGCATGCGGTACTCGGTCAGGTCGTCGAGCGGGTCGATGCCGCTGGCGCCGGTGTTCACGTTCACCCAGGCGACGACGAGCCCGGAGGCAAGGGGTGCGCCGGAGTGCGAGGGGGTGGCGCTGAACCGCAGCTCGCCGGGGGCGACGTTCAGGTCGCGGCCGTTGCCCGTCCCTTCGGTCGTCGCGGCGGCGATGATCGTGGTGATCGGCCCGTTGCTGCCGCAGCCGAAAGTGGGCGCGGCGTAGGAGAACGGGGTGAACACGCTGGACACCTCGCGCAGGTGCGCGGCGCCGATCAGGCCCGCGTAGCGGGTGAGCGCGGCGACGCCATCCTGGGCGGACGGGTCGGCGCCCGCGATCTCGGTGAGATGGGCCAAGCCGATGTCCACCGGGTCCCGGGGCTGCTCGGCGGTGGCGGGCGCGCAGAAGGTGAGGACCGCGCCGATGCCGAGGGATGCCGCGGCGGCCGCGGCGCGTGCGATGGTCCTGCCGTTCACTCGTTCTCCTCGATACCGAACCCTGTGGGCACCCGGCCCACCTGCAGCAACGTACCAGCTCGCCGCGGTCGCCGTCCCGGGGAGCGGCGCGGAAGACGCCGCCGCGGGCGACGCTGATGTCCCTTCCTTGTGATCCACTCGACAATGGAGGACTACCGGGGGGTAGGTTTGACTCGGACGTACGAGACACGCAGGGAGATGCGTATGAAACTATCCTTGTCCCCCGACGACGTCGCCTTCCGCGACGAACTGCGCAAGTTCTATCGGACCGAGATCCCGGCCGACATCCGTGAGCGCGTCCGGGACGGCCGTGAGCTGTCCCGCGACGACATCGTCACCGCGCACAAGATCCTCAACGACCACGGCCTCGCGGTGCCCAACTGGCCCGTGGAGTGGGGCGGCAAGGATTGGACGCCGATGCAGCGCCACATCTGGCAGGACGAGATGCAGCTGGCCTCGGTGCCGGAGCCGCTGACGTTCAACGCGCAGATGGTCGGCCCGGTGATCGCCCACTTCGGCTCGCAGGAGCTGAAGGAGCGTTTCCTGCCGCCCACCGCAGCGCTGGACATCTGGTGGTGCCAGGGCTTCTCCGAGCCGGACGCGGGTTCGGATCTGGCGTCGCTGCGCACCACGGCGGTCCGCGACGGTGATTCCTACATCGTCAACGGCCAGAAGATCTGGACCACGCTGGCCCAGTACGCCGACTGGATCTTCTGCCTGGTGCGCACCGACCCGAGCGCGGCGAAGAAGCAGGCGGGTATCTCCTTCCTGCTGTTCGACGTGAAGTCGCCCGGCGTCACCATCCGCCCGATCAAGCTGATCGACGGCGGGTACGAGGTGAACGAGGTCTTCTTCGAGAACGTGCGGGTCCCCGCAGACCAGCTCGTCGGCCAGGAGAACATGGGCTGGACCTACGCGAAGTTCCTGCTCGGCAACGAGCGCACCGGCATCACCGGTGTCGGTCGCACCAAGGTCAAGCTCGGCGTCGCGAAGCAGTACGCGGCGAAGACCAAGTCGGGCAACGGCACCCTGCTGGAGGACCCGATCTTCGCGGCGCGGATCGCCGAACTGGAGAACGAGCTGCTGGCGCTGGAGCTCACCCAGCTGCGGGTGGTCTCCAATTCCACCGACGGCAAGCCGAATCCGGCCTCTTCGGTGCTGAAGCTGCGCGGTTCGGAACTCCAGCAGGCCGCCACCGAGCTGCTGCTGGACATCGCCGGGCCGGACGCCATCCCGGTGGGCGCCGACGACATCGCCTCGCCCGGCTGGGCGCAGCGCAGCGGCCCGTCCTACCTGAATTACCGCAAGACAACCATCTACGGAGGCTCCAGCGAGGTGCAGCGCACCATCATCGCCTCCACGATCCTCGGATTGTGAGGCGCCACCATGGATTTCGATCTCACCGATGAACAGGTCATGCTCCGCGACACGGTCCGTGACCTGCTCGCCCGCAACTACGACGCCGAATCACGGCTGAAGGTGGTCGACTCCGAACTGGGCTGGAGCCGTGACGTGTGGCGCCAGCTCGCCGAACTGGGCGTGCTCGGCCTGAGCTTCGCCGAGGAGGACGGTGGCGTCGGCGCAGGTCCCGTGGAGACCATGGTCGTGCTCGAGGAAGTGGGCCGCAGGCTCGCGCCGGAGCCGATCCTGGACGCGGTGCTGGTCCCCGGTGGCCTGGTCGCCGCGGCGGGCAGCGCCGAACAGCGGCAGCGGATCCTGCCCGAGGTGGCCTCGGGCGCGAAGCTGCTCGCCTTCGCCCATGCCGAGCCCGGGGTGCGCTGGCCAGCGGCCGAGTTGGCGACCACCGCGACGGCGCAGGGCGGTTCGTACACGCTGACCGGTGTGAAGAACCCAGTCGCGCACGGCGACAGCGCCGACGAGCTGGTGGTCAGCGCCGCGCTGCCCGAGGGCGGGGTCGGCCTGTTCCTGGTCGCGCCGGACGCCGCGGGTGTGGTCCGCAAGTCCTACCGCACGGTGGACGGCCAGCGCGGCGCGCAGCTGGAGCTGACCGACGCGCCCGCCGAGCGGCTCGGCGAAGCGGACGCGACCGGGGCGATCGAGTCGGTGCTCACCCACGCGCAGGCGAGCCTGTGCGCGGAGTCGGTCGGCGCGATGGAGGAAGCGTTGCGGCTGACCACCGACTACCTCAAGCAGCGCAAGCAGTTCGGCGTCACGCTGTCGAAGTTCCAGACGCTCACCCAGCGCGCGGCCAACATGTACGTCTCGCTGGAGCTGGCGCGCAGCATGAGCCTGTACGCCACGGCGTCGCTGGCCGACGGGGCCGACGATCCGGTGATCGCGTCGCGCGCACGGCTGCAGGTCGGCCGCGCGGCCAGGCACATCGGGCAGGAGGCGATCCAGATGCACGGCGGCATCGGCGTCACCGCGGAGTACCCGGTGAGCCATTACGTGGCCCGGCTGACCGCGATCGAACGCACCCTCGGCAGCGGGCTCGAGCACCTGCGGGTGCTCAGCTCGCGGGTCGGCGAATACGAGCTGCCCGAACTGTGAGAAGTGGCGCGGTGGTGCGTGCCTGCGCACCACCGCGTCTCACTGGTCGTCCCCCGGCCCGCTCCGCAGTTGCGTGGGCGCCTCGTCCGTCGAGTCGCTGCTCGGCGCTCGCGCCGCGGTCGGCCTCGGCTCATCCGGCGGCGACGGCTGTGTGGTGTCCTCATGCGGATTCCCCGGGGACGGCTCGGCGGTGGTGCTGCTCATGAACCCCGCGAACGGGGTCGGGCGCCGCTGGTCGGCCGGTGCGATCCGCCAGGTGGGCGACGGCGGGATGACGACCTTGGGGGTGGTCGAGCCGGTGGTGTCCTCGTGGACAACGGGTTCGGCGTACTCGCCCGCCTTGAGCGGTGGGGGCGGCACGTAGGTGTCCTGTCGACCGACGCCGCAGGCGCCGATCAGGACGAGTCCGATGGAAACCGCTCCCGCGGCGATCGCCGGACCGGCGATCTTGGCCCTGCTGCTCTCCAACGGTGACGCTCCTCGTGTGTATCGAGTGGACTCACCTTACTCGAGGCCGGTCGGTCGGGCGAGGCGAGTGGGTCGCTGGGGATACGCCGGACGGCGTATTTAAAACAGTTCTGATTCAGATATCGAATTGGTCTCTTCGGCGTGTCGTGGGCACGTGTCGCTATCTTCCGGCGTCCCGGAGTCGTAGCGTGTGTGAGCAAAGTTACGCGTGAGACGCCGGTTCAAGGATGAGAGACACGTTGTGTGAGAACGTGATAGTGGTTCTCTGACCGGCGTCATCGAGGAGTAGATGATGGGAGCTTACTCGACAGCGTCGCGGCGTGGTTCGTCCCGCGCCGCAGAAGATGGCGTGTCGGCAACGGCACAGCATCTCGCGTCGAACCAGCAGGGCCGTTCGCTGTCCACGATCGTGTCGCGGACGCTCGCCTGGCTGATCTTCATCGGCGGACTCGTCGGGGCGGTGCTCGGCATCGCGGGCCTGCACGTCGAAATCACGGTCGCCGGACTCATTCTCGCCTGCACCGCGGGACTGGTTCTGCTCAAACTCCGCGAGGGTGGCGGCGAAGCGGACTGACCGGAAACCGGCCGGTCGCCTGCCGACCGGCTCGGCGTCGAGCGTGAGAAATCAAGGCGCGCAACAGTTCAGGCGCCTACCGTGATCTGTATGAGGATCGAGATCACCACCGACGCCGCCGAGTTCCGCTCGGTCGCGGGGGCGTTCCTGCTCCGCGATCCGCTGCGGCACACCGTGCTCACCACGAGCGTCGCCAACCATGTCACGGGCCTGGATGCCCCGGCCGAGGCATCGCGTTTTCTCTCCGTCCACGGCGAGGACGCCGCGGTGATCGGCGCGGCCATGCGCGTGGCGGGCCGCGACGTGTATCTCGGCGCGCTACCGCCGGACGGGATTCCCGCGGTGGCGCGCGCGCTGGCCGAGGTGGTGCCCGAGAACTCGGGCGTCGAGGGCGTGGTCGCGGACGCCGCCGCTTTCGCCGAGCAGTGGCAGGGTCTGCTCGGGAAGGGCTTTCGCGAGTCCTACCGCGCTCGGCTGCACCGGCTCGGCGCGCTGCGCCTCCCGGACGTGGCCGGAGCGCCGCGCCGCGCCCAAGCCTCCGACGTCGCGCTGTGCGTGGACTGGATGGCGGCCATGGAGCAGGAGTCGGGCGCGGGGCCCCGGCTGGACGAGGCCGCGATCCGGCGCCGGGTGGAGGCCGGCCGCTGGTGGTTGTGGGAACGCGAGGGAGAGCCGGTCAGCCTTGCCGCGCATCAGATCCCGATCCAGGGTTGGTCGCGGATCGGGCCGGTGTACACCCCGCCGGACGCGCGCGGGCACGGTTACGCCTCCGCGGTGACCGCGCACGTCGCGCAGCTGCTGCGAACCGAGAACCTGGACGTGTGCCTGTTCGCCGACCCCGCCAACGCCACGGCCAACCGGATCTACCGAGCGATCGGTTTCCACCCGACCCACGAGTTCGCCCACTACGTGTTCGAATAACCGGCGCCGCTCCCCAGGGGGAACTCAATTCAGCGGCGCGGATTTCCACCAATCCATGAACTCGGCTTCGGTGGCGATGAATCCGGCGCTGTACATCAGCATCGCCGCCCGGCTCGGGTCTGCGGGGAAGGCGGTGACCATTCGCGGGCGCAGGTTCCGGCTGTCGTGCAGGGTGTAGTTGGTGTAACTGCGTCCGCTGTCGTTGGCGGCGGTCGCGCGATCGTTGGCCGGTAAGGCGGCGAGTACAGCCTGCGTGTCGTCGGGGGAGCCGTACAGGTAGAAGTCGAAGGACGCCTTGTTCGGCCCGCCGAAGCAGCTCCACATCATTACCCAAGGGCCGAAATCGGGATCGTCGTGGTCGCGCGTCGTCGCGTCGTCCGGCCCGTGGGCGAAACAACCGGCCTTGTTGTATCCGGTGCCGGAATGCACCAGGCGCTCGGGGGAGGTCTCCGGCAGCATGCCGGGGAACGCGGCGCTCAGCTCCGCCGCGCGTGCGCCGATCGTGGCCCGGTCCGTGGTGGCCGCGCCGCTCGTCGTCGGGCGCTTGGTGGTCGGCGGCGTGGTGGCGTCGGTGCGCTGCGCTGGCACCGTGGTTGCCGGTGCGGCGGAACCGGACGGGGTGTCGCGGAACGAGGCCGCGACGAGCACACCCACCACGCCGAGCGCCATCAGCAGACCGATCCCGGCGCCGATCGAGGCTCTCCGCCGGGGACGCCGTGCCTTACCCGGCGCGAGGACCAGGGGATCCGCGTGGATCGCGGGCGTGGGCCACGGGGCGGCGGGTGCGGCCAGCGCCTGCCATGCGGCGGCCGCGAACTCGGCGCACGAGTCGAACCGATCGGCCGGACGCTTGGCCATCGCCTTGGCCAGCACGCCGTCCAGCGCGTGCGGCAAGCCGGGCCGCAGCCTGCTGACCTCGGGCGGCGGCGCGTTCAGATGCCCCTGGATCACCGCGACCGGATTGGTGGCGTCGAACGGCACCGTGCCGGTCAGCAGCCGGAACAGCGTGCAGGCCAGCGAATACTGGTCGGCGCGGTGATCCAGTGGTGCGCCGGACAGCTGCTCCGGCGCGGCGTAGGCCAGGGTGGCGGTGAAGGTGCCGGTCTGGGTGAGCCGTCCGGTGTCGTCCCGGAACCGGGCTATGCCGAAGTCGGACAGGAACACCCGCTCCTGATCCCCTTCGACGCGCTCGAGCAGGATGTTAGCCGGTTTCACGTCGCGGTGCAGCACCCCTCGGCCGTGCGCGAAGTCCAGCGCCTCGGCCGTCTCGGCGATGATCCGCACCGCTCGCTGCGGCGGCAGCGCCCATGCCTCCAGCGCGGCGGCGTCGGTGCCGTCGATGTAGCGCATGCAGATCCACGGCTGGTCACCCTCGACGCCGCGGTCGAACACCGTGACGATGTTCGGGTGATCCAGTCGCGCGACGAGGTCGGCCTCCCGCTCGAAACGGACGCGGGACTCGGTGTCGTCGAACAGGTCCGGGTTCAACAGCTTCATCGCGGTCAACCGGGGCAGCCGCGGATGCCGGGCCAGGTACACCGATCCCATTCCGCCGCGGCCGAGCAGGCGCTCGATGGTGTATCCCGCGAAGACCTCGCCGGTATTCGGCATCGGTCAGTTCAGCGGAGCCGAGCGCCACCAGCGCAGCAGCTCGTCGACGGTGGTGTGGGAGAAGCCGTCGGTGTACATCAGGTACTGGGTCCGATCGGGGTCGCCGGTGAACGCGGTGACCATCTTGGCGCCGTCGTCGACGTACTTGTAGTTGGTGTAGGACTTTCCGCCGTTGGTGTCGGTGGATTTGGCGGCCGACGAGGGCAGGCCCTTCAACACCGCCTGGACGTCGGCCGGGGTCTTGTAGACGTAGATGCGGTAGTACGGATCCTCGTTGTTGCCGCCCTTGAAGCAGCGCCACTGCGCGGCCCAGTCGCCGAAGTCCGGTTCGCCCTTCGACGGTGACGGCGGCGAACTCGGCGAGGCCAGCCAGCACTCGGCGCCGTTGTATCCCACCTCCTCGGTCTTGGAGGCGGGCACCATGCGCGGGAACTCCGCGCTGACCGACTCGGGGGTCGCGTCCACCAGATTCGGCTTCACCGCCGAAGTGGTCGTCGTGCCCGCGTTGTTCGAGCCCGAATCGGAGACGGCGCCGATGATGCCGAGCACCACCACGATCAGCACGACCACACCCACCACCAAACCGATGATCAGGCCGGTGTTCTTCTTGGGCGGCGGCGCGGCCGAGGGATGGACGTGCGCGCCGTGCGGCGGGGCGAAGGTGGAGAAGCCGGTCTGCTGCTGGGGAAACGGGTTGGCGGCCGTCGGCTGCGGCGCGGGACCGGTGTGCGGGCGCGAGTTCACCACCGGCGCGGGCGGCGGAGTCGCCGGCGACGCCGAGGCGAGCGCGTTCGGTCCGCTGGTCTGCGGCGTGTGCACCTGGTGGCCGGGGCCGCTGACGTAATGGCCTTGCGCAGCCGGATATGGGGAACCCGTGGTCGGAATATGCGGCCCGGTCGCCGGGCGCGGCCCCGCCGTCGGGTGCTGCGGGCCGGTCGCCGGGCGGGGACCGCCCACCACCGGCATCGACGGCACGCTGGAACCGGTCAGCGCCTGTGCGGCGGCCGCGGCGAATTCCGCGCAACTGCCGTACCTGTCGTCGGGGCGCTTGGCCATCGCCTTGGCCAGCACGCCGTCCAGCGCGAAGGGCAGGCCCGGCCGGACGCTGCTCAGCGCGGGCGGCGTGCCCTGCAGATGGCCCTGGATGACCGCGGCGGGGTTCGTCGCGGAGAACGGGCCGGTGCCGGTGAACAGCCAGAACAGCGAGCAGGCCAGCGAATACTGGTCGGAACGGTGATCGAGCGACGCGCCGGTGAGCTGTTCGGGCGAGGCGTAGGCCAGCGTCGCGGTGAAAGTGCCGGTCTGGGTGAGATGACCGGTGTCGTCGCGCAGCCGCGCGATGCCGAAGTCGGTGAGATACACCCGTTCACCGCGACCGGCGGTGGAGCGGGCCAGCAAGATGTTCGCGGGTTTCACGTCGCGGTGCAGCACCCCGTTGCCGTGCGCGTAGTCCAGCGCGTCGGCGGTCTCCTTGATGATCTGTACCGCGCGCTGCGGCGGCAGCGACTTCGGTTCCACCGAGGCGGCGTCGATACCGTCGACGTACTGCATCGAGATCCACAGCTGCTCGTCCTCGAGCCCGCGGTCGTAGACCGTGACGATGTTCGGGTGATCGAGCTGGGCGACCAGATCCGCCTCCCGTTCGAACCGCGCCCGCACCTCCTTGTCGAAGAACATCTCCCGATTCAGCAGCTTCAGCGCGGTCATCCGCGGCAGCCGCGGATGTTTCGCCAGATAGACCGAGCCCATGCCACCGCGGCCGAGTTGCCGCTCGATGACATAGCCGGCGAAAACGTCACCGCTGGCCAGCATGACTGCTCCACTTCCCGCCGCCCGCCGGGACCCACCGGCGAACAGGCGTACAGCAAAAGAACGCGTGGCCGGAGATGGGCCCGACCACGGAAAACATCGAAACCATAGCAGTAGTCGCGCCTTGCCTATCGCTCGTCGAGCGTGGTGGCGCGCGGGCGATCGACGCGGGCCGCGCCGTCCGGCGGAGGCCGTGGGTCCGGAGGTTGCTGGTGCGGTCGCACCGCCGAGCCCGGGCGCATGGGAAGGTTGGGCAATTCGATCAGGCCGGGATGCGCCGGGCGGCGCGGCGGCAGAAAACTCGGGCGCGGTGTGGACGGCCGAGAGGTTCCCTGCGGGATCGGCCGGTGCTGCGGCGCGGCCGGGGCCGTGCGGTACGCAGGCGCGGTCGGGTATCCGTCGGAGTGGATGCCGTGCGGCGCGGTCCGAGGCGCAGCATGTTCGGCGAGGGCGTGTTTCGCCGCGGTGGCGAATTCGGCGCAACTGGCGAATCGGTCCTCGGGCCGCTTGGCCATGGCTCGAGCCAGCACCGGATCCAGCGCGGGCGGCAGGCCGGGACGTGCACGGCTGAGCATCGGGATCGGCGCGTACAGATGGCTGTTCACCACCGCCGCCGGGTTGGCTCCCGGATACGGCGGCGCCCCGGTGAGCATCCAGAACAGCGTGCACGCCAGCGAGTACTGGTCGGCGCGGTCGTCCAGCGGCCTGCCGATCAATTGCTCCGGGGCGCCGAAGGCGAGTGTCGCGGTGATCGTGCCGGACGAGCCGATCGTGCTCTCCGCGCCCCGGATGCCCGCGATCCCGAAATCGGTGAGCAGCACCCGTTCCGGTTGCCCGATCGGCGCCTTGGCCAGCAGGATGTTGGCCGGTTTCACGTCGCGGTGCAGCACCTGGTTCGCGTGCGCGAAGTCCAGCGCCGCCGCGGTGTCGGCCACGATCTGCACCGCGCGCCACGGAGCGAGCACATCGACGTCGGCGCAGGAGGCGTCCGCGCCCGGCACGTACTGCATCGAGATCCACAACTGCTGGTCCTCGGCGCCGCGATCGAACACCGTGACGATGTTCGGGTGATCGAGGCGCGCCACCAGATCGGCCTCGCGTTCGAAGCGGCGGCGGATGTCGGTGTCGGCGTAGAGTTCGCGTTTGAGCAGCTTCAGTGCCGTCAGGCGGGGCAGCCGAGGATGCCGGGCCAGGTACACCGTGCCCATACCGCCATGGCCGAGGACGCGTTTGACGACGTAGCCCGCGAAGATCTCGCCGGTCTGCAACACCGTTACACCCCCTTGTCGAGTCGAGCGCGCGGACACTATCCATGTATCTCGATGAGCCATCGCGATGCAACAGTCCCGGCGCGACGTCGATTGTCGTCGGTAGCAGCCAGTACTGTGGCCCGCATGCGCATTGGAGCACACGTCCGGCTCGACAGCGACCCGATCGGCTTCGGGGAGAAACTCGGCGCCGACGTCATCCAGATGTTCGTGGTCGATCCGCAGAGCTGGGACAAACCCACCCCGCATCCGCGGACCGAGGAGATCCTCGCCAGCCCGATCGAGGTCGTGGTGCACTCCTCCTATCAGATCAACGTCGCGAGCCTGAACAACCGGCTGCGCATGCCATCGCGCAACGCGGTCGCCCAGCAGGCGAAGGCGGCCGCCGACCTGGGCGCGTTCGGTCTGGTGGTGCACGGCGGGCATGTGCGTTCGGACGCCGAACTCGAGACCGGGATCGACAATTGGCGCAAGCTGTTCGAGCGTCAGCAGGACAAGGGCGGTTTCGCGGTGCCGATCCTGATCGAGAACACCGCGGGCGGCAACCACGCCATGGCCAGGCATTTCGATTCCATCGCCCGGCTGTGGGACGCGGTCGGCGATTACGGCGCCGGATTCTGCCTCGACACCTGCCATGCCTGGGCGGGTGGCGAGGAGCTGATCGGCGTCGTCGACCGGATCAGGGCGATCACCGGCCGGATCGATCTGGTCCACTTGAACTCCTCCCGCGACGAATTCGACTCCGGCGCCGACCGGCACGCCAACTTCGCCGACGGCACCATCGATCCGCAACTACTCGCCGAGGTGTGCCGCACGGCGGACGCGCCGGTGGTCCTGGAGACCCCGGCCGACGGCCTCGCCGAGGACCTGGCTTACCTCCGCGAGCACTGTGGTTGATTTGCTGTGCTGGTTTGGCCAGCGCCTACGGCGCTGGGTGTTCGCGGCCCCGGGAAGTCTCGCGTCCGAGCGACCGAGACTCGCGACTACGTCGCATGCGCTCGGTGCGTGAGCCCGACCGCAAGTCAGTGCCCGCATCGGCTCGCGCTCGGTGGGCCGAAGAGGCGGTTCCTGCGCGCCGTTTGCGATCAGCGCGACGAAAACCCTGGTCAGCGGGGTTGTTCGAGTGGTCTGCTCTCCGGAGCAGTAACCGATCTCGACAGCGAAGGTGATCTCATGACGGTCGCACCCGCCATCCCATCCACGGCCTCGGTGACCAGGCTCGGCGCTCGTATCGGCGCGCGGATCGACAACGTCCGGCTCGGCGGCGATCTGGATCCGGCCACCGTCGACGTGATCCACCGCGCGCTGCTGGAGCACAAGGTCATCTTCTTCCGCGGGCAGGACCACCTCACCGAGGACGGGCAGTACGAGTTCGCGCAGCTGCTCGGCGCGCCGACCACCCCGCACCCGACGGTCACCTCGCACGGCGTGAAGAGCTTGGCGATCGATTCCGAGCACGGCCGCGCCAACAGCTGGCACACCGACGTCTCCTTCGTCGACCGTATCCCGAAGGCGTCCATCCTGCGGGCGGTGCACCTGCCCTCCTACGGCGGCGCCACCACCTGGGCATCCACCGTCGCGGCCTACGAATCGCTGCCGGAGCCGCTCCAGCGGCTCGCCGACTCCTTGCGCGCGGTGCACACCAACGTCTACGACTACGCCCGCGTCGAGGAGACCCCGCGCCCCAACACAGCCGCGTACCGCGCCGAGTTCGAGTCCACCTACTACGAGACCGAGCACCCGGTGGTGCGCGTGCACCCCGAGACCGGGGAGCGGGCGCTGCTGCTCGGCCACTTCGTCAAGCACTTCGTCGGGCTGTCCAGCACGGAGTCGCACGCGCTGTTCCGGCTGTTCCAGGACCGGGTGACCCGCCTGGAGAACACCGCCCGCTGGAACTGGGAGCCGGGCGACGTCGCCATCTGGGACAACCGCGCCACCCAGCACTACGCCATCGACGACTACGACGACCAGCCGCGCAAGCTGACCCGCATCACCCTGGCCGGCGACGTGCCCGTCGGCGTCGACGGCTCGTCCAGCACCATCATCGCGGGCAACGCCGAGCACTACTCGATCATCGAGGACACCCAGCTGCTCGCGTCCTGAAACGAGGACCCCGCATGGTTGCCGGTCTCCCGGCCGTTGAGGGGCCATGCGGTATCCCCGTATCACCGTGCGCGCGCTCTCCCAGGGACGCGAGGGTGGGACATACGCAGCTCTGCCGGGTGCTGCCCCAACATCCTCGGGACGACCCAGCCCAACCCGGCCCCGCGAACACCCAGCGCCGCAGGCGCTGGCAAAACCAGCACAGCCCATACTGGTTGCCATGAGTATTCGGCCGCTGGACGGGGTGCGCGTCCTGGAACTCGGCAATTACATCGCCGCGCCGACCGCCGGGCGCATTCTCGGCGACTTCGGCGCCGAGGTGATCAAGGTGGAACGCCCGAAGGCGGGCGACGAGCTGCGCAACTGGCGGCTCTACGGCGGTGACACCTCGATGCTCTACCGGACGATCAACCGGAACAAGAAGTCGATCACCCTGGATCTGCGCACCGAGGCGGGGCGCGGGATCGTGCTCGACCTGATCCGGCGCTGCGATGTGCTGCTGGAGAATTTCCGGCCCGGCATGCTGGAGAAATGGGGCCTGGGCCCGGAGGTGCTGAACGAAGCGAATCCGGATCTGGTGATCACCAGGATCTCCGCCTACGGCCAGACCGGGCCCATGTCGGAGCGTCCGGGGTTCGCCGCGGTGGCCGAGGCGGTCGGCGGCCTGCGGGAACTGGTGGGCGATCCGGATCGTCCGCCTGTGCGCACCGGCGTCTCGATCGGTGACTCCATCGCGGGCATCTACGCCGCGTTCGGCACCGTGATGGCGCTGTTCCAGCGCGAGCGCCGCACCGAGGAGGATGGGCCGGTGCCGCTGCGCGAGCGCGTCATCGACGTGGCGCTGAACGAGGCGATCCTGTCGGTGATGGAGTCGCTGGTGCCGGACTATCTGGCCTACGGCATCCAGCGCGAACGCGTCGGGGGCCGGATGGAGGGCATCGCGCCGAGCAACGCCTACCCGTGCGCCGACGGGACCAGCATCATCATCGGCGGCAACGGTGACGCCATCTTCCAGCGCTACATGGCGGTCATCGAACGGCCCGACCTGGCCGCGGATCCGGATCTGCAGGACAACGCGGGCCGCTGGCGCAATCGCGAGCGGCTGGACGCGGCGATCGGGGAGTGGACGGTCAGGCACACCCGCGCCGAGGCGCTGAAACTGCTGGACGCCGCCGCGATTCCGTGCGGTCCGATCTACACCGCGGCCGACATCGTGGCCGACGAGCAGTACCGGGCACGCAATATGATCCAGTCGTTCACCGTGGACGTCGGCGCGCCGGAGCCGAAGGAGGTCGGTTTTCCCGGCATCGTCCCGGTGATCGGCGAGCGATCCCTGCCCATCCGCAGCATCGGGCCCGACCTGGGTGAGCACACCCGGGAGGTGCTGTCCGGTCTGCTCGGCATGAGCGAGGCCGAGATCGACGCGTTGGAGGCGCGATGAGCACGCGGCCGCACGACCGGAGGCGTCCGAAGGGCCGCGATGCGGGAGAGCCGCGCTCGCCGGGCGCCAGCAGGCCCGTGGTCCAGCCGAATCCGACCGGGGCGGGCGAGAAGCCGTGGGGCGGCGTGATGTGCGGCCACCACCGGGCGCGGGAGCAGCGATGACCGCGCCGGTGTTGCGCGATGTCACGTTGCGCGACGGCCTGCAGCTGACCGGAAAATTGCTCCCCGTGCAGCGCAAGGTGGATATCGTGCGGCGCTTGCTCGCGCTGGGGGTGCCCGCGCTGGAGATCGGCTCGATGGCCCGCCCGGACCTGGTCGCGCCGATGGCGAACACGATGGAGCTGGTCGCCGCGTTGACGCCGGAGGAATTGCGCCGCTGCTGGGTGTGGGTGGCGACGCCGCGCCACGTGGAGAAGGCCGCCGCGGCGGGAGTGCGGAATTTCCAGTACTGCTTCTCGGTCTCCGACGCGCACAACCGGGCGAACATCGGACGCGACACCGAGGCCAGCGTCGCCGCCATGCCGGATGCGGTGCGCCTGGCGCAGGAGGTGGGCGGCTCGATCCAGCTCTGCTTGGCGACGGCGTTCACCTGCCCGTTCGACGGCCCGGTCGATCCGGAGCGGGTTTTGGCCATCGCCCAGGACCCACGCACCGAGGGCGCGGACGACATCGTCCTGGCCGACACGCTCGGACAGGCTCACCCCGGCGAGGTGTCCGCGCTGGTGGCGGCGGTGCGGGACCGGACGCCGCCGCGGCGGATCGTCTTCCACGGCCACGACACCTGGGGCATGGGCGTGGCCAACACCCTCGCCGCCGTCGCGGCGGGCGCGGACATGGTCGACGGCGCGCTGGGCGGCCTCGGCGGCTGCCCCTTCGCGCCCGGCGCCAGCGGCAACACCGCCTCCGAGGACATCCTCTTCGCCACCAGACCGGACTGGTTCACCCCCGCCACCTTGGCCGCGCTGGTCGGCCTCTCGGAAGAACTGCTGGCCGAACTCGGCGAACCCAACCGCTCCCGCGCCTCGGAAGGCGCCCGCTCCGAAGCGTCCGCCTTCGAGTGGGTCGTAGGTAGGGCTTGAAACACAGGGTGTTCCCTGATGGCGTGTGACGGCTCGGCCGGTAAGACTGGACGGCATGACTTCGCAAGCTTTGGGTGCCGACACCGCCGAACTGGCGGCCTCGACCGATGTCGCGGCCCACGCTATCGAACTGACCAAGGTCTACGGATCGGGTGATACCCAGGTCAGGGCATTGGACGGGGTGTCGGCCGAGTTCGCGAAGGGCGAGTTCACCGCGATCATGGGTCCGTCCGGATCGGGCAAGTCGACGCTCATGCACTGTCTGGCCGGGCTCGACAGCGCCAGCTCGGGCACCGTCCGCATCGGTGACACCGACCTCACCACGCTGTCGGACAAGCAGATGACGCGCCTGCGCCGGGATCGGATCGGGTTCGTCTTCCAGGCGTTCAACCTGGTGCCGACGCTGACGGCGCTGGAGAACATCACGTTGCCGCTGGACATCGCGGGCCGCGCACCCGATCGCGAATGGCTGGAGACGGTGGTGCGGCGGCTGGGGTTGGTCGGCAGGCTCACCCACCGTCCCAGCGAGCTGTCCGGCGGACAGCAGCAGCGGGTGGCCTGCGCCCGCGCGCTCGTGGGTAAGCCGGACATCATCTTCGGCGACGAACCGACCGGCAATCTGGACTCGCGCTCCTCGTCGGAGGTGCTGTCGATCCTGCGCGCCGCGGTGGACGAGTTCGGGCAGACGGTCGTCATCGTCACCCACGAACCGCACGCGGCCGGGTTCGCCGACCGGGTGGTCTTCCTCGCCGATGGTCGCATCGTCGACGAGATGCGCGATCCGACCGCCGACACCGTGCTCGACCGGATGAAAGCGTTGGAGCAGGCGTGACCGGCGGTTCGCGGAAGATTCGGGGGCGGGCGTGATGGCCGGAAGTCCGATGCGCAAAGTCGCGCTGCGCAATCTCGCCGCCCACAAGGTGCGGCTGGCGCTGACCCTCTTGTCGGTGGTGCTCGGCACCGCGTTCATCGCGGGTTCGTTCGTGTTCACCGACACCTTGCAGAGCACTTTCGACGGGATCTTCGCCAACGAGGCGAAGGGCGTCGACGTCCGGGTGAGCCCGAAAGAACGCCAGGCGCAAGGCGTTCCGAACAACGTGGTGGACGAGCTGGTGAAGTATCCCGGCGTCCGCACGGTCGCGCCCAGCGTGAACGGGCCGGTGGTGCTGCTCGATCCCACCGGCAAGAAATCCGTGCAGACCGGCGGCGCGCCGACGTTCGGCAGGTCGTACCTGCCGCCGGAACAGGCCGTCGCGGAGCCGGAGAAGTTCCTACAGGGCGTGCCGCCCGCCCGGCCCGGTGAGATCGCGATCAACACCGGCGGGGCCGAGCGGGCCGGGCTGAAGATCGGCGACCGCACCAAGATCCTCATCCCGTCCCAGCCAGAGCCGATCGACGTGACGCTCACCGGCGTCTACGAAATACCGTCCGACACGGGCGGTCTCATCGGGGTGCTGTTCGACGACACGCAGGCGCGCAAGCTGTTCACCGACGGCCTGCACGTCGCCTACGTGGATTTGGCGGCCACCGGCATCCCCGGCGACGAGTTGCGCGACAACCTGGCCGAGGCGCTGCCCGGCTACAAGGTGCAGAACGGCGATCAGGTGCGGGCCGACTTGAAGAAGGAAGTCTCCAACGCGCTCAACTTCATCAACTACTTCCTGCTCGCCTTCGGCGCGATCGCGCTGATCGTCGGCACGTTCATCATCTACAACACCTTCTCGATGATCGTCGCGCAGCGCTTGCGGGAGCTGGCGCTGCTGCGCGCGGTCGGCGCGAGCAGGCGGCAGGTCGGCACGTCGGTGGTGGCGGAGGCGTTCGTCATCGGCTTGATCGGCAGTGTGATCGGTCTGGCGGGCGGGGTCGCGCTGGCATTCGGATTGTCGGCGGTGCTCAATGCCTTCGACCTCGGGTTGCCGACCGGATCGATGGCGGTGCGGCCGCGCACCATCGTGGTCGGGCTGCTGGTCGGCCTCGCGGTGACGATGGTGAGCGCCTACGCGCCCGCGCGGCGTGCCTCGCGCATTCCGCCCGTGCAGGCGATGCGCGAGGAGTTCGCCTCCACCGGTGACTCGCTGCGCCTGCGCACGATCCTCGGTGCGGTGCTCGCGGTGATCGGTGCGGCGCTCGTCGTGCTGGGCGCGCAGCGCACCGGCGGCACGGCGGCCGCCACGGTCGGAGTGGGTGCGCTCGGGCTGATCTTCGCCGTGCTGCTCGCCGCGCCCGCGTTGTCGCGGCCGCTGGTCGGCGGGCTCGGGGTGCTGGTGCGCCCGTTCGGGCCGATCGGCCGGATGGCGCGCAACAACGCGGCCCGCAATCCGCGCCGCACCGCCGCGACGGCGTTCGCCCTCACGCTGGGCCTCATGCTGGTCTCGGCGATCGGCATGCTGGGCGCTTCGGCGAAGGAGAGCGTCGGCGTGCTGGTCGACAAGGGCGTGCGGGCCGATTACGTGCTGGCCGGACCGCAACTGCTCGGTGTGCCGTTCGGCGCTGCCGACGCCGCGCGCACCAAGGTGCCGGGTGTGGCGCAGGTGGTGGGAATGCGGGGCGCGCCGTTCAAGCTCGGCGACGATCAGGTGTTCGTCACGTCGCCGGACGGTCCGCTGGGGGGCGTGCTGAACTACGAGATCGTGCGCGGTAGCGACACTCTCGGCGCCAGGGACGTGCTCGTGTCCGAGGACGAAGCGAACGACCGTGGCTGGAAAGTCGGTGAGCAGGTGACCCCCACCAGCGTCGACGGCAAGAAGGTTCCGCTCACCGTCACCGGGGTGTACAAGAAGAACCCGTTGCTGGGCCCGATGGTCGTGTCGCAGACGGTCTATGACGAGGTGGTCCCGCTCAATTTCCGGACCAACTTCCTGGTGCTGATCAAGGCGCAACCGGGCGCGAACATGAGCGCGATGCGCGCCGACCTGGAGAAGGCCACCGAGCAATTCGTCGTGGTGCAGGTGCAGGACCGCGAGGAGTTTAAGGGCGCCCAGGGCAAGCAGATCAACACCCTGCTGGCCATCCTGTACGGCTTGCTCGCCTTGGCGGTGGTGATCGCGATCCTCGGCATCGTCAACACCTTGGCGCTGTCGGTGGTGGAGCGGCGTCGCGAAATCGGCATGCTGCGCGCGGTCGGTATGCAGCGCGCCCAGGTACGCCGCACGATCTATTTGGAGTCGATGCTGATCGCGGTGTTCGGCGCGATCGTCGGCATGGTGCTCGGGCTCGGCCTCGGCGTCGGATTCCTGCGCACGCTGCGCGATCTGGGGCTCGACCAGATCGCCATCCCGTGGAGTCAGCTGGTCCTGGTGCTGATCAGCTCGGCCGTCGTCGGAGTGCTGGCCGCGCTGTGGCCCGCGGTGCGGGCGGCGCGCACGCCACCGTTGGCCGCCATCGCCGATCTGTGACGGTCCGTGCGGCGCGCGATGCTCGTGCGCCGCACGGAAGCGAGCCCTCGCGTGCTCCGTGGGGCCGTGACCCGCCGAGTCGAACAAGCGCTGACCCGGAGGAAACGCCAAGGCGTGACAGGCGGGTCTCGTGGCACGAGGCCGGACACCGGGGAGTGCGCCGATCACGGCGGCCCGTCACGAGTCCAGCCCAGAAGCGGCCAGTTCACTGGCGGCGGCGGCGAGTCGCGGTGCCTCACAGGTAGTCTGGCGGCGGAGGGAGGGGCCGCGTCCTGCTCGCGGAACTGGGAAGCAAGCTCAGCACGGCCGAGGCCGACCACTACCGCGCCGTACAGCCCACCGCGGAAGCCCGTCGCGGACTCGCCGTGCTGCCCAGAGAGATTCGCGCCGCGCGCCCGCTGCTGGACCAGCTGGCCAGGGACGTGCCCGCCCTGCTCGGCGACAAGCCGGCCCTGCTGGTGTGGGGGATGCGGGACATGGCGTTCCGTCCGAACGCCTATGTCCCGCGAATGCGTGCCACCTTCGCCGATCTCGACATGGTCGAGCTGCCACGCGCGCGGCACTTCATTCAAGAACACGCACCGGACGCGATCACGGCGGCGATCGCCAAGCGTTTTCCGTAAGCACCGTCGACGGAGTTCAAACCGAGCAGGCCGATCACCCGATGCCGAGCCCGGTCGGTTAGCCCGATAGGGGCGAACAGTGGCGCGGCATCGCCACCGGCTACGACCGGCTCGCGATCTTCCGTGGGGATCTCGTCATGGCACCGCATTGTCGAATGGCTCCGGCCGGCAGGAGACGTGGGCGCACCGTGACGGGCGGCCGGGTGCTGCGTTCCGCATGTGCGGCAGTGTCGTCGGTAGGCCGCGAAGATCACGAGATCGCCTGTGCTGCAAGCGAACTCGGATCCGTGCGCGGTGCTGTATGCCCCGTCACATCTTGCTGAAGTTGTCCGTTCGGTGGTGCTAGTTTAAACGGAGGTTATCACTCCACTTAACTCTCGGTAAACGGCCTGATTCAACGGGGAAGGAGGCCGAGTGATGGTCGCTGTGGACTTCGGGGGCGCGGGCGCCGGGCTCGGGGTCGCGCCGGGCGGAGTCGCCGAACGGGTGCGAGCGGCCGTGCGCGGGCGCGGCGGCGAGGCCGCCGGGCAGCTCCTCCTCATCACGGTGCTCTACCTCGGCTATCGCGCGGGGCGGCTGATCACCGCCGACGACACCGGGCGCGCCCTGGTCAACGCGCACCGCCTGCTCGGACTCGAGGACCGGCTCGGCCTGACGGACGAGCAGTCGGTGCAGGCGTTGTTCGTCAACCGCGAATTCCTCGCCGTTCCGGCCAATTTCTATTACGCCGGCGCGCATTTCACCGTGGCCGTCGGAGTCCTGCTGTGGTTGTGGACGTTCCGGCCGGAGCACTATCGCTGGACCAGAAATCTCATGGTGGCGCTGACCGGGACGGCGCTCGTGGTGCACATCCTGGTTCCGCTCGCACCGCCCAGGATGCTGCCCGACCAGGGGTTCGTCGATCTCGCCGCGCGATACGGTCAATCCGTCTACGGCGACGCCGATTCCGGCGGTCTGTCCAATCAGTTCGCGGCCATGCCTTCGCTGCACGTCGGCTGGGCGCTGCTGCTCGGCGTGGCGGTGGTCGCCGCCACCCGCACGCCGTGGCGCTGGCTCGCGCTGGCCCATCCGGCGCTGACCACGCTGGTGGTGGTGGGCACCGCCAACCACTACTGGCTGGACACCGTCGTCGCCGTCATGTTGCTGGCGGTGTCGGCCGTACTACATCCCCTCGTGGTGCCCGCGGCGGCGACGGCATGGGGCGTGATGGGTCCCGTTCCACCGAACCCCGTGCCGACCAGCCCCTGACGGCCCGCCACACGCCCGGCGGCGCTGACCGGAAAAGCGCTGCGCCGCGCGTACCATCGCAGAGCCGTCCTAGTTCGCCCGTCCGGACAAGGAGTTGCCATGGAACTGATGACCATCGCGGATTTGCTGTCTTCGCTGGCGATTCAAGTGTTCGCCCTGTTGGGCGGGTTCCCCGGGGGTTATCCCGGCTGACCCGCTCCGGCCGTGGGCTTTCGCGCCGCGCTTCAGCGCGGCGAGTGTTCCCGCATGAGCGTGGACATGTCCCGGCCGGTGAGTGCCGATTCCGATGAACGCAGCGGGCCGCGGTGGGAACCAGTAAGTCCAGGTCACCGCGGCCCCGGCGTTCTGACAGGGAAACACGGAAGGCGCGGCCGCAGCGCTACGGCCCGGTGATCCGCAGATCACGTAGCGGACAGGGGGGCGCATTCACGGGTCGACCCCACCCATGCCGAGACGTACTTGTCCCCGCGGCGGTGCGGGCGCAGCGCCGGGCGCGACGGACGCTGGAGACCAGGCCGGAGCGAACTACCGGCGCAGATTGCGGTCGAACAGGGCCAGCAGTTCGCGGTAGTGCCGTTCAGCTGCCTCGGGATCGTAAGCGGAAGTATCGGCTTGGGTGTAGCCGTGTTGCGCCCCCTCGTAGACCTCGGTCCGGTGCCGGACGCCTGCGGCCTCGAGCGCCTTGTCGAACTGAGCGATGTGCTCCGCGGTCATGTGGTGGTCCTCGCCCGCGTGGGCGAAGTACAACTCGCCGGTGATGTTTCCGACGGTCAGGTGCGGACTGTCCGTCGTGTCGGTGACGAGCGGTCCGCCGTGGAATCCGGCCACCGCGGCGACCCGCTCGGGGAACATCGCGGCGGCCAGCACCGCCAGCCGCGCACCCATGCAGTAGCCGGTGAGGCCGATCTTCTTTCCGGCGACCAGCGGCGAGTCCGCCAGCCACGCGAGGCAGGCGGCGACATCGGAACGCAAGAGTTCCGGTGTCAGCTCACGAATCATCGGGAAGACCTGTTGAAAGATCTCCGGCCGCTCCGCTGGATCGATGAAATCCGGCAGCTCGACCACGGGCGCACGCCCGTGCCGGTAGTAAGCGTTCGGCAACAGCACGGTGTAGCCGTGGTCGGCGATACGATCGGCCAACGACCGCAGGCTGGGCCGCAGCCCGAAACCGTCCTGGATCACGAGCACACCCGGATGAGCGGCGCCGTCGTCGGGGTAGGCGACATACGCGTCTGCGACACCATCGGCCGTCTGAATGTCGATCGTCCTACCCTGCACCGCAGTCATCGTTTGAATTCTCCTGTCGCCTGGATCGTTTCGAACGTACCTCGAGCAGCATCGGCCGATTCGACTCGCTACCGGTTGCCGGAGCACCGACCGTGGAGCCCTTTCTGCCCGCCACGCACCGGTAGCGGAGCGGTTCGGCGCGTCACTGTGGAGGCGACGAAGTCCACGTCGTCGGCGTAGCAGGCGATGATGGCACCGAGGTCGCGTGCGTTCCATGCTGCCAGCCAGGCGTCGGCGTGGGCTCGGGCTTCTATCGGCCGCGCTGCCTGCGCTAGTGCTGGGTGGCGTTGGCGTGGGCCCAAGTTTGGACGTCGCCGCGGTCGAGAGCCAGTGCGAGCAGTTCCGGGAACTTGTCGGGGGTGCAGGCGAAGGCCGGGATGCCGAGTGCGGCGAGGGCCGCGGCGTTGTCGTGATCGAAGGCGGGCGCGCCGTCGTCGGAGAGGGCCAGCAGCACGACGACCTGGACGCCGGACTCCTGCAGCGAGCGGACGCGGCGCAGCATCTCGTCGCGGATGCCGCCCTCGTAGAGATCGGAGATCAGGACGAACAGCGTGTCGGCCGGGCGGGTGACCAGGGACTGGCAGTAGGCGATGGCCCGGTTGATGTCGGTGCCGCCGCCGAGTTGCGTGCCGAACAGCACCTCCACCGGGTCGTCGAGTTTGTCGGTGAGGTCGACGATCTCGGTGTCGAAGACCACCAGCGAGGTGCGCAGCGACCGCATCGACGCGAGCACCGCGCCGAACACCGACGCGTACACGACGCTGGCGGCCATCGAACCGGACTGGTCGATGGCAAGCACCACGTCCCGCCGCACCGCCTGGGCCTTGCGGCCGTAGCCGACCAGGCGTTCGGGCACCACGGTGCGATGCTCGGGCAGATAGGTGGCGAGGTTCTTGCGAATCGTGCGGTCCCAGTCGATGTCCCGCAGTTTCGGCCGGGTGACGCGGGCGGCGCGGTTCAGCGCGCCCGAGACCGCGGCGACGGTCTGCGCCGCGATGCGCTGCTCGATCTCCCGCACCACCTTCTCCACCACCATGCGCGCGGTGGCCTTGGTGGTCTCCGGCATCACCCGGTTCAGGCTCAACAGGGTGCCGACCAAGTGCACGTCCGGCTCCACCGCCTCGAGCAGTTCCGGCTCGAGCAGCAATTGGGTGAGATCGAGCCGCTCCACGGCATCGCGCTGCATGACCTCGACGACGGCGGCGGGGAAGTAGCTGCGAATATCACCGAGCCAGCGGGCCACGCGCGGCGCCGAACCCTGCAAACCGCCGGTGCGCTTGCCGGGCGAGGTCTCCTCATCGGTGTTGTACAGCGCCGACAGCGCCCGGTCCATGGCCGCGTCCGTGCCGGAGCCCAGCCCGCCCAGTCCTTCCTCCGCCGCCGCGCCGAGCACCAATCGCCAACGCCGGGACTGCGCTTCGTCGGTCATGCCGCGCCCTTCCGGGTATGAGCGGCGACCTCGCTGCGGTCTCGCCGGACTGCCTGTTCCCTCAATGTGTATCCGATCTCCGCACGGGCGGGGCCCTGCGTGGTCACGCTCCGCTGCCGCCTGGCCTGACTGCTCATGCCGCGTCCTTTCCGGCATGCGCGGAGGTCCCATGTAGACGCTGAGCTGCCGCCTCCGGTCCTGATCCGCGCACACTGTCCCCGCCTTGCGGTGTGGGCGAAGGCGGCGTAGTAGTGCTGCGCGGTCGTCCGCGGGTCCGCTCGCTCGTTCTGGGTGCGCTTCCGGGGATGGGCGGTCCTTGCGCGGTGGTGCTGCGCTGTCGCCTGCGGGCCTGGGCGGCTCGTGCTCTGTGTGCTTTCGGTATGGACGGCGTGGTGCTGCCGTGAGACCGACCTCCATGCTTGGCCGCTCATACCGTGACCCCCAGAATCTCCGCTGCCGTCCGCACCGCGATTGTGGCGCGATCGGCGTCGATGCCCGCGACGGCCGCCGTGGGGGAGACCGATCCGCCGTCGCGGACCGCCTGCCCGATGGCGCGGCGCTCACCCGATTCGAACGCGCCGAAGGTGCGGCGTAGCAGCGGCAGCGTCTCGACGAACGTGTCGTCGCCGAGGCCGCGCAGCCAGTCGTCGATGAGCCGCAACAGCTCCCGATCGTGCACCAGCAGCAGGCCGCGACCGCCGAGGAAACCGTCGATCCACGCCGCCTTGGCCGCGGCGGTGGCGCCCACCGACAGCGCGGCGGACAGCCTGCGCGCGGATTCGGCGTCATCGATACGGCCCGCGTCGGCGAGCAAGCGGACCGCGCGCCCCACCAGAGCGCCGTGCACGTCGTCGCGGTCGGCGATCCGGCGCAGCGCGGCGAGCCAGGCGCCGGTGGCCCAGCCGTCGTCCCTGGTGTGGATGGCGGTGTGCGCCGCGTCCAGCAGACCGCGCAGCTCGGTGGCGGCGTCGGTGTCCAATCCGGTGACCGCCGCGGGCAGGCCCGCGCAGATGCGCACCAGCAACCCGTCGGCCACGTGGGCGAGCGCTTTGGTGTCGGTGCCGCGTACGTCGCCGTAGCGCAGCGTGCGGATCAGGCCGGGCAGCGCGGCCAGCAGGTGGGTGACGTCGTGGTCGAGCGCCGCGGTGGATTCCAGCCGGGCGATCAATCCGTCGGTGGCGCCGCCCAGATCGGCCAGCAGCGCGACTTCCAACGCGGTGGTCAATTCGCCGACCGAGCGGTCGGCGCGGCTCGCGGTGTCGAGGATCTTCGCCTCCGCCGCGGTGCGGATGGTGGTGCCCCAGCGCGAGGCCTCGATGATCGAGATCGCGTACTCGGGATGCCACTGCAGCGTCCAGGTTTCCCGGAAGGTGCCGGTGCTGCGCACGTCGCTGATGGTGAGCGTGCCCCACTCGATGTCGAGCACCCGCAGCCGGTGCAGCAGGCGCGACCGCGCGACCTCGCGTTCCTTGCGCAGATCCAGGTCGACGGTGCGGATCGAGGGCTCCTGCTTCATCCGCAGCGACCGGATGGTGGCGCGCAGGTCCGCGTCCAGCGGCACGGTCGGCGTCTGCTCCGGAACGGCGCCCAGCGCCTCGCCGACGACGAGTTCGCCGATCACCAACCGCAGCATCGTCTCGTCGCCGCCGCACAGCACCGACCGGGTGGCCTCGGTCACCTCCGACAGACCGGCCAGCGGGCGACCGCGCAGCGCGGCGAGCGTGTCGGCGAGCCGGACGGCCTCGATGACATGCGCGCTGGAGACGGGCAGATCGTGGGCGCGCAGCACACCGGCGACCTTGGTCAGCCAGCGGGCGATCGGCTGGGCGGTGGCGGTGAACAGGTGGTGGTACCAGCCCGGCGAGGTGACGCCGGCGCCGTAGCCGGAGGTCGTGGACAGCCGCGAGTGCGTCCACGGCACCCAGGTGAGCTTGGCTTTGGTCTTCGGCAGGCCTTTGAGCAACCGGGCGTCGGGCGCGGCGGGACCGAGCGCGCCGGTGAGCGCGGGCGCGTGCCACGCCCCGCACACCACCGCCAGCCGCCGGACGCCGTCTCTGAGCGCTTTGCGCATCGTCTGGCGCATGTAGGCCTCGCGCCGCAGGGTGTGGGCGTCGACGACGAGGAGTTCCGGTGGTTCTGGCACGAGGGTCGGTTCGGCGACCGCCTCCGCGACCGAATCCAATTCCGGCGCAGTGGCATTCGTGGCTCGATCCGGTCCGGGTCGCACGGTCGAAGGTCGGTCGCTCACGGCGCCACCCGACTCGGCGGATTCCCGCAGCGCGCCCATCGCCTCGGTGATCGCGTCGAACGCGGCCGCGTCCGGCACCGATTCCACGACGGCGTCCCACCAGCGTTCGGCGTCGTCGTAGCCGCCGGCCGCGGCCAGCGTGGCGAGCGGATCGAACCGGTCACCGGGCTCGTCCTCCGTCGCCAGCGTGACGCTCGCGGGCAGATCGCAGAACCGCACGGGCACCTCGTTGTCGGCGGCGTAGCGCAGCGCCTGCCATTCGGGGGAGAACACCGCGTACGGCCAGAACGCGGCCTTGGCGGGGGCGTCGGGAACATACGCCAGCAGCGCGACCGGCGGGGCCATCCCTTCCGCGGCGACGAGGCCGACCAGCGGATCGGCGTCGGCGGGCCCCTCGATCAGGATCATGTCGGGCCGGAACTGCGCCAGGGCCAGCCGCAGCGAGCGCGCCGAGCCGGGACCATGGTGGCGGATGCCGAAAACCCTGGTCACGGGGTCTGCTTCGGAGGTCACCCGGTGACCTCGCGGCAGGCGCGGTAGAAGTCCGCCCAGTCCGGTCGCTCGCGGACGACGGCCTCCAGATACTCCGTCCACACCACGGCGTCGGCTACCGGATCCTTGATCACCGAACCGAGCACCGCGCCCGCGATGTCGGAGGCGCGCAGCACACCGTCGCCGAAGTGCGCCGAGAGCGCGATGCCGTTGGTGATCACCGAGATCGCCTCGGCCGTGGACAGCGTCCCGGACGGCGACTTCAGCTTGGTCCGTCCGTCGGCCGTGCTGCCGGAGCGCAGCTCACGGAAGACCCGCACCACTCGCCGCACCTCTTCGGCCGCCGCGGGCACGGCGGGCAATTCCAGCGCCGAACCGAGTTGCTCGACCCGCCTGCTGACGATGGCGACCTCCTCGTCCTCGCTCGCGGGCAGCGGCAGCACCACCGTGTTGAACCGGCGGCGCAACGCGGAGGACAACTCGTTCACCCCGCGGTCGCGATCGTTGGCGGTGGCGATGACGTTGAAGCCCTTGGCCGCCTGCACCTCCGTGCCGAGTTCCGGCAGGGGCAGGGTCTTCTCGGACAGGATGGTGATCAGCGCGTCCTGCACGTCCGAGGGGATGCGGGTGAGCTCTTCGATCCTGGCGATGGAGCCCGTCCGCATGGCCGTGAGCACCGGCGACGGCACCAGCGCCGCGTCGCTTGGCCCTTCCGCGAGCAACCGCGCGTAGTTCCAGCCGTAGCGGATCGCCTCCTCGGCCGTGCCGGAGGTGCCCTGCACCAGCAATGTCGACGCGCCGCTGATGGCGGCGGAGAGATGTTCCGACACCCACGTTTTGGCGGTGCCGGGCACCCCGAGCAGCAACAGCGCCCGGTCGGTGGCCAGCGTCGCGACCGCCACCTCCATGAGCCTGCGCGGGCCGACGTACTTCGGGGTGATCACGGTGCCGTCGGCCAGGGTGCCGCCGAGCAGGTAGGTGACCACCGCCCAGGGCGACAGCCGCCACGACGGCGGGCGGGGCCGGTCGTCGGCGGCGGCGAGGGCGCGCAGCTCGTCGGCATACGCCTGTTCGGCGTGGGGGCGCAGCAGGCCGGGCGTCGGGTCGGTGGTGGTCACTGCAACTCCTCGAGCATCATCGAGCGGTGAATGAGGTCATGGGCGAGCTGGTCGAAGGCCCGCTCCCAGGCGGGATCGTCGCATTTGCCGGCCACCGCGGACAGCGTGCTCGCTGCGGCGACCGGGAGGTGCACCGAGGCCGCGGCGAGCAGCGACCGGTGCGCGCTCGGTGCCGCGCCGTGCGTCTCGGGACGCCGCGCCGCCGCCCGCGCCCGTTCGAACAGCAGCAGCACCACGTGCTGGGCCAGCGCTTCCGGCCACGGATGGCCCATCGCGGGCAGCAGCGCCTCGATCTCCGACAGCCACGACCCGTCCAGCCGCACCAGGTGCGCGGTCCGGTCCGGCAGCGGAAGCAGCGCGAACAGCTCCCGCCTGCGCAGCATCGCCAGGTCGGTGGGCACGCCCGCTTCGAACAGCGCGCGCGCCCACGCCGAGTCGCGTTGCGCCAGTGCGGCGTCCACCCAGCCGTCGAAGATCGGCTGCCGGAACCGGTCCTCGATCGTGGCGCGCACCGCCTGCCGCGGCGTGCCGAGCACGTCGGCCCAGTGCGCGAGCGGGGTGGCGGCGACCACCTGCCGGAGCCGGGCCGCGGCCACGTCGGGCGCGCCGTTCCAGCGGTAGGCGAATTCGACGGTGCGGTCGGTGATCCCGTCGCGCTGCGCGGCGGCGTCGGGCCGGTCCGGCAGCGTGAGCACCACGTTCGTGTGCAGCATCCGGTGCTCGGCGCGGATCCAGGCGCTCGCCCGCGCCCGCATCCGCTGCGAGAACGCCGAGTCCGGCAGCAGCGCGAGCAGTCCGGCTGCGGTGCGGCGCACATCCGCGCGCCGGTCGTCCAGCGCCGTTTCCAGCAGGGGCTCGTCGTCCGGGCCGAGTGCGTCGGCGAGCACGGCCAGCAGTTCGGCCTTCAGCGGCCCGGATTCCTTCGGCCACGCCGCGGTGAGTTGTTCTCGTGCCGCGCCAGGGTCGGCGCGCCGAAGGCCGGCGAGCCAGTCGCGCCGCTCGGGTGGCCGACCGAAAAGCCAAGTGTCCGAAAAAGTTTCGTCATCGGTGGACGGCAGCCGCACCAGGTCGCGCCAGGCCGGATGCCGGGCCGCCAGCCAGCTGCCGCGAGTGCCGGCGAGGCGCAGCAGCGGCTCGCGCAAGGTGGCATTGATCTTCGCGTGCTCGAGCAGTTGCTCGCACAGCGCGTCCGGCGCTCGATAGTCGTGCGGCCGCGCCGCCTCGAACCATTCGGGCAGGAACGCCGAGCGTTCCCGCAGCATGCGCGCCAGGCGTACGGCGGCGGGGCGCGGCAGCGCCGGACGGGGATCGTCCGCCGCGGGCTCCGGCGCCGCCGCGGTGGCGGGCGCTACGCCGCCGCGAGTGTAGAGGTCTTGCAGCGCGGCGGTTTCGAGCAATCGCGACGCGGGATCATGCGGCAACCGCTCGGCCGCTCGCGCGATCGGGGGCGCCAGCGCCGCGAGGTCCGGTGCACGGCGGGCGGTGCCGAGCAACGCGACGGAGGTGAGACCCGCGCTCCCGGTCGGCGCAGGCTGCGGGTGGGTCGCGTCGGGGACGAATGTCTCGGTGGGTGCCAGATCGATCACCTCACCCGCGGTGAACACCGAGATCGGCTCCAAACCGTCGGCGCTCCACTCGCCGGCCACCGTCACCGGATGACCGCCGGAGACGGCCAGCAGCGTCCACGGTTGCTCACCCGGCCGGATCGGCAGCGCGGTCCCGTCGGATTCGGTGACGTACCAGCCCTGTTCGGTGCGGGTGGGCACCACGTCGGCCAGGAGCATCGGCCACGAGCGCAGCCACGGATCGGCCCCGAGCGCGGACGCGTGCGCGGCCAGCGCGGCGGCGATGGTGGCCGGGCGGTCGCGGTCGGCGGGCAGCGTGGTGAATGGTTCGGCGGCGCTGTGCCGTTCGCCCCACAGCGCGCGCAGCGGCGCGGCGCCGGGATAGAAATGGAGCTGGGCGTCGGCCAGTTGCCCCAGGGCGGGAACGTCGGCGGGGAAGCCGGGGGAGCCGAAGGAATGGTCGACCACCACCGCCCAGCGCCTGCTTTCGCGCCCGTACAACCAGGTGCGCCGGGTGTAGAGGCGCTCGTCCTCGGTGATCCGCGCGCCGAACACCATCCATCGGTCGCGGACCGGTACTTCGGCACGCACCGCCTCTGCCGGATTGGGATAACCGACGTGGGTGCGGATACTGGCGCGCAGCGCGGGCGGCGCCGCGTCGAGCTGCCGGTGCGCGGCGATCAGCAGGTGCATGCGCGCGTACTCGCGCAGCATCACCTCCGGCCAGTCGTTTCTGGTGGCCACGACGGCCGGGAGCCTGCGCAGCGCGGCGGCGAGGCCGGGGGCCTGCGCGTCGACCATCCTGGCGGCCACGGCCTCGAAGGCGCGATAGGAGCGATCGGCCTGCGCGAGGCCGGTGCGCACCTGATCACCGAGCCAGACGTCGAGTTCCTCCAACCCCGCCGTCACCCGCACCCGGCGCTGTTCGGCGGTGGCCGGATTCGGGGTGCGTGGCCGGTCGGCGGACGCGGCGGCCCGTGCGGTACGGCCGCCGATCCACGCGGCCGCGTAGTCGGCGGTCTCCGGCGCGACGGCGACCTCGCCCGCGGACCAGCGCAGCAACAACGACAGCGCGTGCTTACAGGGAAACTTCCGGCTCGGGCAGGAGCAGCGGTACGCCGGGCCGGACAGGTCGACGATCGTCTGATAGGGCGTGGCGCCGCTGCCCTGGCACCGGCCCCACAGCGCGGTGCCGTGCTGCCCGCTCTCGCGCCAGCGGCCCACCAGCTTGCGCGCCGCCGACAGCGAATTTGCGTCCGGCGCCAGCGCCGTGACCTGGGCTTCGGTCCACGGCGTCGTCATCGGCCCGCTCCGGCTCGCTGCTGCCTCATCGCCTTCCTTCATTGCTCGGTTGACCGGATTTCTACCCCAGCGCACCGACAAGTGCCGCCACCGGTGCGGCCTCGCGCGCGGAACCGCTTGTCCCGGTTCCGCATTCGCCGTTCGCGTAAATCTTGCGCCGATCGGGCCGCTCTGGCATTCTGTCCTGTTCGGCTCGACCGAGCCACCCGGACCGGGTGTAGACACCATCGAGGCTGCCCGCCGGGGTTGGCGCGAGGGGTGGACATCGAGACGCGGCGCAGGCGTTTCGATGACCATATCCATCCCCGCGGGCAGATTCGCTCGGGCACGATGCGCGATCCGGACGCTATCGGGTAGCGTTTCGCACAGCTTCGACAAGGCGCCGCGCACGGGGTCGGAGGACGTGCTGCGGCTCGATGGTGGAGGGGATTTTTCGCATGCGCCTGGATCCCGACGCTGTCCAGGCCGCCGGTTCCGCGGACGCGCCGCCGCGGCTCTCGGAGGTGGTGGCCAGGCGCCTGGCCGAGGATCCAGCGGTCACGCCGTCGGTCATGCGGACTGTGTTGCGCGCCCTCGGCGCCGCCGAATCAGCCGACGCCGCAACGGCATTCGATCACTCCGGGATCTTCCTCAGCGCCATCCGGGTGTGCGGCTTCCGCGGCATCGGCCCCGAGACCACGTTGCAGCTGCCGCCCGGGCCCGGCCTCACCCTCGTGGTCGGCCGCAACGGCAGCGGCAAATCCAGTTTCGCCGAGGCGGCGGAATTGGCCATGACCGGAGGCAACCGCCGGTGGGACGGTCGATCGGCGGCGTGGCGGGAAGGCTGGCGCAACCTGCACGACGGCACGGCCGCCCGCATCGAGCTGGAGTTGCTCACCGCGGGCGCCACGCCGCGCCTCACCATCGCCAAGGAGTGGGCGGCCGACGCGGACCTGCCGGACGCGCAGTGGACCCAGCGGTATCCGCCCGAGCCGCCGACGGAATTCGACACCGATCGCTGGGCCGCCCAGCTCGAGCTCTACCGCCCCTTCCTGTCCTACAGCGAACTCGGCGCGCTGGTGGACGGGAAGCCGAGCGATCTGTTCGACGCGCTGCACCAGCTGCTCGGCCTCGACGAACTCACCCTGGCGCAGGAACGGATCCGGATGCGCCGCCTCGAGCTGGAACGCGCCGTGCGGGATTCGCGTCAGGAACGCCTGGAACTGCTCGAACTGCTTGCGTCCGTGGCCGACGACCGGGCGGTGCGGGTCGCCGGGCTGCTGCGGCCCGCGCAGCCGGATCTGGCCGCGGTCGGCCGGGAAGTGCTCGGCGCGGTGGACGACCCGGCCGGACCGGACGGTCTGCGCGCGATCGTGCGGCTCGCGCTGCCCGAGGACGCCGAAGTGGAGGCCGTGGCCACCCGGCTGGAGGAATGGGGCGCTGCGCTCGCCGCGGGAACCACCGCCGACGCCGAAGCCGATCTGCGCCTGCTCGACCTGCTGCGCAAGGCGCGGGAACATCAGGCGGCGAGCGGGCCGTGCCCATGCCCCGTGTGCGGCCGCGGCGCACTCGACGCTGCGTGGGCCCGCGAGACCGATGCGGCGATCGAGCGGCTGAGCGCCAGGGTGGACGCGCTCACCACCGCCAGGGTCGAACTCGGCAACGCCGTGCGGGCCGCGCGGGCGCTTCCCGACCTCGTTCCCGCCGAGCTGGATTTCGACCCGCGCAACCCGCCGTCGGTCGACACCACGGCGGTGCGCGAGGCATGGGCCGAGTGGGCCGCGCTGACCACCGCCGAGTACACCGAGGACCTGCCCGCCCGGCTGCGCGCGGCGCACGCGCGCCTGGTGGACGAACTCGACCTGCTGCAACAGGGCACGCGCAAGGAACTCGACCGCCTCGACGAGGTGTGGACGCCGCTGGTGCCGCGGATCGTGGCCTGGCTGGAGGGCGCGCGCGAGGTGGCCGCGCACGCGCCGGAGCTGCGCACCGTGAAGAAGGCCGAGGACTGGCTGAAGTCGGCCACCGCGGGCCTGCGCGGCGAGCGCATGACGCCGCTGGAGACGACGGCCAGGTGGGTGTGGCGCACGCTGCGGCAGCAGAGCAACGTCGAACTGGGCGCGATCCGTCTGCAGGGCAACGCGGGCACCGCGCGCCGCGTGCTGCTCGACGTGACCGTCGACGAGGTGGACGGCGCCGCGCTCGGCGTGATGAGCCAGGGTGAGCTGCACGCGCTGGGCCTCTCGCTGTTCCTGCCGCGCGCCACGGTGGAGCAGAGCCCGTTCCGCTTCGTCATGATCGACGACCCGGTGCAGGCGATGGACCCGGCCAAGGTGGACGGCCTGGCCCAAGTGCTCGCCACGGTCGCCTGGACCAGGCAGGTGGTGGTGTTCACCCACGACGAGCGCCTCGCCGAGGCGGTGCGCCGGATGCAGCTCGACGCGACCGTGCTGGAAGTGCAGCGCCGCGACCGCTCGGTGGTCGAGGTGCGGGTGTCCAGCGACCCGATCCGCCGCTACCTCGACGACGCCCGCGCTCTGGTGCGCACCCCGCAGTTGCCCGCGGCGATCGCCGATGAACTGGTGGCCACGTGCTGCCGTTCCGCGGTGGAAGCGGCCAGTCTGGCCAGGGCGCGGCGCAGCTTGCTCGCCGCGGGCATGGACCACCAAGAGGTGGAACGCCACATCGATGCCGCGCATTCGACCCGGGCGAAGGTGGCGCTCGCGGTCTTCGGGGTCGGCAGTAGGGTCGACGACTTGAACAAGAACCTCATCGCGCGCGAGGGCCGGTGGGTGGTGGACGCGCTGCGCGACGCCACGGCGGGCGCGCACGTGCCGATCGGGCGCGATATGCGCGAGCTGATCGGTGAGACCGAGAAGTTCGTCGCGTGGCTGGCCCGGTGAGGCGCCGGTGACCGGGCGGCGCAGGCCGGTCGGCGCGCGCCGTGGCCCAGGGGGCGGCGGGCGCGCGACCCGGCACGGGCAGCGGGGGCGGAACAACGGCCCGCCCCGTTCGCGCGGGAATCGGCCGTCGGTCGCCGAGCGGCTGGAAACGGTCGATCTGCTGCTGGCGGGATCGGTGACCGCCGCGGGCGGGCTGTGGTCGAGGGCGACGGCCTGGATCCTGCGGATCGCGCTGGAGCAGGCCGTGGACGAACTGTGGTCGCGCCTGGCGCCCGCGCTGGTCCGCTGTCCGATGCGGGCGCAGTTGATCGCGCTGCGCGCCTTCGCGGGACCGGACGTGGCGGCGCGCGTGGCCGTGCTCTGGGCAGCGCTGTCGCGCGCGGCCCACCACCACGATTACGAACTCGCTCCCAGCGTCACCGACCTGCGCCGTTGGCGGGAGCAGACCGTCGCCTTGGCCGCGGACCTCGCGGCGGTGCAGGCGCGCCGGGATTGATTCCGGGTGGACGCCGGGTCGGCAAGACCGGCGGCAAGCGGATCGGCTCGGAAGCGGTGGCGACGTGCCTGCGGCGGGCGCCGTTCAGGCCGGAAGGATGATCATTAGCCGGAGATGGCGGGAAGCGTGTGCCCACGGAGACGCGTGTAGGCCGGACGGGCAAGGCGTGTGCGGATCAGGAGCAGAGATGGCAGTGGGGTTCGGAAAGGACGCGGCATGAATGCGGCGCGGCGATGCCCGTGTGGGCGTGGTGAGGCTTTCGACGACTGTTGCGGTCCGGTGCTGAGCGGCGAGCGTCCCGCTCCCACCGCCGAAGCGCTGATGCGCTCGCGCTACACCGCGTTCGCGGTGGGCGACGCCTGCTATCTGCTGCGTTCCTGGCATCCGCGCACCCGCCCGCGCGAGCTGACCCTCGATCCGGCCCAGCGCTGGTTGTTCCTCGAGATCACCGGGACCGATCGCGGTGGACTGTTCGACGACAGCGGCACGGTGGAGTTCGTCGCGCACTACCGGGACGCCGACGGCCGCGGCTCCCTGCACGAGACCAGCAGGTTCGCCCGGTCCGAGGGCGCGTGGGTCTACCTGGACGGCACGCACGAGGACTGAGCGGTAGCGTCAGCGGGCATGGCACGCGTCGCGATCGAGTACTGCACCCAATGCCGCTGGTTGCTGCGGGCGAGCTGGATGGCACAGGAATTGCTCAGCACGTTCGCCACCGACTTGGACGAAGTCGCGCTCCGGCCCGGTTCGGGCGGGGTCTTCCGGATCACCGTGGACGGCGAACAGATCTGGGAGCGCAAGGCCGACGGCGGATTTCCCGACATCGCGGTGCTGAAGCAGCGGGTGCGCGACCGGGTCGCACCCGAGCGCGACCTCGGTCACGCCGACCGGCGCGACTGACCCCGCGCCGGAATCTCAGCCGCAGCAGCCGCCACCGCAGCAGCCGCCGCCCGCCGGTGGCGCCGCCGGAGCCGGCGCGGGAGCACCGCCTCGGGAGACGGTGGCGAAGGTGGTCAGCAGCTTGACCGTGTCGTCGTGGCCGATCGGGCAGGTCGCCGGCGCCGACGACTCCGCCATCGGGCGGGAGACCTCGAACGTGTCGCCGCAGCTGCGGCACCGATAGCTGTAACTCGGCATCCGCTCAGTTTAGGGCTTGCGCCGCGGGCAGCTCGTCGTTCGGGGGGCGAGTCCTGGAGATGTCCGCGGGCTCGGTGGTGTTGCACGAGGCTCGCCACCGCGGCGGACCCCGATCTCATCGCGGTGGTGGGACCGTTGTCGCAGACCGGCACGCACGCACAGCTGCTGGGCGAGGACGGGCCGTATCGCCGATTGGGGGTCGCGTACGTGGGCGACGAGGCGGCGTCGGTCGGCGACCGGGAATCGGAGGCCGCGACCTGACCCCGCTCCACCCGCGCGACGGGAGCACCCTCCTGGCTATCGCAAGTTGCCGTGGGTTCCGGCGGTCGCCGTGACCGATTCGACACCGAGGCCCCGTCCGACGGCCTGAACAGCGGATGAATGGGAGTCGACGCGGCAATGTCATGGCATCGCGACGTTGTCGTCCTGATCTTCGACGTACTCTCGAAAAAGAAGTATGAGGAGGTCTGCGATGCGCGCTCAGTTCTCCGAGGCGGTGCCCGGTCCCGACGGTTGCGCCGAGCCCATCGCGCGAACGGCTTACGGCGACGTGCGCGGCGTGCGCGAAGGGTCGGTGTCCGTCTGGCGCAGCATCCCCTACGCGGCGGCCCCCACCGGTCCGGCCAGGTTCGCTCCGCCGCGGCCCCCGCAGCCCTGGGAGGGAGTGCGCGACTGCACCGCGTTCGGGGATATCGCGCCGCAGACGATGGGCACCATGGTTCCCATCGACTCGGGCCTGACCATGGGCGAGGACTGTTTGTGGCTCAACGTCTGGTCACCTCGGCCGGAAACCGGCGAGCCGACCCGTGGCGGGGAAACCGAACCGCGCCCGGTGCTGGTCTGGCTGCACGGCGGCGCGTACTGCCTCGGCACCGCCGCGCAACAGATCTACGACGGGCGCAAGCTGGCCGCGACCGGTGACGTGGTGGTCGTCGGGGTCAACTATCGGCTCGGTGCGCTCGGCTTCTTGGACCTGTCCTCCCTCGGCGCCGACTTCGCGCCGAATCTCGGCCTGCACGACCAGATTTCCGCACTGGAGTGGGTGCGCGACAACATCGCCGCGTTCGGCGGTGATCCAGGCAACGTCACGCTGTTCGGCGAGTCGTCCGGAGCGGGTTGCGTCACCGCGCTGCTCACCGCGCCGCGCGCCGCCGGGCTGTTCCACCGGGCGATCGCGCAGAGCCCGCCCGCGACCACCGTGTTCGGGCAGGAACGGGCCGCGAGGGTGGCGCGGCGGTTCCTCGAACTGATCGAGCTGCCCGCGACCAGGGCCGAGGAATTGCTGGACTGCCCGATCGAGCGGATCGTGGCCGCGGCGGGCGTCCTGCTCGACGAGATACCGCTGCGGGAACCGGGCCGGCTGGCCGCCGCGCCCGTGGTCGACGGCGATCTGCTGCCGACCTACCCGATCGACCGGTTCCAGCGCGGACTATCGCACCGGGTGCCGTTGATCATCGGCACCAACAAGGACGAGGCGTCGCTGTTCCGGCTGCTGCGCTCGCCGATCATGCCGGTGACGCCGGACGCGGTGAACGCGATGCTGCGTGACGTCGCGGCCGGTCACCCTGAGCTGTCCGCCGAGCGCATCGCCGAGATCACCTCGGCCTACCCGGACCTGAACAAGGCGCGCGGCGCGCTGGCGATGTCCACCGACGCGGCGTTCCGGATGCCGGCGCACTGGGTGGCCGACGGCCACGCCGAGCACTCGCCCACCTGGATGTACCGCTTCGACTACGCCACCCCCATGCTCAGGGCGGCCCGCGTCGGTGCTGGTCACGCCACCGAATTGCCTTACATCTTCGGCAATTTCGGCACGCTGAACCTCGACCCCACCTTCTGGCTCGGCGGGCGCAAGGCGGCCATGGAGGTCTCCGGGCGCATGATGCGCCGCTGGCTGGCCTTCGCCGCGCACGGCGTGCCCGCCGCCCTCGACGGCTCCAAGCACTGGCGGCCCTACCGGCTCGGAGCCCGCGCCACGCTGCTCATCGACAGCGTCGATCGGGTGGTCGACGACCCCGACCGCGACCTGCACACCGCCTGGGGGCAGCAAGCCGTGGGATTCTCCTAGCCGCGTGCGGGGTCGGGGCCTCAGACGTCGGTGGAGAAGCGGATGCCGCCGTCGGGAATCTCCACGCCGGGCCAGACGCGGGCGCCGCGCAGCAGTTCGCAGCGTGCGCCGATGTTCGCGCCGTCGCCGATGACGCCGTCGCGGACCAGTGCGCGGGGACCGATGCGCGCCCCGAAGCCGATGATGGTGCGTTCGACGGTGGCGCCGGCTTCGATCACCGCGCCGTCGAAGACGACCGCGCCGTCCAGGCGCGCGCCCGCCCCGATCTCCGCGCCGCGGCCGACGACCGTGCCGCCGATGAGCAGCGCGCCGGGAGCGACGCCTGCGCTGGGATGCACCAGCGATTCACCGCGCTGCCCCGGCAGGGCGGGGGAGGGCGCGATGCCGCGAACCAGGTCGGCGGAGCCGCGGACGAAGTCCTCGGGGGTGCCCATGTCGCGCCAGTAGGAGGCGTCGACGTAGCCCTGGACGCGGGCGCCCTCGGTCAGCAGCGCGGGGAACACCTCGCGCTCCACCGACACCGGGCGCCCGGCCGGGATCTTCTCGATGTACTCGCGGCGGAAGACGTAGCATCCGGCGTTGATCTGATCGGTCGGCGGGTCCTGGGTCTTCTCCAGGAACGCGGTGACCCGGCCGTCCGCGTCGGTGGGCACGCAGCCGAACGCGCGCGGGTCGCTGACCCGGACCAGGTGCAACGTCACATCCGCGCGGGTGGACTCGTGCGTGTCGAGCACCGCGCCGAGGTCGGTGCCGCCGAGCACGTCGCCGTTGAACACCATCACGTTGTCCGCGCGCAGCTTGGGCAGCACGTTGCGGATCGCGCCTCCGGTGCCCAGCGGCTCGGTCTCGGTGACGTACTCGATCTCCAGGCCCAGCTCGGAGCCGTCGCCGAAGTGCTCTTCGAACACCTCGGCCTTGAACGACGTGCCCAGCACCACGTGGGTGATCCCGGCCTCGGCGATCCGGGCGAGCAGGTGGGTCAGGAACGGGAGCCCGGCCGTCGGCAGCATCGGCTTGGGCGCCGAGAGGGTCAGCGGCCGCAGCCGCGTTCCCTGCCCGCCGACCAGGATCACCGCGTCGGTGCCTGCATTTCCTGCCATCGAGCTCCCCTGTTCACAAGGTCGTTTCCTGCCGGCGTCGCCGGTCACCCGGCGTCGCGCGCCTGCTGGCGCAGGGCAGATCGAACCGCAATCCGTGAGCGGATCGCAAGTCCGGCCCGCAGCGCCAGCCGCAGCGGAGCCTGCCACCAGTGCGGATGCCGGTCGGCCTGGAACCGGTAGGCGCTGGCGTGGTGGGCGGGCAGCATCTTCTCGGGATGACGTCCCGCCGCGTGACCCTTGGCGTGGGTGACCTCGGCGTCCGGCACGAAAACGTTGTGCCAGCCCGCCTTGCCCATCCGGTCACCGAAGTCGACGTCCTCCATGTACATGAAGTAGCGGGAGTCGAAGCCGTCGATCGAGTCGAACGCCGCGCGCCGCACCAGCAGGCACGAACCCGACAGCCAGCCGACGGCCCGCTCGGAGATCTCCTCGTTCTCCTGCCGGTAGCGGCGGGTCCACGGGTTGGACTTCCACACCGTGCCCAGGATCGCGTGTCCGGCGCCGTCCAGCAGGCCGGGCACCCGGCGGGCCGACGGGTACACGCTGCCGTCCGGCTCGAGCACCAGCGGCCCGAGCGCGCCCGCGCGCGGCCAGCGCTTGGCGGCGGCGAGCAGTTTGTCGATGGAATCGGTGCCCCAGCGGATGTCCGGGTTGGCGATCACGATGAACTCGATCGCCGGATCGATCTCCGCGACCGCCCGGTTGATCGCGCCGCCGTAACCGATGTTGCCGCCGGTGCGCAGCAGCCGCACGTGGGAATTGGCCTCGGCGACCAGCTCCGGCACACCGTCCACCGAGCCGTTGTCGGCGAGGATCACCTGAGGTTTCTCGGCGGTGGCCCCGGCTAGCGTGCTGATGAAGTGCTCGAGGTGTTCACCCGGCGAGTAGGTCACCGTGACGACGGCCAGGCCCGCGGGCGCGGCGGATGCGGAATCACTCACGACAGCCAACCTTAACGGGCGCGGGCGCGAGCCGTCCCCCGATAGTCCGCGCATGGTCGCGGGGATGGCGGACCGCGCCGCGGGCAGGCAGTCGGAAGGCGTGTGCCGATGATTCGCTCAGGGCTCCCAGTGGTGTCTGGAGACCTGATGACAGCAGTCGCCGGGCGTGTGCTGATGATTCGCGGTTGGCCGCAGCAGCGGCGGAGGGCTTGATTGAGGAAGGTCGCCTCAATCGGACCGCCGCGCCAGGGCGTCGCTCAGCGCGGCCTGCCAATCCCGCAGCGGCGTGAGCCCCGCGTCGTTCCAGGCCCGCGGCGACAGCACCGAGAACGCCGGGCGCCGTGCGGGTCTGGGGAACGCGGAGGAGTCGCACGGCCGGACGCGTTCGGGATCGGCGCCGACCCCGGCGAACACCGCGCGGGCGAGTTGGAACCGGCTGGCCCGTCCGGCGTTGGTGGCGTGCAGCACCCGTGGCGCGTCCGGTCTGCCCGCCAATTCCAGCAGCGCGGCGGCCAGGTCGGCGGCGTAGGTGGGAGAGCCGACCTCGTCGTCGACCACGTCGACGGTGTCGCGTTCGCGCTCCAGCCGCAGCATCGTGGCGACGAAATCGCCGCCGCGCCCGGTGTATACCCACGCCGTGCGCACCACGTGCGCGTCCGGGCAGCGGCTCAGCACCGCCTGTTCGCCCGCGAGCTTGGACGCCCCGTACACGGAGGTCGGTCCGGTCACATCGGCAGTGTCGTACGGCCGATCGTGGGTACCTGGAAAGACGTAATCGGTGGACAGATGGATCAGCCGGGCGCCGACGTCAGCGCAGACGCCTGCGAGCACGGTCGGTCCGGTGGCGTTGCCCGCGTACGCCGCCTCGGCTTCGGTCTCGGCCAGGTCGACGGCGGTATAGGCGGCGCAGTTCAGCACCACGTCGCCGGGCGCGAGTACCGCGCGCACGGCGGCGGGGTCGGTGATGTCGAGTTCGGCGCGCCCGTAGCCGCTGGCGGCCGGAGCGAGACGCCGCAATTCCCGGCCCACCTGTCCGTTCGCCCCGGTGACGACGAGGCGAGCGGGCACGGTGGACGCGGGCGCGGTGGGGTCGGTCACGGGCGCAAGTCTGGCACGCCGCCACGTTCTCGGTTACGGCCGTTCGCGACCACCTTTCGATAGCCTTGTGCTATCGGGTGATCCCGAAATCGGGCGGGGCGAGCGGTAACCAGGGTGGCGGATCGGTTGCGCACGCGTCGCCGGTACACCGAGTTTCGGCGAGAGGATGCGGACTTGTCGCAGCGGAGGGGCACATCGGCGGCGTCGCGGGCGACCGGGTCCGGCGACCGAGCCTTCGGGCCGTTGCGCTCGCTCGCCGTGGCCGCCGCCGTCACCGTGCTGGTGCTCACCGGTTTCGCCTGGCACAGCGTCGACGGGCTGGTCGCGAACATCGAGCGACTCGGCGATCTCGGCCTGGGCGGCAGTCGCGACGGCGCGGTGGACATCCTGCTGGTCGGTGTGGACAGCCGCACCGACGCGCACGGCAATCCGCTCTCGGACGCCGAGCGCGCGATGCTGCACGCCGGCGACGAGGTGGGCACCAACACCGACACCATCGTCCTGCTGCGCGTGCCCAACGACGGACGCTCGGCCACCGCGATCTCGATTCCGCGCGATTCCTACGTCAACATTCCCGGCCTGGGGATGGGCAAGATCAACTCCGCCTACGGCGCGACGAAGGCGACCCAGTTCCAGAAGCTCCTCGACCAGAGGGCCGCCAACGACGAGGCGGAGCGGCAGTCCACTCAGGCGGGCAGACAGGCGCTGATCAAGACGGTGGCCGGGCTCACCGGCATCACCGTCGACCACTACGCCGAGGTGAGTCTGCTCGGCTTCGCGCTGCTCACCGACGCCGTCGGCGGAGTCGAGGTGTGTCTGAAGAACCCGGTCGACGAGTGGATGTCCGGCGCCAGGTTCCCCGCGGGACGGCAGCGGCTGGACGGCCCGCGGGCACTGAGTTTCGTGCGCCAGCGCCACGACCTGCCGCGCGGCGACATCGATCGCATCGTGCGCCAGCAGGTGTTCATGGCGCAGCTGGTGCAGCAGGTGCTCAGCGCGAAGACGCTGGGCAACCCGGCCAAGCTCCAGCAACTCAGCGAAGCGGTGGGGCGGACGATCGTGCTGGACGAGGACTGGGACGTGCTGGCCTTCCTGCAACGGTTGAAGGACCTGTCCGGCGGTCAGGTGAAATTCGAGACCATTCCGGTCGCCGACCTCAACGGCGAGACCGGCAACGGCGAATCGGTGGTCAAGGTCGAGCCCAAAGCGGTCAAGTCCTACGTCGCCTCGCTGGTCGGCGACAACCCCGCCCCGCGCAATGCCGAGACGGGCTTCGATCCCGCGACGGTGACGGTCAGCGTCTACAACGCGGGCGGCATCGGCGGGCTCGCGGCCGAGGTCGCGCAAGCATTGAGCGCCAAGGGTTTTCGCCAAGGCACGGTGTCCAACTACACCGGCACTCGCGTCACCGGCAGCCGGGTGCTCGCGGCGGACACCGCGAGCCCGAAGGCGCAGGCGGTGGCCAAGGCGCTCGGCGGGCTGACGGTGCTCGCCGATCCGGCGCTGTCCCCGGATTCGGTGAGTGTCGTGCTGGCGAGCGACTATTCTGGTCCGGGCTCGTCGGCGAGCCGGATGTTCGATCTGTCCGGAACGTCGACCGCGGCCACACCAGTCCCGCCCGCTCCACCGATCGACGCAGGCCAGAACGGACCGAAATGCGTGAACTGAACCATGCGTGACATCGACCAGGCACATACGCTCACCGAAGCGGTACTCGATCCCATCCTCGCCCGCGAACCCGCAGGCCCGCGCGTCACCTACTACGACGACGCCACCGGCGCGCGCATCGAGTTGTCCGGCGCGACGCTGGCGAACTGGGCCGCCAAGACCGCCAATCTGATTCGCGACGAGTTCGGCCTGAGTCCCGGCGCGCGGGTCGCGGTCCTGCTGCCTGCGCACTGGCAGACCGCCGCGGTGTTGCTTGGCTGCTGGTGGGCGGGCACCGAGGTGGTGCTGCAGCCGGACCGGGACGCCGATCTGGCCCTGGTCACCCCCGACCGCCTGGACGACGCCGACGGAGCGGGCGAGGTCGCCGCGCTGTCGCTGGACGCCATGGGTTCGCCGGTGCGCGACCTGCCGGTCGGCGTCACGGACTTCGCCACCTCGGTGCGCGTGCACGGCGACCAGTTCCTCCCGCGCGGCGCCGGCGTCGCGCTCGACGGCATGCCGGTCAAGGAGGTGCTCGCCGAGGCGCGGAAATCGGCCGTGCGCCAGGGCTTCGCCGAAGGGGACCGGGTGCTGTCGAGCACGCCGTGGGACACCCCGGCCGAACTGATCGACGGATATCTCGCGGTGCTGGCCGCGGGCGCGTCGCTGGTGCAGGTGGTCAACCCCGATCCGGCGCTGCGTGAGCGGCGCATCGCTTCGGAGCGGGTGACCGCGCAGCGCGGCTGAGCCGCTCCTACCACGGTATAAGCGCCGGATCCGACCTGAGGACGTTCCACAACCGCGCACGGTTCCGTACGGTGGACTCATCGCCACGACGACGAGGTTGGACTATGAAGCCGCATTATTGGTTCCGCTGGTTGTCCGTGCAGGGCGCGCCTCGTCTCGTCCTGCGCACGCAGGCGCGCCGCGGTGATCCGTTCGCCGAACTGATGGCAGGCCAGGCCGGCTTCGACGACCCCTATCCGCTGATCGAGCGCTTGCGCGGCGAGACAAGGCTGCTGCGCACCCCGATCGCGTTCGCGACCTTCGACCACGAGCTGTGCCGCTCCATCCTGCGCGACAGCCGCTTCGGCGTGCGCACCACGGAGAGCTTCAACATCCCCAAGCCGTTGCGCAAGCTCGCCGAGCGTTTCCCGCTGCCGCCGAATCCGGTGGAGCCGCCGTCGATGCTGGTGATCGACCCGCCGGAACACACCGCGATGCGCAAACCGGTGGCATCGGCGTTCACCCCGCGCGCGATCCGCAGGCTGCGCGACCGCGTCGAGACGGTCACCGCGGAATTGCTGGACGGTCTGCCCTCCCACGGTTCCGCGGACCTGATCCACTCGTTCGCCTCCCAGGTGCCGATCGCCATCATCTCGGAGATGCTCGGCTTCCCGGACGAGGACAAGGCGCTGTTCCTGAACTGGGGCGACCAGATGACGCCCCTGCTCGACGTCGGTATCCCGTGGCGCGCGCACCGGAAGGCGATGCGGGCCATGGAGGTGATGAACGACTATCTCGACCGGCACATCGAGCGGTTGCGCCGCGAGCCGGGCGAGGACATCCTCAGCAGCCTGGTCACCGCGGGGGAACTGGACTCCTACGCGCTCAAGGCCACCGCGAGCCTGCTCATGGGCGCAGGCTTCGAGACCACGGTCAACCTGATCGGCAACGGTGTCGCGCAGTTGCTGGCCCATCCGGATCAGCTGGAGCGGCTGCGCGAAGAGCCGGAGCTGTGGCCCAACGCAGTCGAGGAGATCCTGCGCTTCGACTCCCCGGTGCAGACCACGGCGCGCACCGCGCTGACCGACGTGGAGATCGACGGCGTCCCGGTGCGCGCGGGCAACACGGTGGTGCTGTCGCTGGCGGGCGCCAATCGCGATCCCGCGGTCTTCGCCGATCCAGGACGGTTCGACGTCGGTCGCGAGAACGCGAAGGATCACCTGTCGTTCAGCAGCGGCGTGCACGTCTGCCTGGGAGCGAGCCTGGCTCGGATGGAAGGCGTGTACGCGCTGCAAGCCCTGTTCGACCGGTTCCCCGACCTGCGCCTGGACGGACCGCTGCGGCGGCGCGCGTTGTTCACCCTGCACGGGTACGAGCGGATGCCGGTGCACCTCGGCCAGCGCGCGCAGGCCCCGGAGCCGGTCTGATCAGCCCGTGGTCTTCCACACGTAGCGGGTCTTCGGACGTCCGGCCCGGCCGTAGTCGGAGCGGCGGACGACCAATCCGTCATCGGCGAGCTTCTCCAGATAGCGCCATGCGGTGATGCGCGAGACCCCGATCGAGGTCGCGGTGTCCGCGGCGGTCACGCCCTCGGCCTCGGCCGCGCGCACGGCGCGGGAGATCTCGTCGAGAGTCTGCGGCGCGACGCCCTTGGGGGTCGTCGCGCGCTGGTCGGTGGTGCGCAGGGCGCTCAACGCCCGGTCGATGTCGTGCTGGGAGATGGCGCTCTCACCGGCCGGCAGCGCGGTGCGGAACTCGCGATAGCGGTCCAGCTTGTCGCGGAAGGCGGCGAAGGTGAACGGCTTCAGCAGATACAGCACGACGCCGTGCGACACCGCCGTGCGCACCATGGCCAGATCCCGCGCGGACGTGATCGCGATGACGTCCGGGCGCGGCGCGAGACCGGTCAGCGCGGCGGCGACGTCCAGGCCGCTGGCGTCAGGGAGACCGATGTCCATCAGCACCAGGTCGATCGGTGTGCCCTCGGCCGCCGCGTCGGCCGCCGCGCGCATCGCCTCGCGCCCGGTGTGGGCGATGCCGACGGGTGTGAATCCGGCGATGCGCTCCACATAGGCGCGGTGAGCCTCGGCTATCAGCGGCTCGTCCTCGACGATCAGCACACGGATCATCGTGCCTCCTTTCGTGGGATCGTCACGGTCACCGCGCTTTCGGGATCCCGTTCGGTGCGAATGCTTCCCCCGTGCCGGGCCACCAGCCGGTGGACCAGCGCGAGACCGAGCCCGTGGTGGTCGGCCTTGGTCGAATAACCACGCTGGGACGCACGCGCGAACATCTCCGCCGACATCCCCGGACCGCTGTCGGCGACCCGGATGTAGAGCGTGGAACCGTCTCCCGCGTCCGCTCGCTGGTGGCGCAGCGTGACCTCCACCCAGCCGGACGTGCTGTCCGCCGCGGCATCGATCGCGTTGTCGACGAGATTGCCCACCAGCGTGACGGTTTCGTGCGGCGACAGCGGGTCCACCGAGTCGAGCGCGGTGTCGTCGGTGATGGTCAGCTCGATGCCGCGTTCGGCGGCCTGGTTCACCTTGCCGAGCAGCAGCGCGGCCAAGGCGGGCGCGCCCACCGCGGCGAACAGCCGATCGATCAGCGACTGGGACAACTCGAGTTCCGCGGTGGCGAACTCGACGGCCTCGCGGTGGCGGCCCAGCTCGACCATGGTGACCACGGTGTGCAACCGGTTGGCCGACTCGTGCGCCTGCGCCTGCAACGACGCGGCGAAGCTGCGCACCGAGTCGAGTTCGCCCATCACCGCTTGTAACTCGGTGTGATCGCGGATGGTCATCACGGTGCCGATCGCCCGGCCTTCCCATTCCACGGTGTCCTGGTTGACCAGCAGGATCCGGTCGGTGGTCACGTGCATCTCGTCGCGGACGGTGCCCCAGCTCATCCGTTGCAACGACAGCGGCAGGTCGCTGCGGCGCACCTCGCCCGGGGGCAGGTCGAGCAGGCGGCGCGCCTCGTCGTTGACCACTTCGGCGTCCTCGCCCGACGCGCCGAACACCACCAGGCCCTCGTGCACCGAGTGCAGCACGGCGTCGTGGTGCTCGTACATCGCGCGCAACTCGTCGGGCGCCAGGCCGTGCGTTTGCCGACGCAGCCTGCGGCTCAACAGGAACGAACCACCCGCGGCCAGCACCAGCCCGGCCCCAGCGACGCCGAGGATCACCGGGAACTGGGTGGCGACCTGGTCGCCGATCTTCGCGCGGGTCACCCCGGCGGAGACCAAGGCGACGATCCGCCCGTGGTCGTGCACCGGCGTCACCGCCCGGATGGACGGACCGAGCGTGCCGGTGAACGTCTCGGTGAAGGTCTCGCCCGCCAGCGCGCGATCGATGGTGCCGCTGAACGGCAGTCCGATCATCGCGGGGTTGGTGTGCGTGTAGCGGGTCCGGTCGGGCGCCATGACCACGATGAAATCCATGCCGGTCTCGTGCCGGATCTCCTCGGTCACCGGCTGCAGCAGCGCCGTCGGATCCGGACTGCGCAGCGCGTCGATGGTCGAGGGCGCGTCGGCCACGCTCACCGCGACGTCGGTGACCTCCCTGGTGGTGGTGACGTCGCTGTCGTGCCTGGCGTCCAGCACCGCGAGCACAACGCCGATCCCGATCATCAGCGCGAGCACGACCAACTGGAAGACGAACGCCTGCCCGGCGAGGGAGAGCCGACCGCGTCTCACAAGCTCTTCCTCCGCTGAACGTAATGCACCAAACAGTGACCGGGATCACCCGGCCGACCATCATTCTGCCTGGAAGGCGCGAGCCGCCTCGCGCCGGTACCTTTCGAAGGGAAATCCTCGCTATGAGCGACTCGACTCGAACGCGGCACGACCGCACCCATTGGCTGTATCTGGCCGTCATCGTGGCTGTGGTCGCCGGCGTCCTCGTCGGCTGGCTGGCGCCGGGCGTCGCGCAGTCGTTCGCTCCGCTGGGGACCATCTTCGTCAACCTCATCAAGATGATGATCGCTCCGGTCATCTTCTGCACCATCGTGCTCGGGATCGGCTCGGTGCGCGCCGCGGCCACCGTCGGCAAGGTCGGCGGGCTGGCCATCGGCTACTTCCTGGTCATGTCGACCATCGCGCTGGGAATCGGTCTCGTCGTCGGCAACCTGGTGCAACCGGGTACCGGACTGAATATCGCCACGTCGGCCAAAGCGGGTCACACGCTGGCCGATACCGCCCACAGCGCGGGCGGGACCTGGGAATTCATCCAGAACATCGTGCCGTCGACGCTACTGTCCTCGCTCACCACCGGCAACGTGCTGCAGGCGCTGTTCGTCGCGCTGCTGGTCGGATTCGCGGTGCAGGCCATGGGCGCGACGGGCGAGCCGATCCTGCGCGGCGTGGCGCTGCTGCAGAAACTCGTGTTCCGGATCCTGGTGATGATCCTGTGGCTGGCGCCGGTCGGCGCGTTCGGCGCGATCGCCAACGTGGTCGGCAAGACGGGTCTGGATGCCGTGGCGAAGCTGGGGACGCTGATGCTCGCGTTCTACCTCACCTGCGTGGTCTTCGTCTTCGGCGTGCTCGGCACGCTGCTGTGGGCCGTGTCCCGGGTGTCGATCTTCAAGCTGGTGCGCTACCTCGCGCGGGAGTACCTGCTGATCGTCGCGACCTCGTCGTCGGAATCGGCGCTGCCACGGCTGATCGCGAAGATGGACCACATGGGCGTCGAGCGCACCACCGTCGGCGTCGTGGTCCCGACGGGCTATTCGTTCAATCTCGACGGCACCGCCATCTACCTGACCATGGCATCGCTGTTCATCGCGGAGGCGATGGGCAAGCCGCTGTCCATCGGGGAGCAACTCGGGCTGCTGGTGTTCATGATCGTCGCGTCCAAGGGCGCCGCCGGCGTCACCGGCGCCGGGCTGGCCACGCTGGCGGGCGGGTTGCAGAGTCATCGGCCCGAGTTGCTCGACGGCGTCGGCTTGATCGTCGGCATCGACCGCTTCATGTCCGAGGCGCGGGCGCTGACCAACTTCTCCGGCAACGCGGTCGCCACGGTGCTGATCGGCACCTGGACCAAGACCGTCGACGTGGACCGGGTGCGCGAGGTGCTCGATCGCGAACTTCCCTTCGACGAGCGGACCATGGTCGACGACGGCCACGGGACGCCGGCGCAGGCGCAGGAATCCGAGACCAAGGATCTGGTCGAGGCGTAGCGCGCGCACGACGAAGGGCTCGCGGGATCCGCGGGCCCTTCGTGATGTCCGGGGTCAGGCCGTCCATTTCTCCGGGTGCAGGTAATGCTGGGTGAGGGCGCTGGCATGGCCGTGCCCGAACCCGTGCTCGGTCTTCAGCCACTCGACCAGCTCCTTGTGCGAGCTCGAGCCGGTCTCGCGCATGGCGGCCTTCCATTCCTCGATGGTGCGGCCGTACTTGGCCTCGATGGAGGGGAAGTAGGACGCGGGGCCGTGCGGCTTGGTCGCCATTGGTCGATCTCCTTGCTCGTCGTGCGTTCGATGGTGCAGACGGGACGGATGCCGCGAAGTCATCGGATTGCCGGGAGAGTGACCGGGATCATGGTCGCCTGGAGTTGCCCGCACGGCCTGGCCACACTGCACCGGAACGGACGGCTGACCACGGAACCGCGAATTCGGCGCCTGACCCGGTGGTGGCGGAATGGCTCGCCGCCGTGGGCGCGGCGCGAGCCTGACGGCCGCGTCGGCGAGCCCGCCGCCGGTAGCGTGGGGGTATGGCTGATGTGGTGGTGGTCGGCTCCGGACCGAACGGCCTCGCCGCCGCGGTGATCCTGGCCCGCGCGGGGCTCGCCGTGGAGGTGTACGAGGCCGAGGCGACGGCAGGCGGTGGATCCCGTACGGCGGAACTGACTTTGCCCGGTTACCGGCACGACGTGTGCGCGGGCGCGCATCCGATGGCGGCGGCCGCACCGCTGTTCCGCGCGTTCGACCTGACCGCGCACGGCGTGGAGTTGCTGGCCCCCGAGGTCTCCTACGCCCATCCGCTCGACGGCGGGGTGGCCGGGCTGGCCTGGCGAGACCTGGAACGGACGGTCGACGACCTCGGTCCCGACGGTCCGGCATGGCGCGAACTGTTCGCTCCGCTGGTGCGGCACTGGCCGGACGTGGTCGACCTCGCGATGTCGGATCTGCGCCGCATTCCGTCCGGGCTGGCGACCTCGATCCGTTTCGGCCTGCGCACCCTGGAGCAGGGCTCGCCGCTGTGGAACATCAGATTTCGTGACCAGGTCGCACCCGCCTTGCTGACCGGCATCGCCACGCACGCGATCATTCCCCCGCGCGCGATCACGGCCGCGGGCGCGGCGCTGCTGCTCGGCACGCTGGCCCACGTCGGAGGCTGGGTGATTCCGCGCGGCGGCAGTCAGGCGATCCCCGACGCGCTCATCGCCGAACTCGAACGTCTCGGCGGCCGGGTGCACACCGGTCATCGCGTCGACTCCATCGACGAGTTCGCCTGCGCCCGCGCCGTGCTGCTCGACCTCGCCCCGGCCGAACTACTGCGCATCGCCGGGCACCGGTTACCCGCGCGGTACGCGAAGCGGCTGCGGCGTTTCCGGTACGGCGGCGCCGCGTGCAAGATCGACTTCGCGCTCTCCGGGCCGGTGCCGTGGCGGGCCGACGGCTGCGAGCTCGCCGGAACGGTGCACGTGATCGGCACCCGCGCCGAGGCCATGGCCGCCGAGCACGCCGTGGCCATGGGAAAACACGCCGAACGGCCCTACGTGCTGTCCATCCAGCCCGGTGTGGTCGATCCAACGCGCGCGCCGGCGGGCGGCCACACCTTCTACACCTATGCCCACGTGCCCAACGGTTCGACCCGCGACGTGAGTGAGGAGGTGATCGGCCAAGTCGAGCGGTTCGCCCCGGGGTTCCGCGACCTGATCGTCGCGAAGAACGTGATCACAGCGGCGGAAATGCCCGCGCACAACGCCAACTACATCGGCGGCGACATCTCCGCGGGCGCGATGACGCTGCGCCAGTTCGCGTTCCGGCCCGCGCCACGCTGGAACCCCTATGCCACACCGATTCCCGGCGTCTACCTGTGCTCGTCCGCGACGCCGCCGGGTCCGGGAGTCCACGGCATGTGCGGGCTGCACGCCGCCCGGCACGCCCTGCACGACCGCTTCGACGTCCGCACCGACCCGCTCGATCTCCTGCGCGCCCCGGCGGTCCAGCACCGCTGAGCGCTGCCCGCGGTCGCCGGGTCGTCAACTCTGGGCGGGCTGGGTGCGGTAGAGATCGGGTTCGAGGTAGATGACGCGCGCTGCGGGCACGGCGGTGCGAACGCGGGATTCGGCGTCGTCGATGGCGCCTGCGATCGCCGCGATGTCGAGGCCGGGAACGACGCCGATCTTCGCGGCCACGAGCAGTTCCTCGGGCCCGAGGTATTGCGTCTTGAGGTGGATCACCCGATCGATGCGGGTCTCGTCGATCAGGTTCGCGCGGATCAACCGGTTCTCCTGCGGCGTGGCGCCCTCGCCGATCAGCAGGCTCTGCATCTCCACGATCAGCACGATCGCGATGACGCCCAGCAGCCCGCCGATGGCCAGCGTGCCGATGCCGTCCCAGACCGGGTCGTCGGTGAGCATGGTCAGGCCGACGCCCGCGAACGCGAAGATCAGGCCGATCAGCGCGCCGGTGTCCTCCAGCAACACCACCGGCAGCTCGGGGCTGCGCGAATTGCGGATGAACCGCCACCAGCTCGCGTCCCCCTTCAGCGGCGCGGACTCGCGTATCGCCGTGGTGAAGCTGTAGGTCTCCAGCGCGATCGCGATCACGAGGATGACGACAGCCACGATCGGCGAACTCAGCTCCTCCGGATGCTGGATCTTGTGGATGCCCTCGTAGATGGCGTAACCCGACCCGAGGGTGAACAGCACCAGCGCCACGATGAACGAATAGAAGTAGCGGTTGCGCGCGTAGCCGAAGGGGTGCAGCTCGTCGGCTTCCTTCGCGGCGCGCCGCTGGCCCAGCAGCAACAGCCCCTGGTTGCCCGTGTCGGCCACGGAGTGCACGGCCTCGGCGAGCATCGACCCCGATCCCGTGATCGCCGCACCGACGAACTTCGCCGCGGCGATCCCCGCGTTCGCGGTCAACGCCGCGACGATCGCCTTCTTGCCACCGCCAGCCGACATGGAAGCGTGTCCTCTCTGTTTTCGAGATACCAGCGAACAGACTAGGACACCCGGAAACCGGCGTTCCGGATCGGTCAGCCGATCGCGCCGACGGACGCGCAGAACAGCTGGACGGCACCGTCCACCGCCTGCGCGCGAATATCGGTGTCGGCGGCGGAGATCCACGCCGCCGCACCCCGGGTGAGCTCCAGCGACGAGTCGTTCCGCAACAGCCGCACCGTGCCCGCCGTGCACAGTACGATCGCCGGGCCCGCCGGGGTCAGCGGCACCCGCGCGGAACCGGCGACCAGATCGAAGCGGCGCAGCGCGAACTCCGACGTGGGCGTGCGATAGCGCACCGACCCGTCACCGGCGGGCTCGGGCAGCACCGCGGGCAAGTCGATCGGCTCGAAATCCAGCACGCGCAACAATTCCGGCACGTCGACGTGCTTGGGGGTGAGGCCGCCGCGCAGCACATTGTCGGAGTTGGCCATGATCTCCACGCCGACCCCGCGCAGGTAGGCGTGCAGATTCCCGGCCGCGAGGAACAATCCCTGGCCCGGCTCCAGGGTCACCCGGTTCAGCAGCAGCGCCGCAAGCACGCCCGCGTCGCCCGGGTAGGCCTCGGCCAATTCGAGCGTCGTGCGCGCCTCGGCCGTGAACTCGCGGGCGCCCTTGCCCGACAGATACCGCACGCAGCCGTCGAGCACCTCGGGCAGCAGCGTGGCCAGCACCTGCTGCGGCAGCGTGATCCACGTGGTGAACAGGGTGCGCAGGCCGGCCTTGTCCGGTTGCGCGGCAAGCAGTTCGCAGTAGGAGCGCAATCCGTCCACCGCCAGCGCGCGCAGCAACGCGACGGTGCGGTGCGGATCGCGGAAGCCGGCCAGCGCCTCCAGCCGGTCCAGCGCGACGATCAGCTCGGGTTTGTGGTTGTCGTCGCGGTAGTTGCGCAGTGGCGAGTTCAGCGGCACCTTCGCGCGGTTCTCCCGCTCGAAACCGGCCCGCGCCTGCTCCGTGCTCGGGTGGGCCTGCAGCGACAGCGGCTCCTCGGCGGCCAGGATCTTGAGCAGGAACGGCAGCTTCTCGCCGAATCGGGTTGCGACCCAGCCCAGTTCCCGGCTCGGGTCGGCGGCGATCAGTTCCTGCAGCGAGACGGCGTCGGTGCCGGTCTTCACGTACGCCGGATCGGCCGGGTGGGCGCCGAACCACAGTTCGGCCTCCGGATGCGCCGACGGCACCGGCCTGCCGCACAGCTGAGCGAGCGCGGTGCGCGAGCCCCAGGCATACGAGCGCAGCGCACCAACGAGTTCGTGCACTAGTAGCTTCCCCCGTACTGCTCCTGGCTGTCGGCCGGTGCGGTGCGCGAGCCGATCAGCCGCAGATAGGCGGCCGCCATCTCCAGTCGCAACGCGAGCACCGCGAGCTGTTCGAGTTCGGTGCCGTTGGCGGGCACGGCCTCTTCGGCATGGGTCTGCGCGGGCGCGGCCGGGTCGGTCATCTCCGTGTGCAGCAGGTCGACGTCGGCGTTCACCAGATCGGCGTCGACCATGCTCGCCGCCTCGCCGCCGAACACCGCGATGCGCCTGCGCGCGGCCGCCCGATCGCGATCGGCGCTGAGCACGAACACCCGGATGCGTTCCACGGGCGCGGGGCCGTCCAGTTCCTCGTCGTGGAACAGCGGGTCGTAGCCGGGCGCGGATTCGCCCGCCGCCTCGGCCATCCTGGTCCGCGCGGCCACGGCTTCGGCCAGATCCACCGCGGTGGCGACCTTGCCCGCGGACTGCAGCAGTACCTCGGCGCCGTGCTCGGCCAGTTCGGCGGCGGCGGGCGAATCGCCCGCGAGCACCACGCCCCGCTGCTGCATCCGGGCGGCCAGCGTCTTGGCGGGGTTGTGGAAGACCTCGTTGTGCGGGCCGTCGCGCAGCGCCTCCGCGTCCAGCACGTCGGCCAGGTCGGCGAGTTCCGGGACCACGGCTCCGGTGCGCTGGGGGTCGACCGCGCGCAGGACCGCGATTCCGGCGGCCAGGAAGCGCAGCAGGCGGTTGTACCCGAGCACCTGCACCCGGGGTTCCAGCACGGCGGCGCGCCCTGCCGCGGCGGCGCGCAGCGGCCCCTCGTGCGGCGCGGCGACGACCACCTCGGCGCCGCGGCGCAGCGCCCGGTCGACGGCGTCGATCAGGCGCGGATCGCCCGCGTCATCGCCGGAGACCAGCACGACGTCCAGCGGCCCCACCCAAGGGGGCAAGGCGGCGGCGGGCACGACGGGCAGACCCGCCCGGTCGCCGAGCGCGGCCACGAGCAGTCCGGCGGCGCGTGCGGCACGCCCGGAACCGGAGACCAGCACCACGCTGCGCGGTCGCAGATCGGCCAATCGGGCCAGCGCGTCCTCACCGACGGCCGCCGCGGTGGCGCGGACCTGGGCGCCGCCGGAAGCGGCCGAGCGAAGGGCGCCGCCTGCGTCGGCGGCCTCGAGTGAAGCGGCATCGTCGAGGTCGAGCACCGGTGTTCCAGCGATCATCGGGCGTCCCACCTCCCCTCATCGCGCTGTGTCTTTTCCGCCCCCGCGCCCACCCGGTCCAGCTGCCACACCGAGACCGAGACGGACGAATCCAAGGCCTGTGATTCCACTATTCCAGTCAGGAGCGAACGATGCCCAGGATCTCGGTCACGAGTGCGTCTACTTCCTCCGCCGATCTGGCTTCGACGTTCAGCCGGAGCAACGGCTCGGTATTCGACGCGCGCAGGTTGAACCAGGCGTTGTCGGCCAATTGCACGGTCACCCCGTCCAGCCGGTCCACCGAATGCGCCCGGTCGGCGAAGGCGTCGACGACGGCCAGCGTCCGCTCCGCGGCGTCGGCCACGGTGGAGTTGATCTCCCCGGAAGCCGCGTAGGTGGCGTAGGACGCCATCAGCTCCGACACCGGCCGGTCCTTCTCACCCAGCGCGGCCAACACGTGCAACGCCGCCAGCATCCCGGAGTCGGCGCCCCAGAAGTCGCGGAAGTAGTAGTGCGCGGAGTGCTCGCCGCCGAACACCGCTCCGGTGGCGGCCATCTCCTGCTTGATGAACGAGTGCCCGACCCGCGTGCGCACCGGCGTTCCACCCAGCTCGTGCACCAGCTCCGGCACGGCGCGGGAGGTGATCAGATTGTGGATGATCACCGCGCCGGGCTCCTTGGCCAGTTCGCGCTCGGCCACCAGGGCGGTGATCGCCGAGGGGGACACCGGGTCGCCGTTCTCGTCCACGACGAAGCAGCGGTCGGCGTCGCCGTCGAACGCGAGGCCGATGTCCGCGCCGGACTCGCGCACCAGCTTCTGCAGGTCCACCAGGTTCGCCGGGTCCAGCGGGTTGGCCTCGTGGTTGGGGAAGGTGCCGTCCAGCTCGAAGTACAGCGGCACGATCGTCACCTGGGGCAGCGCGCCGAGCACCGCGGGCACGGTGTACCCGCCCATGCCGTTGCCCGCGTCCACCGCGATGGTGAGCGGGCGGATGCCGCCGAGATCGACCAGGCCGCGCAGGAAGTCGGCGTACTCGGTCAGCAGGTCGAGTTCGGTCGCGGTGCCGCGCTCGCCCGCGTACGCGGGCACGCCGTCGATCAGTTCGTTCTTGATGGTGGCCAGCCCGGTGTCCTGACCGACCGGAAGGGCCTTGGCGCGGCACAGTTTGATGCCGTTGTAGCGGGCCGGGTTGTGGCTGGCGGTGAACATGGCGCCGGGACAGTCCAGGCGGCCGGAGGCGAAGTACAGCTGGTCGGTCGAGGCCAGGCCGATGTGCACCACGTCGAGGCCCTGGCCGAGCGCGCCGTCGGCGAAGGCGGCCGACAGCTCGGGGGAGGAATCGCGCATGTCGTGCCCGATGACGATCCGGCGGGCGCCTTCGGCGCGCATCAGCCGCGCGAAGGACGCGCCGACGTCCCTGACGAATTCCGCGTCGATTTGGTCACCGACAACACCGCGAACGTCGTAGGCCTTGATCACCGCGTTCACGAATTCGGCAGAGCGGGCGACTGTCATGCCCAACACCCTAGTGGTTGCGCCGGACCGGTCCGACACCGTCCTGGTCCGATCAGGACGGCGGGTCGGGCAGCACGCGCAGATGGCCGCGGCGACCCGTGCGCGTGGTGCGCGGCGGCGGGGGAGCGTAGTCGCGATAGCCGCGCTGCTCGCGCTCGGGAGGGCGGCGGCGCAACCCCGCTTCCCGCACCGCCTCGGCGAGCGCGGTCAGATCATCGTCATCCGGTGTGCTGGAGGAGAACCCGCCTTCGTGGCGAACCAGTTCCCAGCCCTTCGGGGCGGTGATGCGTGAGCCGTGCGTTTCGCAGAGATCCCAGGAGTGCGGTTCGGCGACCGTCGCGAGTGGTCCGACGACTGCCGTCGAGTCGGAGTACACATAGGTGAGCGTCGCGACGGCCGGATTCTTGCAGCCTGGTCGGCAGCAACGACGCATGGGAATCACGCCGATGAGAGTAACCCCCCTGGCGCGTCGATGGGGACAGACACGCTTGAAGAATCTCGGTCCGTGCGTCGCGGAACGAGGGCAGCACGAGGTTCCGCGGGGCCACGACGTGCCCCGCGGTGAATCCGGACGTCACCCGGCGCCACGCGCGGGCGCCGATGTCCGCACGCGCGACGCCAGTGGTCGGTCATGGCATGCGCACCGGAGTACCCAGCCGGTGACCGCCTACACACGCTTGCCCCCAGCGCATTCGGGTGCCGCCGCCGCGCGGATGGGTGCGATTCACTCCGCTTCCGGATCGATCACGTCCGGATCGACGCCGAGGTAGGTCGCGACCTGCTGGACCAGCACTTCGCGCAGCAGATCGACGAGGTCGTCGGGGTCGCTGGCGCGCAACTCGAGCGGCTTGCGGAACAGCACCACCCTGGCCCTGGTCGCCGCGCCGTGCCGGTCGACGCCCGCCGGGATGAGCCGGGAGAGCGGAACCGGGCCGTCGGCGACGACCTCGTCCGGCCAGGTGACCGAATCGGGATGCAGCGGACGGATTTTCGGAACGTCGTCGACCGCGATGTCGAGCTTGGTGAGCCGGTCGTGCCAGCGGGAGTCCAAGGGGGCGAACGCCTCGAGCACCAGCCGGTCGAACTTCTGGCCTCTGGTCCGCCAGGCCGGCACGGTGGGTGGCAGCATCGGTCCGCGCACTCCGCGGCCGCGGCGGATCACCGACCGCGCGGTCGGCGGTCGACGCTTACGGGAACGTGCCATGAGAGAAAATCTAGGCCAGTCGGCTCCGGCCGTCCGCATCGAGGCGGTGGGAGATCTGTCGGCCGTGTCGCGCGTGCCCGGAGCGCCCCGGTGGACGGGCGGCTCCGGGCATCGCGGATGTCTGTCAGCCGATGCCGCGCTTGAGGCGGCGGCGCTCCCGCTCGGAGAGGCCGCCCCAGATGCCGAAGCGCTCATCGTGCGCGAGCGCGTATTCCAGGCACTCGTCGCGGACCTCGCAGCCCATGCAGATCCGCTTGGCCTCGCGGGTGGAGCCGCCCTTCTCGGGGAAGAACGCCTCCGGATCGGTCTGCGCGCACAGGGCGCGCTCCTGCCACTGCTCTTCGATGGATTCGAACATCTCGTCGAAGCCGGTCACGACCAGGCTGAGCCGAGGCGCCGTGACTCCGTCACCCCCCTCTTGGTCCTTCCAGCCGCCGTTATCTGCGCAGACGCCACGTGCTGCGCCTGCTGTGGAATCGGTCGGCGAGACCATCTCGTTGGCCATCGCTCCGCCTCCTCACTGTGTGTTAGCGCAGAATGATTCTTTCCGTCGGACCAACACGCGCACCGACGGCCATACCCCGCGACGTTGTCCCGCGGACGTCCCCGAGCTTGTCACACCGATGCGAACGTCTGTTCGAAAAGTCGTTCGCGCGTTGATCTCTCGCGCGAACCCGGAATGACATGACTGTGATTAGACACGCCGGACGCGTCGATGGTCAAGCCGCCGTCGCTATTCCGTTACTATCCGCAGCCGCATTCCGAGTCCCTCTTGTGATGTGCGATAGCAAATGTATAGCAAATTTGCCGCGAACGGGAGACTTCGCGTCAGCGCATAGGCTGTGCGGATGTGACTGGACAACAAGCGGACGCCACGCCCGCGAACGGACCCCGGATCGCCGTGCTGGTCGGCGGTGTCGGTGGCGCGCGTTTCCTTCAGGGCGTCCGGGAACTGCTGCCCGAGGCGGACGTCTCCGCGATCGTGAACGTGGGCGACGACGTCTGGATGCACGGGCTCAGGATCTGCCCCGACCTCGACACCTGCATGTATACGCTGGGCGGCGGCATAGACACCGAGCGCGGCTGGGGCCGGGTCGGCGAGACCTGGCACGCCAAGGAAGAGCTCGCGAAATATCACGCCCAGCCGGACTGGTTCGGCTTGGGGGACCGTGATATCGCCACGCATCTGATCCGCACCGAAATGTTGCGCGCCGGATACCGGCTCTCCACCGTCACCGAGGCGCTGTGCAACCGGTGGCAGCCCGGCGTGAAACTGATCCCGGCAACCGACGATCGCTGCGAAACGCATGTCGTGGTGTCCGATCCGGACAACCCTGGCGAACGGCGCGCGATCCATTTTCAAGAGTGGTGGGTTCGCTACCGCGCGAACATCGACACCCATGGATTCGCCACAATTGGCGCCGATGAAGCCAAACCTGCCCCAAATGTGATCGATATCATAGAATCCGCCGACGTGGTCCTGCTCGCGCCGTCCAACCCCGTCGTCAGCATCGGCGCCATCCTCGCCGTGCCCGGTATCAGGGGCGCGCTGCGCACCACCCCGGCGAAGGTGATCGGCGTGTCGGGAGTGATCGATGGCAAGCCGCTGCGCGGTATGGCCGACGAGTGCCTGTCGGTGATCGGGGTGGAGACGACGGCCGAGGCGATCGGCCGGTACTACGGCGCCCGCTCGGCCACGGGGATCCTGGACGGCTGGCTGATCCACAGCACCGACGCCGCCGATGTGCCGGGAGTCGAGGTGCGTAGCGTCCCGTTGTTGATGACCGACCCGCCGACCACCGCCGAGATGGTGCGTCAGGCGCTGGATCTCGCTGGAGTCGCCTTGTGAGCACACCGATCGACCACGCGGCAGGAGAACTGCGCATCCTGCCCGTCACCGGGCTGCCCGAATTCCGGCCCGGCGACGACATCGCCGAGCACATCGCCCGCTGCGCGCCCTGGCTGGCCGACGGCGACGTGCTCGTGGTCACCAGCAAGATCGTCGCCAAGGTCGAGGGACGCATCGTGGAAGCGCCGCTGGATCCGCAGGAGCGCGACGCGGTCCGGCGCAGTCTCGTCGACCAGGAGGCGGTGCGGGTGCTCGCGCGCAAGGGCCGCACCCTGATCACCGAGAACAAGCTCGGCATCGTGCAGGCCGCCTCCGGCGTGGACGGCTCGAACGTGGAGCGGGGCGAGCTGGTGCTGCTGCCCACCGACCCGGACGCCAGCGCCAAGGCGCTGCGCGCCGCGCTCGCCGACCGGCTGGGCGTGACGGTCGCGGTGGTCGTCACCGACACGATGGGCCGGGCCTGGCGCAACGGGCAGACCGACGCGGCCATCGGCGCCGCGGGCCTGCGGGTGCTGCACGATTACGCGGGCGCGGTCGACGGTCAGGGCAACGAGCTGTTCGTCACCCAGGTGGCCGTGGCCGACGAGCTGGCCGCCGCCGCGGACCTGGTCAAGGGCAAGCTCGGCGGCGTCCCGGTCGCCGTGGTGCGCGGGCTTCCGATCGTCGACGACGGATCCGGCGCCGCCGATCTGCTGCGCGGCGGCACCGACGACCTGTTCTGGCTCGGCACCGAGGAGGCCATCGAACGCGGGCGCAAGGAGGCCATCCTCCTGCGTCGCTCGGTCCGCCAGTTCTCCGACGCTCCGGTCGATCCCGAGCGGATCCGCTCGGCGGTGTCGGTCGCGCTGACCGCGCCCGCTCCGCACCACACCCGCCCGGTGCGGTTCGTGTGGCTGCGCACGCCGCAGCTGCGCACCCGGCTGCTCGAGGCGATGGCGGACAAGTGGCGCGCCGATCTGGCCGCCGACGGCCTGTCCCCGGAACGGATCGAGCGCCGGGTCGCGCGCGGCCGCATCCTGTTCGACGCGCCCGAGGTGATCATCCCGTTCTGCGTGCCCGACGGTGCGCACGACTATCCGGACGAGCGCAGGCGGGCCGATGAGCGCACCATGTTCACCGTCGCGGTGGGCGCGGCGGTGCAGGGCCTGCTGGTCGCCCTCGCCACCGAGGGCATCGGCAGCTGCTGGATCGGGTCGACGATCTTCGCGCCCGAGGTCACCCGGGACGTGCTCGGCGTGGCCGAGGACTGGAGTCCGCTTGGCGCCGTCGCCATCGGTCATCCGCTCGAGGAGCTGACCCCGCGGCAGCCGGCGAGTGCGGGCTCGGGGCTGGTCGAGCTGTGAAGCGCCGCGATTCGGCGGCGGTGGGGAAGCGGCTCCGGTGAGCGCGGAATCACTGCGCGCTTCGGCCACCGACCTGCTCGAGACGTGGCGCCCGGGCACGGATCCGGAGCGATCGCTGCGTGAGGCGATGCTGGCATTCCTCGGTTCGGCGCCGCGTGGTTGCCTGCGCGAGCACGCGCCGGGCCACATCACCGCCTCCGCGGTCGTGTTCTCCCACGACGGTCGCGAGGTGCTGCTCACTCTGCACCCGCGGGTCGGGCGCTGGATCCAGCTCGGCGGCCACTGCGAAGAGCGGGACGAGACGGTCGCGGACGCCGCGTTGCGCGAGGCCACCGAGGAGTCCGGCATCGCGGGCCTGCGGCTGGAACCGGGACTGTACGGCGCCCAAGCGCATCCCATCACCTGCTCCCTCGGCGTTCCGACCAGACACCTGGACCTCCTGTTCCGCATCACCGCCCCCGCGGGCGCGCTCCCGGTGCGAAGTCACGAATCCACCGACCTGCGCTGGTGGCCGGTGCACGCCTTGCCCGCCGACGCCGACGTGCTGTTGCGCTGAGTCGGCCACCCGACGAGCCCCGGCCGGAGTCCCCTCCGGCCGGGGCTTTCTCGTTCTCTCGCCGCGTGGTTTACAAATTGCCGCATTTGTCTAGACAAGCGACAAATGTCCGTCTATCGTCCACAAGTGAGGTAATGCACGTCACATGTGGCGTGCTCTTCGGGAATGGAGACGACGATGTCGACGCACGCCGACGCGTCCGCCCAGCCGGTCGAGGTACCGGCGTGGCGGGATCGCAAGCGCTATATGTGGCTGTGGGGTCTGTTCGCCCCGGCCGGCCTGTTCCTCATCGGCCTGCCGCTGATCTGGGGACTCAACGAGTTGGGCTGGCATCGCCTCGCGCAGGTGCCGTTCTGGCTCGGGCCGATCCTGGTCTACGTGCTGATCCCGATCGCGGACATCTTCTTCGGCCCGGACGGCGACAACCCGCCCGACGAGGTGATGGAGTACCTGGAGAACGACAAGTACTACCGCTACCTCACCTACCTGTACCTGCCCTTCCAATACGCCACGCTGGTGATGGCGGCCTACCTGATCACCGCCGACGACGTGAGCTGGCTCGGCATCGACGGCGGGCTGCACGTGGTGGACAAGATCGGACTGGCGATCACCGTCGGCATGATCGGCGGCATCGGCATCAACACCGCGCACGAGCTCGGCCACAAGAAGGTGGACCTGGAGCGCTGGCTGTCGCGGATCGCGCTGGCCCAGTCCTGCTACGGGCACTTCTACATCGAGCACAACCGCGGCCATCACGTGCGGGTCGCGACGCCGGAGGACCCGGCGAGTTCCCGTGTGGGCGAGACGTTCTGGGCCTTCTGGCCGCGCACCGTGTGGGGCAGCCTGAAGTCGTCCTGGCAGTTGGAGAAGGTGCGGCTGGACCGGCTCGGCAAGAAGCCGTGGAGCCTGCGCAACGAAGTGCTCAGCGCCTGGCTGATGTCGGCGGTGCTGTTCGCGGTCTTGATCGCGGTGTTCGGCATCGAGCTGCTGCCGTATCTGATCCTGCAGGCCGTGGTGGGCTTCAGCCTGCTGGAGGCGGTCAACTACCTGGAGCACTACGGCCTGGTGCGGCAGCGCACGGCGAGCGGCCGGTACGAGCGCCCCGCCCCGGTGCACAGCTGGAACAGCGACCACATCGTCACCAACATCTTCCTGTACCACCTGCAGCGGCACAGCGACCACCACGCCTACCCGACCCGGCGCTACCAGACGTTGCGCAGCTGGGACGGCGCCCCCAACCTGCCCAGCGGCTACGCCAGCATGATCCTGCTCGCCTACTTCCCGCCGCTGTGGCGTCGCGTCATGGACAAGCGCGTGCTCGCGCACTACGGCGGCGACATCACCCGGGCCAACATCGATCCCGGCAAGCGGGAGAAGGTGCTGGCGCGCTACGGCGCGCGGAAGGCTGCCGAAGGGGACGAGGCATGAGCGCGTATCGCTGCCCCGTCTGCGACTACGTCTTCGACGAGGCGAAAGGCGCTCCGCACGAGGGCTTCCCGCCGGGCACCCGGTGGGAGACGGTGCCGGATGATTGGTGCTGCCCGGATTGCGGCGTGCGGGAGAAGATCGATTTCGAGCCGATAGGGGCAAGGAAATGACCGAGTACAAGCTGTATCAGTGCATCCAGTGCGGCTTCGAATACGACGAAGCCGAGGGCTGGCCGGAGGACGGCATCGCGCCGGGCACCCGCTGGGACGACATCCCCGACGACTGGACCTGTCCGGACTGCGGCGCCGCCAAGGCGGATTTCTACATGGTCGAAATCGAACGGTCGTGAGATTTTGACTGCGGCGGGCGCCCGTGACAGTGTCGCGGGTATGCCGCGCACCGGAACCAGGATTTCCTACCAGGAGGCCGCGCGGGACCTGCTGCGGACGTCGGTGCTGGACGCGATGCGCGAGCTGCTCACCGAGCGGGACTGGTCCAAGATCACCCTCGGTGACGTCGCGGCCAGGGCGGGGGTGAGCAGGCAGACGCTGTACAACGAGTTCGGCTCCCGCGCAGGCCTCACCCAGGCCTACGCCCTGCGCCTGGCCGACTTCCTGGTCGATCATGTGGACGCCGCCATCAACGGCAATGTCGGTGACGTCCGCGCCGCGTTCCGCGACGGTATGGCGAACTTCTTCTTCGACGCGGCGTCCGACCCGCTGGTGCAGTCGTTGGTCGCGGGTGAGGTGAAGCTGGATCTGCTGCGCCTGATCACTCTGGACGCGGGACCGTTGCTGGAGCACGCGACCGAACGTCTCTCGCGCGCCTTCCAGCACAGCTGGGTGGCTTCGACGGCGGCCGAATCGGACGTCATCGCGCACGCGCTGGTGCGGATCGCCCTCAGCTACATCCCTACTCCGCCCGGCCCTGGCCGCGACGCGCCCGCGGAATTGAGCGCGCTGCTGAGTCCCTACGTCGAAGCGATCCTCGCCGCGCGCGTGCAAAGCTGAGCCCGAATGAGCAACCGGCTCGCGACTGGCGCACATGCAGCACATTGAAAACAGACTGTGCGGCTTGTAATAGCGATCACGTCTCAACCCACGGCTTGGTTGTAACAGACAACAAGTCAAGAAGTATTCTCAGGCGACGGTGTTCGGGTCTTCTTCGAGTGGGGCAAAAGTGCAAACGGTTGGCAAATCGATGGGATCGCCCGATCCCAAGCGCCATCTGTGGGTTCTCGGCTTGCTTCCGCCCGCGTCGGCATTGCTGCCGTCGCAGCTGGTGCTGCACACCGGCCTGGACGTCTTCTGGTGGATCGGCCCGATCATCGTGCTGATCGCCATTCCGCTGCTGGACTGGTCGATCGGCGTCGACGGCACCAATCCGAAGGACGAGGACTACGAGCGGCTCTCCAACGACCGGTACTACCGGTGGTGCACCTATCTGATGCTGCCCGTGCAGCTGATCGGCTTGGTGATCGCGAGCTACATGTGGGCCGGCGACGAGCTGAGCGTGGTCGACAAGCTCGGCCTCGCCGCCACCCTGGGATTCGTCAGCGGCATCGGCATCAACGCCGCCCACGAACTCGGGCACCGGGTCGAGCGAATGGAGCGCTGGCTGGCCAAGATCGCGCTCGCGCAGTCCGGTTACGGGCACTTCTTCGTCGAGCACAACCGCGGCCACCACGTGCGGGTGGCGACTCCCGAGGACCCGGCCAGCGCTCGTCTCGGCGAGTCGCTGTGGGAGTTCTTGCCGCGCAGCGTGTCCGGCAGTTTCCGCTCGGCCATCGCCCTGGAGCGGGAGCGCCTCGCGCGCAAGGGCACGGGCTGGTGGAGCGTGCACAACCACATCCTGCAGGCCTGGTCGATGACGCTCGTGCTGTTCGGCGGCCTCGTCGCGGCGTTCGGCTATCAGGTGCTGCCGTGGCTGCTGCTGCAAGCCGTGATCGGTTTCGGTCTGCTGGAGACGGTGAACTACGTCGAGCACTACGGCCTGCTGCGGGCCCGCCGACCGGACGGCAGGTACGCCCGCTGCTCGCCGCGCGACAGCTGGAACAGCGACCATCTGGTCACCAACATCTTCCTGTTCCACTTGCAGCGGCACAGCGATCACCATGCCAACCCGGGCCGCCGCTACCAGACGCTGCGCACCTCCGAGCAGGCTCCGCAACTGCCCGCAGGCTACGCCGCCATGATCGTGCTCGCCGCCATTCCGCCGCTGTGGCGGCGGGTGATGGACGCCCGCGTCCTCGCCCACTACGGCGGCGACATCACCCTGGCGAACGTCCAGCCGCGGAAGCGGCGCCGCTTGCTGGCGGCTCGCGGCGTCCCGGCGGGAGCCGAGCCGGAGGCCGGTCCGCGTCTGGGAGGGACGGCCGCGTAGACCGGGCCGGGTCGTGAGCGACTAGCCTTGCCTCGGTACTTGCCGAACCAGGAGAGGCTGATGACCACCTCAGAACTTCCCGCACGCACGTCGTTGACCGCCGATGTCCGCAACGGCATCGACTACAAGGTGGCGGATCTGTCGCTGGCCGATTTCGGCCGCAAAGAGATCCGTCTGGCCGAACACGAGATGCCCGGTCTGATGGCGCTGCGCCGTGAGTACGCCGAGGTGCGGCCGCTGCAGGGCGCGCGCATCTCCGGCTCGCTGCACATGACCGTGCAGACCGCGGTGCTGATCGAGACCCTGACCAGCCTCGGCGCCGAGGTTCGCTGGGCCTCCTGCAACATCTTCTCCACCCAGGACCACGCGGCCGCCGCCGTGGTCGTCGGCCCCAACGGCACCGTCGAGGAGCCGAAGGGCACCCCGGTGTTCGCCTGGAAGGGCGAGACCCTGGAGGAGTACTGGTGGGCCGCCGAGCAGATGCTCACCTGGCCGAGCGAGCCGGCCAACATGATCCTCGACGACGGCGGCGACGCCACCATGCTCGTGCTGCGCGGCGCGCAGTTCGAGAAGGCCGGCGTGGTGCCGCCGGAGGACGAGAACCACTCGGCCGAGTACAAGGTGTTCCTGAACCTGCTGCGCGAGCGCTTCGAGTCCGACCGAGGCAAGTGGACGAAGATCGCCGAATCGGTGCGCGGCGTCACCGAGGAGACCACCACCGGCGTGCTGCGGCTCTACCAGTTCGCGGCGGCGGGCGAGCTGGTGTTCCCGGCGATCAACGTCAACGACTCGGTCACCAAGAGCAAGTTCGACAACAAGTACGGCACCCGCCACTCGCTGATCGACGGCATCAACCGCGGCACCGACGTGCTCATCGGCGGCAAGAAGGTATTGATCTGCGGCTACGGCGATGTCGGCAAGGGCTGCGCGGAATCGCTTGCCGGACAGGGCGCCCGGGTGCAGGTCACCGAGATCGACCCGATCAACGCGCTGCAGGCGCTGATGGACGGCTACGACGTGGTGACCGTGGAGAAGGCGATCGGCGATGCCGACATCGTCATCACCGCGACCGGCAACAAGGACATCATCACCCTCGAGCACATGAAGGCGATGAAGGACCAGGCCATCCTCGGCAACATCGGTCACTTCGACAACGAGATCGACATGGCCGCGCTGGAGCGTTCCGGCGCAACGAAATTGAACATCAAGCCGCAGGTCGACCTGTGGACGTTCAAGGAGACCGGCCGCTCGATCCTGGTGCTGTCGGAGGGTCGTCTGCTCAACCTCGGCAACGCGACCGGCCACCCGTCGTTCGTGATGTCCAACAGCTTCTCCAACCAGGTGATCGCGCAGATCGAGCTGTGGACCAAGCCGGAGGAGTACGACAACGAGGTCTACCGGCTGCCGAAGCACCTGGACGAGAAGGTCGCCCGCATCCACGTCGAGGCGCTCGGCGGCGAGCTGACCAAGCTCACCAAGGACCAGGCCGAGTACATCGGCGTCGATGTCGAGGGCCCGTACAAGCCGGAGCACTACCGCTACTGAGCCCGCGTAACCACCGGGGTCGCCGGCGCCTGAAGGTGTCGGCGACCTCCGGGGTCGCGTGCGGTGCCATGGCCGCCGTACGAGGACCGGCACGCGCGTTCCCGCAGCCCCTGCTCAGCCCGGCATACACGCTGGTGAGGTGGTGTCGGTTCCTGCTGCGAGGCGGGGTATTGTGCCAGGTCATGGGAGTGCTGATAGCGGTCGAGGGGCTCGACGGCGCCGGTAAGCGGACGCTGATCGAGCGGGTGGTCGCGGAGCTGCGCGGTCGCGGGCTGCGGGTCGCGACGATGGCCTTCCCGCGCTACCGCGTCTCGGTGCACGCCGACCTGGCCGCCGAGGCGCTGCGCGGCGCGCACGGCGACCTCGCGGGCTCGGTCAGCGGCATGGCGCTGCTGTTCGCGCTGGACCGCGCGGACGCCGCGGACGAGCTGTCGAAGCGGTTGGCCGACAACGACGTTGTGCTTCTCGACCGTTACGTCGCTTCCAACGCCGCCTATTCGGCCGCCCGCCTCGGGCAGTCGGCGGACGGTGAAATCGTGGACTGGGTGGGCGAATTGGAGTTCGGCAGATTCGCCCTTCCCGCTCCGGCGCTGCAAGTGTTGCTGGACGTTCCCGTCGAACTCGCGGCCGAGCGTGCCCGCAGGCGTGGCGAACTCGACGCCGAACGCGCGCTCGACGTCTACGAGCGCGACGGCGGTCTGCAGCACCGCACCGGCGCGGTGTACCGTGAGCTGGCCGAACGCGACTGGCGCGGACCGTGGTGGACATACCGATCCGAGGACGGTCCGGCTACGCTGGCCGCGCGCATCGCCGAAATCGTTGGTCGATAAGGTTGGCTGTGCCGCGGGTTCGCACCAGTGTTGGCGTGGCGGCCCGATCCTGGCCTGGGAGATGACAACATAGTAGTTATGAAGCCGAAGATTCTGGTCGTCGACGACGATATGGCACTCGCTGAGATGCTCACGATCGTCTTGCGCGGGGAAGGGTTCGACCCGCATGTGGTCGGCGACGGCACACAGGCCCTGGCGGCGGTTCGCGAGATCCGCCCCGATTTGGTGCTGCTGGACCTGATGCTGCCCGGCATGAACGGCATCGACGTGTGCCGTGTGCTGCGGGCCGATTCCGGGGTTCCGATCGTGATGCTCACGGCGAAGACCGACACGGTCGACGTCGTGCTCGGTCTGGAGTCCGGCGCCGACGATTACATCGTCAAGCCCTTCAAGCCGAAGGAGCTGGTGGCCCGGGTGCGGGCCCGCCTGCGCCGCACCGAGGAGGAGCCCGCCGAGCTGTTGTCGATCGCCGATATCGTGATCGATGTGCCCGCGCACAAGGTCAGCCGCGGCGGCGCGCAGATCTCGCTGACGCCGCTGGAGTTCGACCTGCTCGTCGCCCTGGCCCGCAAGCCGCGCCAGGTGTTCACCCGTGAGGTCCTGCTCGAGCAGGTCTGGGGCTACCGGCACGCCGCCGACACCCGCCTGGTGAACGTGCACGTGCAGCGGTTGCGGGCGAAGGTCGAGAAGGATCCGGAGAACCCGGAGATCGTGCTGACCGTCCGCGGTGTCGGTTACAAGGCCGGACCGCCGTGATCCATGGCGTCCTCGCGCGTCTGGAACGATCGCTGGCTCCGGTGGTGGCCTGGTTCCAAGCGGTCGGCATTGCCCTAGGCCACCTGTGGCGTCGTTCGCTGCAATTGCGCGTCATCGTGTCGACGCTGACGTTGTCGCTGATCGTCATCACGATCCTCGGTGTCGTGCTGACCAGCCAGATCACCGACCGGCTGCTGGACGCCAAGATCAACGCTGCGGTCGAGGAGATGGACCGCGCGCGCAACACGGTGGAGAGCCAGCTGGCCGGTGTGCACGACATCGGCGCGCAGCCGCAGCGGCTGGAGGAGGCCCGCAACGCGCTGTCCAACCGCGGCGGCAGCGGGCAGTCCACCGGCGCCGCGGGCAGCTTCGTCTCTGCGCTGAGCGTCATCGGCGGTATGCCGCCGCAGCAGATCCCGCGCGGCCCGATCCAGGAAGTGCCCGACGAGCTGCGCCGGTTCGTGCAGCGCAACCAGGTCAGCTACCAGTTCGCCACCGTCGAGGACGCGGATGGCTACAGCGGTCGCGCGCTGATCATCGGCAGCCCGAGCGCCGAGATCCCGACCCTGGAGATCTACCTGATCTTCCCGCTGGCCAACGAGGAGCGCAGCCTGTCGCTGATGCGCGGCACCATGCTGGTCGGCGGCATCGTGCTGCTGGTGCTGCTCGCCGCGATCACCGCGCTGGTGACCAGACAGGTGGTCCTCCCGATCCGCTCCGCCGCCCGGATCGCGGGCCGGTTCGCCGACGGCAGGCTCAAGGAACGCATGCTGGTGCGCGGCGAGGACGATATGGCCCGGCTGGCCCAGGCGTTCAACGAGATGGCCGAGAGCCTGTCCAACCAGATCACCCAGTTGGAGGAATTCGGCAATCTGCAGCGCCGGTTCACCTCCGACGTCAGCCACGAGTTGCGCACGCCGCTCACCACCGTGCGGATGGCCGCCGACCTGATCCACGGCAGCAGCGACGACCTCGATCCAGCCCTCGCCCGCAGCGCCGAGTTGCTGGTGAACGAACTCGACCGGTTCGAGGGCCTGCTCAACGACCTGCTGGAGATCAGCAGGCACGACGCGGGCGTCGCCGAACTCCAGGTCGAATCGCTGGATGTGCGGATGTGCGCGCGGGCCGCGATCTCGACCGTGCGGCACCTCGCCAAGGACGCCGGTGTCGAGATCGTCAGCGACATGCCGGAGGACCCCTTGGTCGCCGAGGTCGATCCGCGCCGGGTGGAGCGAGTGCTGCGCAATCTGCTCGCCAACGCGATCGACCACAGCGAGGGCAAGCCGGTGCTGATCCGGATGCGCGGCGACGCCGAGAGCAACGCGGTCGCGGTCGTCGTGCGGGACCAGGGCGTCGGCCTTCGGCCCGGCGAGGAGAAGCTGGTCTTCAACCGCTTCTGGCGTTCTGATCCGTCTCGCATGCGCCGCTCCGGCGGCACCGGCCTCGGTCTGTCGATCAGCGTGGAGGACGCGAACCTGCACGAGGGCAGGCTCGAAGCGTGGGGCGAGGTCGGGGTCGGCGCCAGCTTCCGGCTGACGCTGCCGCTGGTGCGTGGCAAGAAGCTCGGCCCGAGTCCGCTTCCGCTGGAGCCCGCGCGCAAATCCATGCATGTGGTGGAGCCGGAACCGCCGGTCGATCGTGAGGCGACCGAATCCGAAACGGCGCGACCGGCCGCCGCCGAGCCGGGTGCCGCGCAGGTGACGAACGCCGTGGGGCAAGGCGCGCAGGCGGACGCTGCCGATCCGGTCGGTGTGCCTCCGGCCGGCGTCGAGACCACCGAGCCGGACCCGGTGCGTTCGGAGAGCGGAAGCGAGTCGGCCGGGACGGGCAGCGGTGAGCCGGACGCCGCGGAGGCGGAGGGCGGCGCAGCGGCGGAGCCGAGCGCGAGTGGTCGGCCCGCAGCGGCCGAAAGCACGGTGACGCCCACCGACAACGCGCAGGCCGAACAGCAGCCCGCGTCCGGGTCGAATGGCTCGCCCGCGTCGGAGTCGGCGCAGGCCGGGGGCGGCGGTGCGCGCGAACCGGGGGACGTACAGTCATGAGAATGCGTGTCGGATCTGCGCGGATGCGGCGGCTGACCGTGCTGACAGCGGCGGTTCTCGCGGTCGTGATGCCGCTCACCGCCTGTGCCAGCCTGCCCGAGTCGTCCGCGCCGGAGGCGCTGGGCACCATCAATCGCGAGCCCACGTCCGAGGGCCCGCCGCCCCCGGTCGCCAACCGTGATCCGGATCTGCTGCTGCGCGATTTCCTCCAGGCCACCGCCGATCCGGCCAACCGGCATCTGGCCGCCCGGCAGTACATGACGCCCGCGGCCTCCACCCAGTGGGACGACGCGGCGGGCACCGTCATCGTCGAGAAACCCGACACCCTGCGGGAATCGCGCTCCGGCGACAAGGCCAACTATCTGATCCGCGCGCGCAAGGTCGGCGAGCTGTCCGCGGACGGCGGTTACCGGCCCAACGACGACATCCCGTTCGTCGAGAACAAGATCGAGCTGACCAAGATCGACGGCGAGTGGCGCATCGATGAATTGCCCGACGGTGTGGTCATGGACTCCACCGCGTTCTTCAAGTCCTACCGCCGCTACACGCTGTACTTCATCGATCCGAGCGGCAATATGGCCGTGCCGGATCTGCGCTGGCTCGCGGTGCCCAAAGCGCAGCTGACCCAGCGGTTGATCAGCTCGCTGCTGGAGGGGCCGCAGCCCACGCTGTCGTCGGTGCTGCACAGTGAGTTGACGCCGCCGATCGCGCTGCGCGGGACGATCACCAAGGCCAACGGCGACCCCGACGGCGTCGGCATCGGGCTCGGCGGCGTGCGGATCGACTTCGCCGGCGCGTCGGCGCTGAATCCGCGCGAGCGCGAACTACTGGCCGCGCAGGTGGTGCTCACGTTGTCCAGCGCCGACATCCTCGGGCCGTACATGCTGCTCGCCGACGGCAAGCCGCTGGACGAGCGTTTCGCCGCCAACGGGTGGAACGTGGCGGACGTGCAGCAGTTCAATCCGGCCGCCGCCGCCCGCAACCCCATCGGGCTGCACGCGCTGCGCGGCGGCGGGCTGGTGCAGATCGCCGACAACGGCGGTATCACGCCCACGCCCGGCTACTTCGGCGGAGTGAACAATCTGCAGTCCGCGACGCTGTCTCCGGATGGTCAGTTCGTCGCCGCGGTGGCCGAAGCGGGACGACCGCCGGGCGTGCCGTCGCGGACGCTGATGGTCGGCACATACGGCGGCAACGCTTTTCCGGTGGCCGAGGGCTTCACCATCACCCGGCCCTCGTGGACCGCGGACGGCAGCGCGGCATGGGCGGTGGTCGACGGTGACCGGGTGATCCGCGCGGTCAACGATCGCGGCACCGGAAACGTTTCGGTACAGAACGTCGACATCTCCGGATTGACGGCGGCCTCATCGGCCACGGCGCCCCGGCTACCGATCACCGAGCTGCGCATCTCCCGGACCGGGGTGCGGGCGGCGATGATCGCCGACGGACGGGTCTACGTGGCGGTCGTCGTGCCGCAGCCGGACGGGAAGCTGGCGCTGACCTCGGCGCTGCCCGTCGGTGTCGGGCTCAGCACGGCCGCGGTGTCGGTGGACTGGCTCGACGCGGACACGATCATCATCGCGCGCGAGGGCAATGTCGACCCGGTGAGCACCGTGTCGGTCGACGGCTCGGAGCCGACCCCGCTGACGTCGCAGAATCTCACGGCGCCGGTGCGCTCGGTGAGCGCGAGCCCGGACCACCAGTACGTCGCCGACTCGCGCGCGGTGCTGGAGCTGACCTCCGCGCCGGATCAAGGGCAGCCCTACTGGCGTGAGGTGCCGGGGCTGGGCGCGAACGCCATCCCCGTCCTGCCCGGCTGAGCGGCGACCGGTCGCGAGTACGAAGGAACTCGTGCTCGGCGCGATCGCACGGGAGGTTGCGGCAGCGGTTCGTGCGCGGCGTAAACGGCTTCGCCGCAAGGTATCAACGCTCTGCTAGGCGCAATGTCGTCTGCCTGATCGAGCGAATCTGTCGGAGCGCGGGCGCACACTCGGTCGATGCGAACCTTGCTCGATCTGGTCTTGCCCGCCGCATGCGCGGGCTGCGGGCGTTCCGGAGCCGATTGGTGCGCCGACTGCGCCGTCACGTTGGCCGGTCCGCCGGTACGCGTGTGGCCGCGCAGTGACCCGGGCGTTCCTTGCTGGGCGCTCGGGCCGTATGCCGGGCCCGCGCGCCGGGCAGTGCTCGCCGCCAAGGAAAGAGGACGGCGGGACCTGGCGCTGCCACTCGGCAAGGCGCTCGCGGGCGCGCTCGCCGAGTTGCGTTCGCCGCGCCTGCCCTTGGTGCTGGTGCCCGCGCCGAGCAGGCGCGTGGCCGCGCGGCGCAGGGGCGGCGACCCGGTGCTGCGCTCGGCCTCGGTAGCTACGCGGTGGCTGCCCAACTGCCGAGTGTTGCCTGTGTTGCGGCTGGGGCGCGGGGTGCGTGATTCGGTGGGCTTGACACCCATCGAGCGCGCTCGCAACCTGGAGGGGCGGGTGACCACGGCGCCCGGTCCCGCCGCGGAGTGGGGAATACCGGCGAATGCCGAGGTGGTGCTGGTCGACGACGTGCTGACCACCGGTGCGACGGCCCGCGAGTCGGTGCGCGCGCTACTGGGCGCCGGATTGCCGACACGTGGCGTTCTGGTTACTTGTGCTGCTTGACTCCGGGAAATTTGCGTGAACACTGGCGATCAGCCCGTCGGCGGACTAGCGTCGCGGACACACACCCGAACCGCAAGTTTGGAGGTGGCGCCTCGGACGTCTAGTGCCGAGCAATCGTCGTTCGGCACGGTTCAATCCCGCCGCACTGGAATCGGTCGGTGCGGCCAGATCCGGGAGGTACGCGTGACGACTTCTTCACGACCTTCAGTGAAAGATCCCGCTGCTTCGATGCTGGAGTCCAGCACCAAGGAAGCACTCGAGCAACCCACAGCGGAACGACCACGGGCGCCACGCGGCGACATCGTGGTGAAGGGTCGCAATGTAGAGGTGCCCGATCATTTTCGTATCTACGTCGCGGAAAAACTCTCCCGATTAGAACGCTTCGACCCGTCGATCTTCCTCTTCGACGTCGAGCTGTTCCACGAACGCAACCGGCGCCAGCGCAAGAACTGTCAGCGCGTCGAAATCACCGCGCGCGGAAAGGGTCCCGTTGTGCGGGCCGAGGCTTGCGCGGACAGCTTCTACGCCGCCTTCGAGTCGGTGACCGCGAAGCTGGAGAGCAGGCTGCGCCGCACCAAGGACCGGCGCCGGGTGCACTACGGCGACAAGACGCCGCTGTCGGTCGCCCAGGCCACTGCCGATCTGGTGGACGACTCCCTGTTCGAGCGGCTCGGTGAGTCGAGCGCCGCGCACGCGCACCAGGAGCAGGAGCGGGAGCCGGAGTACGACGCCGGTCCCGGCCACATCGTGCGCACGAAGGTGCACTCGGCGACGCCCATGACCGTCGACGACGCCCTGTACCAGATGGAACTCGTCGGCCACGATTTCTTCCTGTTCCAGGACAAGGAGACCGACCGGCCTTCGGTGGTCTACCGCCGCCATGCGTTCGACTACGGCCTGATCCGCCTGGCCTGACCACATCGAAACCGCACGTTCCCCCTTCTCCGGGCATTCGGCTCACCTACCGGATGTCCGGAGAATTTCGTCGGGGCGAGGTTACCGCCGCCGGTCGCGGAAGAACGTGCGGTGCAGCAGCGAATCGCGGCGCGGTGGGCGCATGGCGTGCAGCATCACCATGTCGGCGAACGTTTCCGCGTCGCGCTCGCGCATGGTTCCGTAGTCGGTGCGTCCGAGCACGTGGGCGATCGACTCGGGCGAGATCGAGGGCAGCAGGTCGGCGACCGCCGCCACCGTCGGGGTGCTGGTGGTCGGCTCACCGGGCCGGTGCTGCTCCGGGCCGTGCCCGAGCAGCATGTGCCCCAGTTCGTGCACGATGATGTGCTCGGCGTGCCATTCGGTGGTGTCGGCGCCGTAGACGATGACGTCGCTGTCCTGCTTCGCGATCCACAGACCGCTGCCCGTGCCGCAACCGGTGCCCGCCAGTAGGGCGGTGTCGATCGGCCACAGGCTGATGCTGCGACCGCGGTGCTCCGCGACGGCATCGAGATAGGCCTGCAGATTCCATGGGTGGGGTATCGGGAGGTCCCGGGTCAAGCTCCGGAACCGGGCCTGGATGGCCATGTGATCGGTCTCCTACAAAAGCTCAGTGGCCCATGTAGAGAAGCATGCTACCGACTCGGCGGCACCGACCCTTCCGTGCTCTGGATGATCTTGGCGAGCATGGCCCGATCGATGTTCGAACCGCGCAGCGCGATGCTGGCGACGTTCGCGTCGCGCATGGTGGCGAGCAGTTCGAGTTCGCGGTCGATCGCCTCCGCCGCGGGGCCGCGGGTGAGCAGGTAGTCGGCGGCGACGCCGAAGCTGCGCGCCACCGCGCCCAGGATGTCGGCATCCGCCGCGGCGCAGGCGTCGCGGTCGTCGAACTCGCCGTCGCGCAGGCGCGCGAGGTAACCGGGCGGCACCGGGCGGCCGAGGATCTCACCGGCCTGCCGGGCGACGGATTCGGTGCTGCGCTCCGGAGCGTCGCGCGGATGCACGACGGCGAACAACCGGTTGATCTTGCGGCTGAGGGTGAGTTCCGTGGAGTTCGGTCCCTGGTCGGTCATGGTTGCCTCGTCACTCGCCGTTTCCGAACGCGGGCGGGGCCATATTGGCCGCCAGCCAGCGTGCGCGGAACCGAGCTTCGGTCGCCGCATCGATATCCTCCGATCGGCCGGCCAGCCAGCGGCGGTACCGGCGTTCCTGTAGCTCGTCGGGATCGCTGGCCGCCGCGGGGACCGCGAGCAGGTGCGCGAAGGCCATCTCCACCAGCGGGTGCAATTGCCTGCCCGGTCCGCCGTTGCGTTCCAGCATGGCGGTCGCGTACCGCGCCGACAGCTTGGAGACCACTCGGTTGAGCTCCGCGATCGCGGCGACCACCTGAGGGTCGGTGGTGCGACCGTGTTCGACGGCGTCGTTGAGCCTGCCCGACGCCGCGAGCAGCCCGGTCAGGTCGGAGATCTCGAAGCGGATCGCGTCCGGACCGGCCACCACCGAGTCGCCCGCGCCGCGCGCGGCGTTCGCGGGTTCGTCGGCGGCGGGGACGCCGCCGGCATAGGTGCGTGCGGCGCTGCCCGGCAGCCATCGCAGCGGCGCGTCGAGCTTGTTCAGCGTCTGCATGCTGATGGTCGCCTCGCCGTCCTCGATCTTCCGGATGGTCGGCGCCGAAGGTCCCCCGAGGTCGCCGATCTGTAGCTGGGTGAGGCCGAGCTCGTCCCGGCGTTCTTTGATGATTCGCCCGAATCTCTTCTGCCGCGACAGCTCCGAAGGGCTATGCATAGTGGGTTCATGGTAAGCCGATGGGAGGTATCAGGCAAACCAATAGAAACTATTTGGAAAATCGGTCGAAAGTTTGTTACGGTTCTTTCCGTCGGATGACGGAGTGCATGCGACGGTTCCGGGACGGGCAGGGGCGTTCGCCGGGACGGACGTCTCGGTCCGGCGCGCAACGGCGCGCGGCGGACCGGTCAGCGGCGGTGGAGGGGATCGCCGCTGTGTCGGGGGTTCACCGTCGGCGAAGGGGGTCGACGGTGAACTTACTTTGCAGTAAGTTTGGTGGACGTAGGCTTTCGAAAGGAAATCGCATGGCCACCAAAGCCGCTCGCCGTGCCGTGATCGTGTCCGGTGCCCGCACGCCGTTCCTGCGCGCGTTCACCGGATACACCCGAATGGATTCCATCGCGCTCGCCGATGCCGCGGTCCGGGGACTGCTGGAGCGCACCGGGCTGCCCGGCACGCAAGTGGAGGCGATCGTCTGGGGCGGGGTCATCCTGCCCGGCGCGGCGCCGAACATCGCCCGCGAGATCGCGCTCGACCTGCGGCTGGATCCTGGCTGCGAGGGCTACACGGTGACCAGGGCCTGCGTCTCCGGCTTACAGGCCGTCACCTCGGCGGCGGCCGCGATCGAGCGCGGCGAATACGACATCATGATCGCGGGCGGCAGCGATTCCACCTCGAACGCCGAAGTCAAACTGCCGCAGAAGGTGGTACACGCGGCGGCTCCGCTGGCTCTGGGCAAGCCGAAGCCGAAGGACTACCTGTCCGCGGTCGCGCGCCTTGCGCCGTTCACCGACCTGCTGCCGAGCCGGCCCAAGATCGCCGAACGCACCACCGGCGAGGTCATGGGCGAGTCGGCCGAGAAAATGGCTCGCATCCACGGCGTGAGCCGCGCGGATCAGGACGAGTTCGCCGCACGCTCACATCACCGCGCGGCGGCCGCCATCGAGTCCGGCCGGTTCGACGACGAGGTGCTGCGGGTTCGCACCCCCGAAGACGTGGAGATCCTGCGCGACGGCTTGGTGCGCGGCGACACCAGCCTCGCCAAACTGGCCGCGCTGAAGCCGGTTTTCGCCGCCGACGGCAGCGTGACCGCGGGCAACGCCAGCCCCCTCACCGACGGCGCCGCCGCGGTGCTGCTGATGAGCGAGGAGAAAGCGCACGCCCTCGGATACCGGCCGCTGGCGGCGTTCCGGTCGTGGAGCTACGTGAGCGTCGACCCGGCTGATCAGGTGCTGATCGGGCCGGCCATCTCGATGCCACGCGCGCTGGAGAAGGCCGGAATGTCCTTGGGCGACGCCGATCTGGTCGATATCCACGAGGCCTTCGCCGCCCAGACCCTGGCGGTGCTGACCGCGCTGGCCAGCGACGAATGGGCCAAGACCCGGCTGGATCGCGACACCGCCGTCGGCGAGGTGGACATCGACAAGTTGAACGTGCACGGCGGCTCGATCTCGCTCGGCCACCCGTTCGGCGCCACCGGGGCGCGCATGGTGACCACCATGGCCAACGAACTCGCGCGCACGGGAAAGAACACGGCCTTGCTCGGTATCTGCGCCGCGGGCGGCATCGGCGCGTCGGCGGTGCTCGAACGGGTCTGAGGCGGCGCGTGCGCCCCTGTCCCGCCGGGGCCTCGGTCAGGCCTTGCCGCGCCGCTTGCGTCCCTCGTCGGCCAGGATGCGCAGACAGGTCTGGTGCTTGGTCTCGCCGGGGATGCCTTCCCGGCGCAGGCGCAGCGTCGCCTGTGCCAGATCGATGCCCAGCTCGCTCGACAGCCGAACAGCATCGACATTGGCCATTGCACAAACCTCCTGGAACGACGAAACCACGATGAAGAGCACTGCGTCAGAGGCAGTTTCGCCCTTGTCGTACCCAGTGGGGATCCGATTGAACCATGAACGATCCACACAGTTGGGTAACGATGCGCGACCGGGGCCGCCGCGCGGTCAGCCGCGGTAGGTCTCGCGGTGCACCGCGTCCGTGAGCGGTCTGCCCGCGCGCCAGCCGAAGCGCTCCAGGTCGGGAACGCGCTGGAACTCGCGCACCGGCCCGACGCACAGCCAGGCCACGGTGCGGACGTTCCGCGGCAGGCCGATCAGATCGGAGAGGAAACCGGGATCGTAGAACGACACCCATCCCACGCCGATGCCTTCCGCGGTGGCGGCCAGCCACAGATTCTGGATGGCGAGAACCGCCGAGTAGACACCGGTTTCGGGCACCGTGGCCCGGCCGAGCACCTGCGGTCCGCCGCGATCGTGGTCATAGCAGACCACCACCCCGGTACCGCTCTCCAGAATGCCCTCGATCTTGATCGGCTCGAAGGTGGCGGCGCGCTCGGGCGGCAGCGCGTCGCGGAACTCGAGGCGCTTGCCTGCCACGTGATCGGCGAACTTGCGCAGCGTCGCCGGATCGCGGACCACCACGAAATCCCATGGCTGCGAATTGCCCACGCTCGGCGCCCGGTGCGCGGCATCCAGCAGCCGCCACAGTGTCGCGTCCTCGACCAGTTCGCCGGTGAACTCCGCGCGTACGTCGCGGCGGCGCCGGATGGCCTCGTAGACACTCAGAACCTCAGCATGCACCGCCCGAGTCAATCAAACCCGGCGAACTCACCGCGCACGGCGTCGGCCGCGCGGGACGTGGAACTCAGCGCGCCGCGGCCACGCCGCGCCGGGCGAGCCTGCGCCGTCCGTTGGCCAGCGCGGTGCGCAGACCGCGGCGACGGCCGGTCACCGGGTCGATGGTGGCCGTGGTGCGGCCGCCGAACTTGCGCTCGGAGGCGGTCTCCGGCGCGTCGTCGGCGGTGGCCCGCAGGTACTTGTTCGGCAGCGACAGCTTGAGAATGGTGCGCCACGCCTTGAAGTACTGCACCGGCAGCGAGCCGGTGGTGTAGGGCAGGTCGTACTTGTCGGCCAGCTCGCGCACCCGCACGGCGATGTCGGCGTACCGGTTGCTCGGCAGGTCGGGGAACAGGTGGTGTTCGATCTGGTGGCTCAGATTGCCGGTCATGAAGTGCATGACCGGGCCGCCGGAGATGTTCGCGCTGCCGAGCATCTGGCGCAGATACCACTCGCCCTGCGTTTCGCCGTCGATGTCGGCCTTGGTGAACTTCTCCGCGCCGTCGGGGAAGTGCCCGCAGAAGATCACCGCGTTGGACCACACGTTGCGGATGGCGTTCGCGGCCAGGTTGGCCATCAGCGTGGAGAAGAACGCGCGACCGGTGAGGGCGGGGAAGATCACGTAGTCCTTGAGGACCTGCTTGCCCATCTTGGTGAGCGCTTCGTCACGCCTGCGCTCGAAGTCGGCGCGCTCGGGGGTGCCCGGCTTGTACCGGCCCGCGACCAGCTTGCCCAGCTCCAGGTGCTGGATCGCGACGCCGTATTCGAAGAACAGCTGCAACACCAGGTTGTAGACCGGGTTGCCCAGGTTGAACGGCTTCCAGCGCTGGTCGCGGGTCACCCGCAGCAGGCCGTAGCCGATGTCGTCGTCCATGCCGAGCACATTGGTGTACTTGTGGTGCAGGTAGTTGTGGGTGTGCTTCCAGTGCTTGGCCGCGCCGGTGTTGTCCCATTCCCACGAACTGGAGTGGATCTCCGGATCGTTCATCCAGTCCCACTGCCCGTGCATGACGTTGTGCCCGATCTCCATGTTCTCGATGATCTTGGCGGTGCTGAGCAGGGCGACGCCCGCCAGCCACGCCGGGCGCTTGGGACTGGCGAAGAGCACCGCCCGGCCACCGATCTCGAGAGCGCGCTGCAACCGGATGACGTTGCGGATGTACTTCGCGTCGCGCGCGCCGCGCGAGGCTTCGATTTCCCGCCGGATCGCGTCGAATTCCGCGCCGAGTGCTTCCACGTCGGCCTCGGTGAGATGCGCGTATTCCTTGACATCCGAGATCGCCATACGGGTTACCTTACCGTAAGTTACGACAGCGTAGGTTCCGAGATCTGGCTTGGAGATGTGTCAAATACCCTATTGCGATACCGAGGCTCGACTGGTACGTTAGCGCACCCTTCGCTGGAAGCGAAAACGCCTGTCGCGCTTGGCTTTCTCGCGCAGCGCCGCCTGTTCGTGGCGGGCGCGCTCCTGGAGCGCGAGCTTGGCATCGCGCAGGACCTGCCGCTCGTGTTCGGCCTTCTCCTGCAGGGCCGCTTTGGCCTCGCGGAGCATCTCTTTCTCCTGCCGCGCCTTCTCGCGCAGCACGATCTTCGCCTCGTGCAGCGCCGAACGCAGACCGCGCCGCTTGCCGGTCTCCGGATCGACGCGCAGCCAGTGGGTGGACTCCGTGCCGCGTGACGGCAGCGTGATGCCGGCGAACTTGCGTTCCGACGAGGTCTCCGGCGCGTTGTCGGCGGTGGCCTTGAGGAAGCGGTCCGGCAGCGCCAGCTTGTGGATCGTGCGGAAGGCCAGCAGATACTGCTTGCCCAGCGACCCGGTGGTGTAAGGCAGGTCGTACTTGTCGCACAGCTCGCGCACGCGCACCGCGATCTCCGGATACCGATTGCTCGGCAGATCGGGGAACAGGTGGTGCTCGATCTGGTAGCAGAGGTTGCCGCTCATGAACGCCATGGCGGGCCCGGCCTTGAAGTTCGCGCTGCCGAGCATCTGGCGCAGATACCACTCGCCGCTGGTCTCGTTCTCCAACTGCTCGATGGTGAACTTCTCCGCGCCGTCGGGGAAGTGGCCGCAGAAGATCACCGCGTACGCCCACAGGTTGCGCACCAGGTTCGCCGTCGCGTTGGCCTTCAACGTGTGCTTGAACGCCGGACCGGTGAGCGCGGGGTGGATGAGAAAGTCCTTGGCCACCTGACGGCAGATCTTGCGCGCGAATGCCCTGTTCGGCTCCGAGGTCAGGTGCCAGCGCGGCGTGTTCGACAGCTCCTTCTCGATGCTCCAGTCGTGCAGCGCGATGCCCCACTCGAAGGTCGCGGCCAGCAGCAGATTCGCCAGCGGCTGCACCAGGTGGATCGGCCGCCACTGCTCGTCGCGGGTCATCCGCAGGATGCCGAACCCGAGATCCTCGTCCTTGCCCAGGACGTTGGTATAGGTGTGGTGGGAGTAGTTGTGCGCCCGGCGCCACTGCGCGGAGGGACCCGTCATGTCCCACTCCCAGGAGCTGGAGTGGATCTCCGGGTCGTTCATCCAGTCCCATTGCCCGTGGCTGACGTTGTGCCCGAGCTCCATGTTCTCGATGATCTTGGCCACCGACAGCAACGCGGTGCCGGTCAACCAGGCCCAGCGGTTGCGGCTGCCGAACAGCACTACCCTGGCGGCTACCTCGAGACCGCGTTGCGCTGCGATCGCGCGCCGGATGTATTTCGCGTCGCGCTCGCCACGGGACAGCTCCACCGAACGCCGGATGGAATCGAGTTCCTGGCCCAGTGTCTCGATATCGGTCGCCGTGAGGTGGGCGAAGGTCTTGATGTCGGTGATGGCCACCGGGGTCCTTTCCCTACTCGATACACCTCGAGGGTACCTGGCGGACTACACGTCCAGGGTGCAGTCGCCCGCCGCGGCCGAGATGCAGGTCTGCACCTTGTCGCCTTCGCGGCGCTCCTCACCGTTGCGCAGGTCGCGCGCGTGCCCGGAACTCAAGGTGACCACGCAGGTCTGGCAGATGCCCATCCGGCAGCCGAACGGCATCTGAACGCCCGCCGACTCGCCTGCCTCGAGCAGGCTGGTCGCGCCGTCGGCGGCGACGGTGCGGCCGGTCTTGCCGAAGGTGACCGTGCCGCCTTCGCCGACCGCGGAGCGCTCGATCTCGAACCGCTCCACGTGCAGCCGGTCCGACAGGCCTGCCTCGCGCCAGTGCTGCTCGATCTCGTCGAGCATCCCGGCCGGGCCGCAGGCCCAGGTCTGGCGCTCGCGCCAGTCCGGGAACTCGGTGTCGAGATCGGCGAGGGCGAACTTGCCCCGCTCTGCGGTGAGATGCAGCCGGGTGTCGAAGCCCGCATTGCGCTCGTGCAGCTCGGCCAGTTCCGCACCGAACATCACGTCGTCGGCGGTGCGGGCCGAATGCAGGTGCGCCACGTCGGTGAACACCTCGCGACGGTCCATCGCGCGCAGCATGGACATCACGGGGGTGATGCCGCTGCCCGCGGTGAGGAACAGCACTTTCCGCGGCGGCGGGTACGGCAGCACGAAGCCGCCTTGCGGCGCGGCCAGCCGGACGATGGTGCCGACCGGAACGCCGCTGACCAGATGGCTGGACAGGAAGCCCTCCGGCATCGCCTTCACGGCGATGGAGATCAGCCGCTTGCCGCCGTGGCCGGGGTCGGACCAATCCGGCGGGCAGGTCAGCGAGTACGAGCGCCAATGCCAGCGGCCGTCGACCAGGATGCCGATGCCGATGTACTGGCCGGGCTGGTATTTGAAGTCGAAACCCCAGCCCGGCTGGATCACCAGCGTCGCGGAGTCGGCGGTCTCCTTGCGCACCTCGACGATGCGCCCGCGCAGCTCGCGCGCCGACCACAGCGGATTGGCCAGGTGCAGGTAGTCGTCGGGCAGCAACGGTGTGGTCACCCGCGCCACGGCGCCGCGCAGCACGTTCAGCTTGCCGCCGCGCTCCGCGACACTCGCGGCAGGCGCCTCCAGCCACGCGCGGACACTTCGCACGGAGAAGCTCCCAATTTTCGAACCCATCGCTGCCGTTGGTCTCCCTGTCGTCGGATGCGCGGGCCGCCGACTCGCCGATCGGAGGCCCTCGCCAGCAAGGTTACGGCATCGTAGGTTACGGCGGTGGGCCAGTGGCGCGCCCACCGTCGCGATTCACAGCAGCTCGAGCAGAAACGGCAGCTCCTGGGCCGCGTACCAGGCCAATTGATGGTCCTCGGCGTCGCCGAGGACGAACTCCGCGTCGGTGTCGCCGAGATCGGCGGCGTCCACCACGTCGACGGCCTTGGCCACCTGAGGTTCGGCGTCGGCCAGGTCGACGTGCACGGAGGCGATCTGCTGGTAGCCGATCGGGCCCGCCAGCCGGACCACCGCGTCGTCGAGGTCGGGTCGCAGCTTCGCGCCGGTCACGTCGGCGGCGATGACCGCACGGCGGTAGACCGGGCTGCCGCCCGCGACCGGCGCGTCCTCGTCGCCGGCCTCCTGCGAGACCGCATCGCGTTCGGCGGCGAGCAGTCGCAGTGAAGCGCGCGCGGCCTCGTTCATGGCGACTTCCCCGAGTTCCTCGTCGTCGCCGGAGGCGTAGGCCTCGCGCAGCGTGGGCGTCACCGCGAACGCGGTCCCGCCGACGGCAGCCAGTTCCCGGTTGTCGACCAGCTCGCGCAGCATCGGCACCGTAGCCGGGATGTAGACCCGCAGCTTCTTCTGATCAGACGCAGGCACCGAGCATCTCCTCCATGGAATCGCGCACCGCCGTGGCGAGCACGCCGATGTCGGCCATCGCGTCGCGGTCGGCGTTGAGACCGTAGAAGACACGTCCGTCGTAGGACGTGATCCCGATGCTCGACGCCTGATTGCGCAGCAGTGGCGACACCGGGTACATCTCCAGCATCCGCGCGCCGCCGATGTACATCGGCGCTTGCGGACCCGGCGCGTTGGTGATCACCAGATTGAACGTGTGTTCTGCGAACGTACTCGCCGCGCGCACACTCATCGCATGCAGGCTGGCCGGAGCGAAACCGGCCAGGTGCACGAGCGTCCGCGCGCGGACGCCGCGCCGCTGACGTCCGTTGAGCTCGGTGGCGTGCGCGATGTGCGACAACCGCATCACCGGGTTCGGTTCGCCGACCGGCAGATCGATCAGGAACGACGACACCTCGCTCGCCGAGTGCGTCTGGTCGCCGTCGTTCCCCTCGACGTACACCGACATCGGCACCACCGCCCGCAGCGTGGTGGACTCGGTCAGCGCTTCCCCGCGCGAGAGCAGCCAGTTGCGCAGCGCGCCGGTGACCACCGCGAGGATGGCGTCGTTGGTCGAGCAATCGAACCGCCTGCGGATCGTGCGGTAGTCCGCCAGGTCGGTGCGCACCACGTCGAAGCGCCGATTTCGCGAGGTACGTGTGTTCAGGGGGCTGGCGGGCGCTCCGGTCGCCGCGGTGCGCACCGCGCCGATGACCGACTCGACCGCCTTGCCCGCCGTCCCGAGCACCGCGAACGCGCCCGCGCTGGCGTCCCTGGCCACCTCGACGGCCTTGCGCGGCTGTGCGGCGAGATGGGCGAGCGCGCCCACCAGCAGTTCCATCTCGCCGGGCTCGCGCGGGGCGATCCAGTCGTCGCAGGCCAGTTCGCGGGGCGCAGGCCCGGCGTCGAGGATCACGTGCCCGATCTCGAGCGCGGTGTCCCCGTCCACCAGGGCGGCATGCGTCTTGGTGAAGATGGCGCAGCGGCCGTCGGACAACCGTTCGATCAGGTACATCTCCCACAGCGGACGGGCTGGATCCAAGGGGTGGGAGACGAGCCGGGCGACCAGATCGTGCAGCTGCTCGTCGGTGCCCGGACCGGGCAGAGCCGAACGCCGGACGTGGTAGGTGATGTCGAACCGGCTGTCCTCGACCCATACCGGCCGCCCGAGCGACAGCGGGATCTCCCGCACTTTGCGCCGGTATCTGGGCACCAGCGAGAGCCTGCTCTCGACCAGATCGACCAGCCGGTCGTAGTCCAGGATCGCCTCGCCCGCGCCGTCGCCGATTTCGGTGTTCCGCACGATCGCGAGAGAGCCGATATGGATCGGATTGCTGCTCGACTCGAGCCGGTAGAAGGCCGTGTCCTGCGGCGATAGTCTCGTGATCACGCTGCCCGGTACTCCTTTTCCCGATGCCGCCCCCGCTTCATTGTGCTGCCGCATCGACCATCGGCCCGGCCGTTGCGCCATTTCTGATGAATTCCGTACACGTTTTTCCGCGCCGGAGTTCCATGACACGCTGGCCCGACTCGAGTTCTGCGAACCGATTCGATCACAGGGCAGACCGAGGCGCAGGGCGAAGATCCGCTCGAGCCCGGCCGCGCTACCGCAAGCGGCCCAGACCCCCGGCCAGCCCGAAGCCGCACCCCACGCCGTGTCTGCCCTACAAGTCGATGGAGCATGCTCGTGTGGGAGCCGCGTGGATGTCATCGCGCTCACACGAAGGCGACAAGCGGCGCCGTTCACACAACTCTCGCCGCGTCCGGACGGTCTACCGGCGTGGACCCCGAGTGATCCACCTCTCGGCCCGGCCCGAACCGAGCGCGTACTTCCGCCGAACCGGCCGTGCCCGCCATGCCGTCGAACTGTCCCGCCCCGACGTCGCCCACGCCGCCGACGCACTCCTGCGAGCCGACCCACTCGGATGTAGCAGCCATCACCGCGGGCAGGTGGCGGACCAGGGTCATCATCAGTCGCGGCGGCGTGATCCCTCCCGCGAAACCGCTCAGCCATACCGCGCACCCACGTCCAGGGTGCCGCATACTCCGAGGTCATGCCGCTGTCAGCACACGCAACCACCCAGCTCGACCACGTCTTTCGAGCGAAGCGAGACCGAGCATCCGCCGTTCGCGGCCCGGCTCGCGTCCGAGTGACCGCCGCGTCCGCGACGAAGTCGCCAGCGGCGGTCACTCGGACGCGAGCCAAGAGGGGGCCGCGAACACGCAGCGCCGCAGGCGCTGCGAATTCAACAGAGCATTACCATGGGGCATGCAGCGGATTCCGCGCAACCGCGTGGGCCGCACCGGCCCGGGGGCCGACGACAGATTTGACACACCGACCAGAGGACTGACGAGACCCGTGCCTGCGCTGACACTGACGAGGTTGCTACGGATTGGTGAGGGTCGCATTGTCAAGCGGCTCTCGCATTTCGCCGACCAAGTCCTCGCCCTCGAACCGGAGTACGAAGACCTCAGCGACGCGGAGCTACGGGCCAAGACCGACGAGTTCCGCGAGCGGTACGCCGAGATGGTCGAGGACGGCGAGCCCGATCCGCTCGGCCAGTTGATGGCCGAGGCGTTCGCGGTCGCACGGGAGGCGTCCTGGCGCGTGCTCAGCCAGAAGCACTACAAGGTGCAGGTCATGGGCGGCGCGGCGCTGCACACCGGCAACATCGCCGAGATGAAGACCGGTGAGGGCAAGACCCTGACCTGTGTGCTGCCCGCGTACCTGAACGCGATCAGCGGTGACGGCGTGCACGTCGTGACGGTGAACGACTACCTGGCCAAGCGCGACGCGGAGTGGATGGGCCGCGTGCACCGCTTCCTCGGCCTCGAGGTCGGCGTCATCCTGTCCGGCATGAGCCCCGCCCAGCGGCGGGTGGCCTACAACGCCGACATCACCTACGGCACGAACAACGAGTTCGGCTTCGACTACCTGCGCGACAACATGACGCACTCGCTGGACGACCTGGTGCAGCGCGGGCACAACTTCGCCATCGTCGACGAGGTCGACTCCATCCTCATCGACGAGGCGCGCACCCCGCTGATCATCTCCGGTCCCGCCGACGCGTCGTCGAAGTGGTACGCCGAGTTCGCGCGCATCGCGCCGCTGCTGAAGAAGGACGTGCACTACGAGGTCGACATCAAGAAGCGCACGATCGGCGTGCACGAGGCCGGCGTCGAGTTCGTCGAAGACCAGCTCGGCATCGACAACCTCTACGAGGCCGCCAACTCGCCGCTGGTGAGCTACCTGAACAACGCCATCAAGGCCAAGGAGCTCTACACCCGCGACAAGGACTACATCGTCCGCGACGGCGAGGTGATCATCGTCGACGAGTTCACCGGCCGCATCCTGGTCGGGCGCCGCTACAACGAGGGCATGCACCAGGCGATCGAGGCCAAGGAAGGGGTGGAGATCCAGCCGGAGAACCAGACCCTGGCCACGATCACCCTGCAGAACTACTTCCGCCTCTACGACAAGCTCTCCGGCATGACCGGCACCGCCGAGACCGAGGCGGCCGAGCTGCACCAGATCTACAACCTCGGCGTGGTCCCGATCCCGACCAACAAGCCGATGATCCGCGCCGACCAGTCCGACCTGATCTACAAGACGGAGGAGGCCAAGTTCTCCGCCGTGGTCGACGACGTCACCGAGCGGCACGAGAAGGGCCAGCCGGTGCTGATCGGCACCACCAGCGTCGAGCGCTCGGAGTACCTGTCCAAGCAGTTCACCAAGCGCGGCATTCCGCACAATGTGCTGAACGCGAAGTTCCACGAGAAGGAAGCCGAGATCATCGCCGAGGCCGGCAGGCCGGGCGCGGTGACCGTCGCCACGAACATGGCCGGCCGCGGTACCGACATCGTGCTCGGCGGCAACCCGGACATCATCGCCGACATCCTGCTGCGCAAGCAGGGTCTGGACCCGGTCGAGACGCCGGAGGAGTACGAGCGCGCCTGGCTGCCGACGCTGGACCAGGTCAAGGCCCAGACCGCCGAGGACGCCGACGCGGTGCGCGACGCCGGCGGCCTCTACGTGCTCGGCACCGAGCGGCACGAGTCGCGCCGCATCGACAACCAGCTGCGCGGCCGTTCCGGCCGTCAGGGCGACCCGGGTGAGTCCCGCTTCTACCTGTCGCTGGGCGACGAGCTGATGCGCCGGTTCAACGGCGCGGCGCTGGAAGCGATCATGACCCGGCTGAATCTGCCCGACGACGTGCCGATCGAGGCGAAGATGGTCTCCAAGGCCATCAAGAGCGCGCAGACGCAGGTCGAGCAGCAGAACTTCGAGATCCGCAAGAACGTGCTCAAGTACGACGAGGTGATGAACCAGCAGCGCACCGTCATCTACGGCGAGCGCAACCGGATCCTGCGCGGCGAGGACATGGAGGGCCAGGTCCAGAGCATGATCACCGACGTGATCACCGCTTACGTGGACGGCGCCACCGCCGAGGGCTACGTCGAGGACTGGGATCTGGACAAGCTGTGGACGGCGCTGAAGACGCTGTACCCGGTGAGCCTGGACTACCGGGACCTGACCGGCGAAACCGACATCGGCGAGGCCGGCGAGCTCACCCGCGAGGAACTGCTGGAGGCGCTGCTGGACGACGCGCACGCCGCCTACGAGCGCCGCGAAGCCGAGATCGACGGTCTCGCGGGCGAGGGCAGCATGCGCAATCTGGAACGGCAGGTGCTGCTGTCGGTGCTCGACCGCAAGTGGCGGGAACATCTCTACGAGATGGACTACCTCAAGGAGGGCATCGGCCTGCGCGCGATGGCCCAGCGTGACCCGCTGGTGGAGTACCAGCGCGAGGGCTTCGACATGTTCACCGCGATGCTCGACGGTCTCAAGGAGGAGTCGGTCGGCTTCCTGTTCAATCTGCAGGTCGAGGTGCAGCAACCGCAGCCGGAAGGCGTCGCCGTCGGTACCGGTCTTCGTTCGCCGGTCGGAGCCATGACCGCCCCGCGTCCGCTGCCCACCGAGGAGGCGCAGGTCGCCAACGGGCACGGCGCGCCGGCGGCGCTGCGCGCCAGGGGTATCGATGACACCGCTCCGCGCGGTTTCAGCTACTCCGGCCCTGACGAGGGCGGCCGCGCCGCGGTGCACAGCGACGCCGAGGAGTACGGCGTGGACGGTGGCCCGCAGCAGACCCGGCGCGAGCGCCGCGAGGCCGCCCGCGCGGAGGCGAAGGGCCGCCGCGGCCCGAAGTCCCGCCGCCGCCACTGATCCGCTGAACTACGAAGGCGCTCAGAGCTTCTCTGGGGGCCTTCGTCGTTCTCGGATGATTCGGAGGGTCAGATGCTGTTCCACGGACAGTACGCATCGATCGCGGCGTCCAAGAAGATGTAGGGATACTCGACGGCGTCGCGAGAACTCTCGGCGAGTGTGATGTGATTGCGGGCCGAATTGCCGTGCGCGTCGAGCCAGTTGCACTCCGAATGCGCCAGCGCTATCGCCGCGTCTTGGACGTCGTAATCGGCTCCGGCGTAATAGCTTTCGCGTAGGAACTTCCGGTCCGCGGCGCTGCGGGCAGGTCCAGAGCTTCCTCCCGCCGATCCGGAACTGCCCGACGCCGATCCGGAACTGCCGGACGCCGAGCCGGAACCGGGTGCGGCGAGGGCGGTCTGGCTGCCGCCGAGCAGCAGTGCGGCCGCCGTGGTGGCGACGAGAAATGTGTTGTACATGGTGGCTTTCGCGCGGGCAGAGCTGTCCATAGGTCCTCGAGACAAGGGATAGGCGGATTGCCTTCGGAGGGCATGGACAACGCTCCGAGCCCTCGGCGGCAGGGCCGAACGTTAGCGGGAACCGCTGTGCGGTAGAGACTTTCGCCCGATCACGAGGGGTCGTTCGGGAGTTCCGGCTGCATCCGGTCCGGACGCGCCGGGGCCAGCGCGCATCGAGGCCGGAAACGGCGGCGCGAACCGGGCGGTCCCGCACCGTCGCGGTAGGCCGAGACGATCACCAGGGGTCGTTGGACATGAGGGCGACGAGCAGACGGCGGATGGCGACCACCCGGTGTTCCTTGCCCGGCAGCTGGTCCAGCGCGCATTCCGGATCGGCGGGCGGGCCGAGATGGGTGCAGCCCCGCGGGCAGTCCTCGATGGCGTCGGCGAGGTCGGTGAACGCGGCGATCACGTCGTCCGGGGTGATGTGCGCCAGGCCGAACGATCGCACGCCGGGTGTGTCGATGACCCAGCCGCCTCCGGGCAGGGGGAGCGCCACCGACTGGGTGGAGGTGTGCTTGCCCTTGCCAACGCCGGACACCTCGCCCACGGCCCGCTCCGCTTCCGGGACAAGACGATTGACCAGCGTCGACTTGCCGACGCCGGAGTGGCCGATCAGCGCGGTGAGGTGATCGGTGAGCAGGTCGAGGACCGGATCGAGCGGATCGTCGATGCCGCCGTAGACGATGGTGAGATCGAGATCCTCGAACGTGGCCGCGAATTCGGAATCGGCCGCCAGATCGTGCTTGGTCAAGCACAGAACCGGTTGCAGCCCACCGGCATAGGCGGCGACCATGGCGCGCTCCACGAAACCGGTGCGCGGGGGCGGGTCGGCGAGCGCGACCACGATGAACAGCCGCTCCGCGTTGCCGACCACGATGCGCTCGAACGGATCGGTGTCGTCGGCGGTGCGGCGCAGCACCGTCCTGCGGTCGGCGACCCGGACGATACGCGCGAGGGTGTCCGGTCGCCCGGACAGGTCGCCGACCACGTCCACCTGGTCGCCGACCACGATCGGCGTGCGGCCCAGCTCCCTGGCGCGCATCGCGACGATGCGGCGATCCGGATCACCGCCGAGGACGCATCCCCACCGGCCCCGGTCGACCGACACCACCATGGCCGACTGGGCGTCGTTGTGCTGCGGCCGGGTCTTCGTGCGGGGACGGGAACTGCGCCCCGGACGAACCCGGACGTCGGATTCGTCGTAGCTGGCCGCTGATCGTCGTCCCCGGTTCAGTGCGCCGCTCCCTCGTCGGATAGCGCGGGCTCGAGCATCTGCTCCCACAAGGCGACGAAATTCGGCAGGGTCTTGGCCGTGGTCCCGATGTCCTCGATCTCCACGCCGGGCACCCGAAGGCCGAGAATGGCTCCCGCCGTGGCCATCCGGTGGTCGGCGTAGGAATGCCATTTGCCGCCGTGCAGGTCGGCGGGCACGATCTCCAGTCCGTCCTCGGTCTCGGTCACCTTGCCGCCGAGGCGGTTGATCTCGGTGGACAGCGCGGCCAGCCGGTCGGTCTCGTGCCCACGCAGATGGGAGATGCCGCGCAGCACGGACGGCGAGTCGGCCAGCGCGGCCAGCGCCGCCACGGTGGGCGTCAGCTCGCCCACGTCGTGCAGGTCGATATCGATGCCCGCGAGCCGGTCGGGGCCGTGCACGGTGAGCACGCCGTCGAAGATCCGCGCTTCCGCGCCCATGCGCACCAGGATCTCGCGGATGACGTCACCCGGCTGGGTGGTCAGCCGCGGCCAGTGCGGGATGCTGACCGTTCCGCCCGTGATCGCGGCCGCGGCCAGGAACGGGGTGGCGTTGGACAGGTCCGGCTCCACCTCCCAGTCCACCGCGCGGATCGGCCCGTGCTCGACGGTCCAGGTCTGCGCCTTGAAGCTGTCCGCGGGCGCCTGCACCCGCACGTCTGCGCGGCGCAGCATCTCCACGGTCATCTCGATGTGCGGCATAGACGGCAGCGCCTTGCCGTCGTGGTGCACCACCAAGCCCTCGTCGAAGCGCGCGGCCGACAGCAGCAGACCCGAGACGAACTGCGACGAGCCGGACGCGTCGATCGTCACGGTGCCGCCGCGCAGCGCGCCGGTGCCGTGCACGGTGAACGGCAAGGCGTCGCCGTCGATATCCGCGCCGAGCGAGCGCAGCGCGTCCAGGATGGTGCGCAGCGGCCGGATCCGAGCCTGCTCGTCACCGTCGAAGGCCACATCGCCCGACGCCAAGGCGGCGACCGGCGGCAAGAAGCGCATCACCGTGCCCGCGAGCCCGCAGTCGACCGTGCCGCCGCCCAGCGGGGCCGGAGTGACGGTCAACGTGTCGCCCTCACCCTCGATGCCGACGCCGAGCGCGCACAGCGCGGCGATCATCAGGTTCGTGTCCCGGCTGCGCAGCGCACCGGTGATGGTGGAGGGACCGTCGGCAAGGGCGGCCAGGATGAGCGCCCGGTTCGTGATCGATTTCGACCCGGGCAGGGTCACGGTCGCGTGTACGGGGACCTCGACATGGGGCGCTGGCCAAAAGTTCACCAGTCCATCATCACACGGTGCTGATTGGCAGCGCCTTCGGCGCTGCGTGTTCGCGGCCCTCTCATGGCTCGCGTTTGCGCGACCGCCGCTTGCTCCTTCGTCGCGTACGCGGCGGCCACGCAAACGCG
>NZ_JBSFNF010000018.1:0-166431 GCF_053586955.1 Nocardia sp. NPDC003726 | reverse complement strand
GCCGGCACAACTGAAGACTGAAACCACCAACCCAACCGGCCAGGTGGTCCAGATTGAACTGCCGTCAGATGGTCCGGATTGGCGTTCCGTTGACATCTATGAAATCGCCGCCACAAAACCCGTTGCAGCTACACCGCCCGGGAGTGTCAGAGACTTAATCGGACACTCCCAACCTAGGCCGTCAGTTTCGGTTCAGACCGTGCCTGCGCGTATCGAGGGCGACCTTGAAGTGGATCTCCGCTTCATCGATATCCCTGGTGGGCGTCGCGGGGTCGAAGACGCGCAGGATCGAGAAGCGAAAGCTGTTCGGGTCGAGGCCGCGCAGCTCGACGTTGCCACCGTGGCCGTTGGCCGCGTATGCGCTCCAGCGCTGCCGGATGCTCTCTGTGCCGTCGGCCTTGCCGACATACTGGCGGCCGTCCCGGGTGTCCGTGACCAGGTAGACACCCACCACCGATGAGAGTGCAGTGCGCCATGAGGCGTACCTGTGCTCGCGCATCACCGCCTGCAGCTGCGCGTGGTCGAGGACGAGGCGGTCGAAGCCTGGGAAGGGCACCGGCTGCGCATCCGCGATCTCGGTGACCGGATAGCCGGCGGCCGTGGGGCCGTTGAGTCTCCAGGTACGCGGCGACCTCCAGCCGATGACGAGCCGGTTGCTGAGGTCGGCCATGCGGTCTGAGACGACCAGGTCGAATGTTCGGAGCGCGCCATCGTTCGAGACCTCGCCACGGTTCTCCACCACCGACCACAGGCGCGCCCGATCGCCGCCTTCGCGGATGAACACGATCCAAGTGCGCGGCGGGACGGCGGGGAAGATCCGGGGGTTCGTCGACTGCTGGCTCGTGTACGCGAGGATCTCTTCGTCCGATGAGTCTGCGTGGATGCCCGGCATGCCGGTGTCTTGGTGCTCCCTGACATAGGCGTGCCGAATCACCTGCGTGTCTACGGGGTCGATGCCGGCGCTCTGCATGATCGGTCCGAGAGTCAGGGTCATCCCGACATCAGCGCCCCGAACTTGTCGCGAAATCTCTCCGCATCGTCTTCCACTTTCCTTCCCACGCCCGTGCTGGTATCTGGACATAGGAACACAGGCCCTGGTGTCCAGCCAAACGTACGGAGTGGATATTCCCCCACGATGATCAGGCGTTCTCCAGTTGCCAATGTTCTACGTGGCCTGCCGACTACCGGCACCTTCGACTCTGACTAAAACCGCCACCGCGTTGCCACGCAGTCCCGGTCTGCTACGCAGATTTTGCAAATGAGGTGCTCTTAGCTTGTGATTCAATTGTGTGCGGAGATGCTGGCGACGAACCGGTCAGGACAGGGATTCCCACTGAGCCCGAATCTTCGCAGCATGCGCCTTCTCAACGATTGCAGCCCGGTCCACAGGCCAAGAATCGATGAATCCGCAGATCTCCTCCGCCGTCAGCTCCACCCAGTTGTCCGGCCAGTGCCGCTCAGACTCACCGATTACTACCTCGCATCTGCTGATTCTCGGCGGCGAGGCGAATCGTGCACGCCGAAAGTCGACGCCTGCCCGGAAGGAGTTGAGGGCCTGACTGCGGCCTGGCCATTGATGAGGCGTCCGGTCTTCAGGGTGACGTATCCATCGGTCGCGGCATAGACGCGACCGCTCTCGATGTCGTACCAGCCCGAACCCGGATTGCTCGTCGTGTTCACGACGTTGCCCGGCCGGGCGGACCCGATGATCGTGATCCACCCGTCCGGACCCCGCACCGCTTACACCAGATGTGTCTACAGGTTGATGCGGAAATGGATCGGCTGGGTGGTGCCGCCGATGGAGACGGTGCCCTCGGGGATGGTCGAGGCCTGGACGTCGGCGGTGTAGAAGCATGCCGTCGAGGCGGTGATCTCCGGCGCGGTGACGCTCACCGACCCGTCCGCGCCGACCGTGACCGGCAGCGGAGTGTCGACACCGGTGTCGGGGCAGCGATAGCGAACGACACCGCCCGGCGCCAAACCCACCCCCGAAGGGAAACCGAGGGTGATGGTCTGACCGGCGGTAACCGTGGTGTTCGCCGACACCGTGAACTCGAGTTGCGTGGTCACCCCCGCCGTCATCACCACCGGATCCGGTGGATCTTGAACAACCGAGAAGACGACAGCCTCCACCCGACGCACCCGCTTGTTGCCGGTGTCGGCGATGTAGAGGTTGCCCGACCCATCCACTGCCACACCGCCCGGGTAGTCAAGGTCGACGTCGATGGCGGGCTGGTTGTCGCCGTCGTAGCCGTCGGTGCCGGTACCCGCCACCGTGGTGATGACCCCGGTGGCATGATCGACCCTCCGCACCCGCTGGTTGTAGAGGTCGGCGATGTAGAGGTTGCCCGATCCGTCCACCGCCACCCCGACCGGGTAGCTGAGGTCGGCGTCGATGGCGGGCTGGTTGTCGCCGTTGTAGCCGTGGGCGCCGGTACCCCCCACCGTGGTGATGACCCCGGCAGGATTCACCCGCCGGCACCCGCTCGTTGTGGAGGTCGGCGATGTAGAGGTTGCCCGCCCCGTCCACCGCCACACTGCACGGTTGGTTGAGGTCGGCGTCGATGGCGGGCCGGTTGTCGCCGTTGTAGCCCTCGGTGCCGGTACCCGCCACCGTGGTTATGACCCCGGTGACATGATCGACCCTCCGCACCCGCTGGTTGTCGACATCGGCGATGTAGAGGTTGCCCGCCCCGTCCACCACCACACCGTTCGGGGCGTCAAGTTCGGCGTCGATGGCGGGCTGGTTGTCGCCGTTGTAGCCGCCGGTGCCGGTACCCGCCACCGTGGTGATGATCCCGGCTGGATCGACCCTCCGCACCCGCTGGTTGTGGAGGTCGGCGATATAGAGGTTGCCCGCCCCGTCCACCGCCACACTGCACGGTTGGTTGAGTTCGGCGTCGATGGCGGGCTGGTTGTCGCCGTTGTAGCCGCCGGTGCCGGTACCCGCCACCGTGGTGATGACCCCGGTGGCATGATCGACCCTCCGCACCCGCTGGTTGTAGAGGTCGGCGATGTAGAGGTTGCCCGCCCCGTCCACCGCCACATCGTCCGGGGCGTTGAGGTCGGCGTTGATGGCGGGCTGGTTGTCGCCGTTGTAGTCCGGCGTGCCGGTACCCGCCACCGTGGTGATGAGCCCGAAAGCGGTAGGTGCTGTGCTCTTGGAAGCCTCCCACTCATCACGTTCCGCATAACGACGGTGTACTGCGCGTGTCTGTGCGGGCACCCCTTCGATACTGAAGTGGATCGGCTGGCTGGTGCCGCCGATGGAAACGGTGCCCCCGGGGATCGCCGGGGCCTGAACGTCGGCGGTGTAGAAGCATGTCGTCGAGGTAGTGATCTCGCTGGCGGTGACGATGACGGACCCGTCGGGGCCGGTGGTGACCGGCAGTGGGGTATCGGTGCCGGTGTCCGGGCAGTGAAAGCGGACGGCACCGCCCGGCGCCAAGCCCACCCAGGAGGGGAAACCCAGGGTGATGGTTCGACCGGCAGGAACCGTGCAGTTCGCCGACACCGTGAACTTCAGCTGCGTGGTCACCCCTCCGGTCATCACCACCGGATCCGGTGGGTCCTGAACCACGGTGAAGACAGGCTCTTCCACGCGGAAGTGGATCGGTTGGGTCGTGCCGCCGATGGAGATGCTGCCCTCGGGGACATCCTCGATGAAAACCGGGGCCTGAACATCTACGGAGTAGAAGCAAATCGTCGAGGCAGTGATCTCGCTGGCGGTGACGAAGATGGACCCGTCGGGGCCGACCGTAACGGGCAGTGGGGTATCGGTGCCAGTGTCCGGGCAGTGAAAGCGGACGGCACCGCCCGGCGCCAAGCCCACCCCGGAGGGGAAACCCAGGGTGATCGTCTCACCGGCAGGAACCGTGCAGTTCGCCGACACCGTGAACTTCAGCTGCGTGGTCACCTCCGCCGTCATCACCACCGGATCCGGGGCATCCTGAACGACCGTGAAGACAGGCTCTGCCACGCGAAAGTGGATCGGCTCGGTGGTGCCGCCGATCGAGATGACGCCCTCGAGGACACCCCCGAAGACCCCCTCGATGAAGACCGGGGCCCACACGTCGGCGGCGTAGAAGCATGCCGTCGAGGCAGTGATCTCCGGCGCGGTAACGTTCACCGACCCGTCCGCGCCGACCGTGACCGGCAGCGGAGTGTCGATACCAGCGTCCGGGCAGACGTAGCGGACGACACCGCTCGGCGCCAGACCGACGCCTGACGGGAAATCGAGGGTGATGGTCTGACCGGCGGTAACCGTGGTGTTCGCCGACACCGTGAACTCGAGTTGCGTGGTCACCCCCGCCGTCATCACCACCGGATCCGGGGCATCCTGAACAACCGAGAAAACGACAGCCTCCACACTCCGCACCCGATGGTTGCCGGTGTCGGAAATGTAGAGGCTGCGCGTCTTCGGGCCGCGCGTCCGCCCCATCCACCGCCACACCCTCCGGGTAGTCAAGGTCGGCGTTAATGGCGGCCTGGTTGTCGCCGTTGTAGCCCTCGGTGCCGGTACCCGCCACCGTGGTAATCCCCCCGGCTGGATCGACCCTCCGCACCCGCTGGTTGCCGCTGTCGGCGATGTAGAGGTTGCCCGCCCCGTCCACCGCCACACCGTTCGGGTAGTGGAGTTCGGCGTCGATGGCGAGCTGGTTGTCGCCGTTGTAGCCCGCGTTGCCTGTACCCGCCACCGTGGTGATGACCCCGGTGCCATGATCCACCTTCCGCACCCGATGGTTACGGAGGTCGGCGATGTAGAGGTCGCCCGCCCCGTCCACCGCCACACCCTCCGGGTAGTCAAGGTAGGCGTCGATGGCGGGCCGGTCGTCGCCGTTGTAGCCCTCGGTGCCGGTACCCGCCACCGTGGTGATGATCCCGGCTGGATCAACCTTCCGCACCCGATAGTTGACGCGGTCGACGATGTAGAGGTTGCCCGCCTCGTCCACCGCCACACCCTCCGGCACGTTGAGTTCGGCGTCGACGGCGGGCTGGTTGTCGCCGTTGTAGCCCGCGGTGCCGGTACCCGCCACCGTGGTGATGACCCCGGTGGCATGATCAACCTTCCGCACCCGATGGTTATAGCGTTCGGCGATGTAGAGGTTGCCCGACCCGTCCACCGCCACACCCTCCGGGTAGTCAAGGTCGGCGTCGATGGCGGGCTGGTTGTCGCCGTTGTAGCCCTCGGTGCCGGTACCCGCCACCGTGGTAATGGCCTCGATAGCGATAGCTGCTGTGCTCATGGAAGCCTCCGTCTTCTCGAGTTCCGGATAACGACGGTGCATCGCAAGTGCTGTGAGGGCACCACTCCGGTGCCCTCACGCGGAAATACCCCCAACCCCCCGAATACGCCACAGACAAGAAAGCCCGAAGAAAACGAGGGCTTACCTGTGATGATGTGGTGGCGATACGGAAATGAAGCGGTACTGCTGATCGCCAGAACAAAACCATCAAGCGGTGCCTCGGCGCGCCTCGAGGGCTATGCAGCCGACGCCCAAGCGATCGTGTCAGCGCTCTTCGAAAATCCGGCCGCCGGCAAATCGCCCGGCCTGACCCGACAGGGACCGCATCCTGGCGTACGAGCGCGATGTGCTGGTGGCCGGATGTGCGTGGCGGTTGTTGCCACACGATCTGGCAGCTGTCGCCGTGGGCATCAGTCCGTGACGACCCGGACGTGTTCCGCCTCGACCATCACGGCGACTCGACGCACGCATCACCTCTCCGCGCAGGAAGCCCGGCAGAACGAGCGGATAGGTGCGGAGGCCGTCGATGACGGGCGCGTCAGTGGTATTGGTCGTACCGGCCCACACCCAGCAGATCAAGGGGCGCCACACGCCACTACAGCTGGTACCGCTTCGAAAACCAGCCGCCCACCCGAAAACCGCAGGTCGTTCCGTTCCCATGTTCGCATGCCCCAGCCCTAGATTTGGGGCCGATCGACCACCGCCCACAGGGCACCGCGATCCCTCAGACGGGATACGTACCCACGATGACCAGGCATTTTTCAGTTGTCCATGTTTCGCGTGTCCTGCCGAGTACCGGTACCTGCGACTTCCACTGGACCTGACACCGCGACGATCGCATTCATCACAAGACCACTACACTGTGACCCGTCTCGACTTCCGAACGGATAAGCCATTCATTGGCGTGGCCGACGGCGGGCACCCCTGCCGAGCGCCCCTGGCGGGACCCATTGATTGGCCCGGGGACCGAACTACAAGGGGCAGGCCAGTCTTCCTGTCCGCGTCGCTTACCGCGGCAGCCGATCGGTAAGCGGCAGCGAAATCAATAGGCACATGACAAGCAGCATCCAGCCGGGCTGATGTACTACCCCACCCACCATTGACCCGGGAGCCTCTTAGGAGTCGAACTCCCGACTTGCTGCGGCGCGGTACCGGCAGCTACCCCGACCAACAAACCGCTACCGGAGGTGGAAGTCGGAACCGCGCCGCCGCCGTGCATGACTCCGCCGTCCGTCCCCGATCGAATCACGAGGACCTACGGGTGACCACGTTGAGCTCAGACAGCACACCTTGGGGGTCGCTGAGGTAGCGATATCCCTCCACTGGGGGATTGAACTGGCCGAGCACGTTCGCCACGGCATCGCGTTCCGCTTCAGTGACCGGGATCCGGCGCTTGATCAGACTGGCGCACAGCACGTCGACGAGCATCGCCCACTCACCAACGTCGCTGTAGGTCCGGTAGCTTTCGACCAAGTCGGGAGGCAGGCGGTCGGCGACGCTTTCGAGAAGGTCTCGCGAGTCCTTGCTCATCTTGTTCAGCCGACGGTTACGGGCTTCGATGGCTTGCGGGTCTCGCTGACGCTTTCGCGCTTCTCGTGCCGCCCTGTCCGGATTCATCGCTCTCCTAGCCTATTTGATCGGGTCACCATTCGCGTCGTTCCTGACTACACCCTCGCCGCCGATGGGGTAGCCGGTCACGACTGAACCGTCGGGAGCGACGATGACTTCGATTTGGACGCCGTTGCGGGTGCCGTTGACTTTCCAGTTGCCGTTGTCCTGGAGGACTGGCGGCTGGTCCGGGTTCTTCGCGACGTCGACTATTCGGTCGATGATTTTGTCGTCTTCCCAGTCATCGGTGTCGGGGAACTCGGTCTTGTTGGGCATTCCAGTCCCGGGCGCGTGCCCACCACCGTTGATGTCGTCACTCCCGTCGCCGTCGAGGATATGGATCCGTCGTTTCTGAGAAATATTAATCTTCGCCGGGTCGGGCTTCGCCCCCTCCACCTTGTCCCACTGGTTCCCGCCACTGCCGCCGTCGGTCAGCTTGACGGTCATTGCCGCGATGCCGTCGAGAGCGGCTTTGGTGCCGCCCTGAGAGAGGTCGGGGATGGCCGAGAACACGCCCGCGCCGGCGGAACCAACGGAGGTGACCGCCTCGTAGATGTGGATGAGGTCACTGGCATGAACAGCAGTGCGGATAACCGCTGCCGCCGCCGTGACGACTTCTGTGGTCACCGCAGCGCCACCCGCGGCGGCAGGCCCAGCGGCTACACCGCCAGTTACGAGGGCTAGGACCCCGACGACCGCGATCGTGACAGCTATCGATGCGGCGAGATCCTTGTTGGCGTCGGAGACAGCTTTCTGGATGTCGGAGCGCATTTTGTCGAGAGCGTCGTAGTGTCCCTGGACCGGCCCGTATAACGCTTTCGCCGCCTGAGCCAACAGTTCCGCGGCTTTCTGCAGCGTTGACAGTTTCTCTTCGATCGCGATGATGTTCGGGTCGGTGCTGCCGGCGAACTTGGCATTGATGCCCTTGATGCGCTCTGCGGCCCCGGTGATGTTCGTGTGCTCGGAGAACGTTTTCCACGCCTCTGCGGCAGTGTGCAACTTGGTGACGTCCCCGTTGGGGATCTTGCCGACTTTCTCCAGTAGGCCCGTGATCGGGCTGTCGATGCCGGATCCGTTGTCCCCCTTAGCGGTAGCGGGGAGGTCCATCCCGGTGTCGTACAGCAGTTGGGACTCGGTTGGACGTGTCGGTTCGGTGCCGCTGGCGGTGGAGCGGTTAGCCTGCCACCAGTTGTAGCCGGTGGCGGCAAGCACATCGCCGTATCGCTGCAGTGCGTTCGCCAGGGCCGCTGTCAGTTGAACTATCTCGCTGGCGTACTGGTCGTAGGCGGTGATCCATGCCTGGCACTTCTCGTGGTTGCCTGCCATTCCGCCGCACTCGTGGACCAACGTGGACAGCAACGGACCCAACGCGAGAGAGATGTCGCTGGCGAGCAGCTGGCATTTCTTCGCCGCATCGAAGTAGATGCCGGAATCGATGGTCCATCCCATGGGCGTTATCCGCCGTTGAGCATCTGCTTGTTGACCTCGGCAGCGTTGACGTACTTCGCGTGCGCCTTGCGGGCGGCGTCGCTCATGTCACGGACACCCTCCGCGAACTCCCGCGCGGCTGTGACCCATTTCGTATGCGCTTCGAAATAGGCCCGGCCTGCGACACTTTCCCAACCGGTACCGGTGAGTCCCGCTACCTTGTCGTCGATGTCGTCGAGGTGATCACTGATGAATCCGGCCAGGCCGGACAACCTGGCGACGATCTGGTCCAGTTGGTCGACATCGACGGTGAACTCGCTCACGGAAGCTCCAGGCTGGATGCCGAGGTGTTCAACGCTGATGCGTTGGTCCCGTCGCGGCTTTCGTAGGTTTGGGCGGAAACACCAAGCTTTTCAGCCATCTCCCTCAACGCCGTGATGATCTGACCTCCCCCATCGCGGACCTCGGACCACCCTGCGGAGAAGTCGGTCGCTGCGCCGCCAGACCAGCCCCCGTCGAGCAAAGCCGCGACGTCCTCAGCTACGGACCGCAGGGCGGACTGCAAGGATTCCGCTAGCTCGTAGGTGTATTGCCCAACCTCTCTAACCTCCTCTGGCACAACCGAAATGCCTGCGCCGGAGGCTGAAGCTCCCCCATCAGTCATGGCTGGACCGTAGCGATCACCTCCAGGGGTGTCAATCCCGCTGCGTAATACAACGCAACACCCCGTCCGACACCGCTCGCTCAACCACACGGTGTCGTACTGATCAGTCCCTCAGATGGGATAGGTACCCACGATGAACAAGCGTTTCCCAGTCACCCATGCGCGTGTCCTGCCCAGTGCCGGTACCGGCGATTCTCGCTGAATGTGTGGCGCATTCGAGGCGACCTACCTGCTACTCATCGAGGGCAGTTGCTGAGCGATGCGCTTCTCCTCGTCGCTATTCCCTGGCCGGGATCGGTTGTCTTCACTGGAGCGCTGCACTTCCGGCTGGGTCACTGGTGGAAGACGACGGAGCCGTACGGGGACACGCAGTAGGGACTGCGCCGCGGTGGTGCGATCCGTAGGAGTCCGATGAGAATGGGCTCGGTGACGAACATCGACGAGTGCATCACCGCCGGCGCCTCCTTGGATGGTCACCGCCTTGCGGACGTGTTCCACACCGTCGGGGAACTGGCTGGCGACCTCACGCCACTGCATGCGCCACTCATGCCAGGCGGCGTGCCCGAGCGGCGGCCGGCAGTCACGTGCAGTGAAACAACACTTCACCTGGACGACGGACTCCTCGGCGGCGATCGAATGTTTCACCAGGTATGACGGCGGAGCGCAGGTGTAGGTTCCCGTCTCCATGTTCCCGCGTCGCTATGCGTAATCGACGCTTCGATCCCACGGTGTGTCCTCGCGTAGACGCAGTCCTACCTTGTGGCGAGTCCGACACTGCACCCCGGCGACGCCGTTCCTGCACGGCAAGCGCATCGATGTCGGCTGACCACAGATTATGGACCAATCACCGGTAACCTCGTTGCGTGCCAGAAACACTCGAGCGCCGCTCTCAGCAGTGCCACCAACCGTACGGTTGGCATAAGTTCGCTCAACAGTGACACGTTCGGGGACATCGGGAACCCGCTCCCATGCCGGGGGCTCGACCGGCTTCCATCGCTTGATCTCTATGATTGCGCCGACGGCGGGCGGCGTGGCCATATCGCGTTTCCACTGCTCGGTGGCTCGGGCTTCCTCCTGGGCTACCCGTTCTGCTTCTTGCGTTCGCTCAATCTCCCAGCGGCTGCGGCCGTTGGACCGCTTCCTGTGTGTCGCACAGGATTGTCCCTTCTTGTTCACGCATTGCGCACCGGGCGCAGCCCCACAGTCCGGGCACTCGTAGTTCTCCCTGGCGGGGTCGTCCACAAGGACAACGGCGTCGTCATACAACCCGGTACCCCGTGGGTCCACGAACCTGGAGATGAACTTCGTGGCACCGTAAGTGACCGACTTGAAGCCGCCGTTCCGGCCGAGCACCACCTCTGTGACCGGGCCGTACTTCTGTGCCGCGTCAGCCGGGCCCAGACGCCCGGTAATCGCTACTCTTCCGTGCTCAGTCCACTCATGCCCGATGACAGGCTCGCCGACCCGTGCCCACGCGATAGGCTCACCGCAGTAGCCGTCATAGAGAACTGCGCCGCTCATAGCCCCTCATCTTGCCTCGTTCGATCAGACAGCATCCAGGAGTTGCCGAGCAACCAAGGCCTCCGCCGCCACTTTCCGCCTCCGACGGGTGTCCGGCAAGTATGCTCAAGAACTCGGTGTCCTCGAAGACCATCGCTCGAACTCATTCACATGGATCGCCGTCCGCCGGTTCCAGCGGTGAGACGCTTTGAAGTTCCGGTCTGAGGCATGCCTGCCGGTGCGGCTGAGCCGCGGACCCACTACCGACAAATTCCGAGACACCATCACCGCAATCCACTGACCGGAACCGCGATCTAAAGCTGGGAATCGCACGTGCCTGGCGTGGTTGCTGGTCAGCGGTCGCTACTTGTCATCAAACCCGCCATTTAGTGGCTGACGTCAACCAACGAGGCTCGCACTCGCCAACGCTGGCAATCGATGTGACGTCGGAATGAAGTCATCGAAGTATCCGCAGCTCAGCGACCCAATGAAACCCTCTACCACCAATGCGGTCCGCTCTTGACAACGATGCCAATCGCAGGCTAGTGCGATGTGAGTACATGGAGTTACCCATGTACTCACGAGTCAATTGTCGTCCGTCGGGACCAAGCTGCCTCTGCCGGTGTTCAGGGCGAGCGCCCCTCGCGAAACCGGCAGGCCCCGGACATAGTCCAGGCGCCTGCCTCGAATAAATGACTGGAGGTCCGCGGCGCTCCAACAGATGATCGTGCAATGTCCGGTAGTGAAGGCACCGCGAGTCGGATCGAGTGGCATGAGTTGCCGCAGCCGGTATGCGCCGGGATCGAGGCCCGCCTCGGCGCGCCGGTGCGGTCGGCGGTCACGCAGACGGGCGGGTACAGCCACGGCGCGGCCGTGCGGCTGCTGTTGAACGACGGCCGCAGAGCTTTCGCCAAGGTGATCAATTGTGATGACAAACTGTGTGGGATGTACCAGACCGAGGCACGCACCGCAGCGCGGCTACCGCCCACGGTCCCGACACCGGCGGTCCAGTTCACCGCCGAGCTCGCCGGGTGGTTCGTCATGGTGTTCGACGACGTCGCCGGCTGCCATCCGCGTCTCGATAAGCCGGCCGAGCTGGATGCGGTGCTCACGGCGGTGGAGCAGTTGGCGAACGTGCTGACGCCCAGCCCGATCTGCGATGTGCCCGCGATGGCCGACAGCTATGGGCCGGTGCTGAACTGCTGGCGGCACTTCGCCGAGCACGGCCCGCCCGTCGACTTGGACAGTTGGTCGCTGCGCAATCTGGATCGGCTGGCCGAGTTGGAATCGACCTGGCCCGAAGCCACCGACGGTACAACCCTGCTGCATACAGATCTGCGGCCCGACAACATGCTCCTTCGTCCCGACGGCACAGTCGTGGTGATCGACTGGGCCTGGCCCTGCGTCGGCGCCGCCTGGCTCGAACTCGTCTCGCTGGCACCCTCGATCGCCGCCAGCGGGATCGACCCCGACCCGATCCTTGCAGCCCATCCGGTGACCCGCACAACCGACTCCGCCGCCGTCGATGCCTTTCTCTGTGCACTGGTCGGCTACGGGGCGCACAACAGCCGGATGCCCCCACCTCCACATTCGCCGAAACTGCGCCGTCACCAAGCATGTTCGGCGCAAGTGTCGGGAGAATGGCTGCGTCGACGACTTGCATGGCCGTAGCCGCCACACGACTTTATCGGTGATGATTTCTCCGATTCGGGTTGTGTCCGGCCTACAGTTGGTAGTCGACTTCGATCACCAACCGACCACCCGAAAACCGCAGGTCGTCCCCGTTCCCATGTTCGATGTGCCCCGCCGTGGGCACGACGAACATGGGAACGGTGAACCGATCCGTGCGGACGCACCGCAAATCGTCAGACCGGATACGCACCCACTATGACCAGGCGTTTTGCAGTTGCCCATGTTTCGTGTGTCCTGCCGATCACCGGTACCTGCGACACTCAATGAAACCCTCGCCACGCAACCCAATTCGTACGTTTTGCTAACAGCCTCAGCTGTGGGCAGGAGGGTTCGGTTGCCCAACTCGACTACTGATAGCGCACCTCGTAACTCGTTGGAGTAGCGACGATGCTGACGTTGCCTGTGAGATCGTGCAAGCCGTCCACGATGGTGGTGATTACCTTGCCCGCGGCGTGTGCGGTGGCGTCATAGAACGCGCGAGCGTCGGTGACTACCTGGGTGTCCAACCCCTCAGCGGCGGTGTAGGGAGCTGGGCGTGAATGAAACGAACGGCCGATGATCTTGCCCTCGTGGTCGAGGATATTCCGGACGCGACCGGTCCCAGGGTCGACTCCGGCAACGTAGGGATGCTCAAGGCGCAGGCGGTGAAAGTTGGCAGCTCGATGCATAAAGGCCAGCTCCCACTCCGGTGACAAGACGAGAGCGTCGAGGTGATTGAGCATCGCATGGATAGAGGTACTCGCTGGGTCTGCGACTGTGCGCAGCGCGTCCACCTTCGTCTTGTTCAGCGGCGGCCAGGCACGTTCGGCGATGGTTTCGAATGGAACGTAGCCCGGCCCCAACTCCTTGAGTTGCCCATGCCCACCCATGCGGGCACAGGTATCGGCGTCGGTGCGCATGACGCGAGCGACGAGGTTGATGAGGCGATGCGCGGCAGCGACCGTGGTCTCGATTAGGGCATCGGCAAAGAACCTTTGCCCCAACCCCATTCCGAGTGGCTCCTTGCCCCCGCGCATGGCGTTGTCGTGCCACATGATCTCCACGGCCGCCGCGGCTCCCAGCATCAGTGTCTCGGCAATCGACCCTGCCAGTGCACAAGTTTCGCGCCACTGCGATTTGGCCACGTCCACCGTGATGTCGGGCTCGAAGTCGGCACGCCGGTACCTCCCCAATCGTTCGCACACGTCGTGGACCCAAACGATGCCCAGTTCGTCGAAGGTCGGAGCGGGCAGGCCCGTGCCGTGCGCGGCCAGGTGCCTCAGTTTGGCCCAGGCCACCTGCTCGGGGGACCGCGACTCCTCAGCAGTCGGTGCCGAATCGAAAGGCGACGGACCATCGGTATGGCTCATCGGGCGGATCCTTCCCAGAGATGTCTTGTCGGACTAAGGCTGACCGGTTCGTGATTGCCGCTTGCTCAGCCCCGACAGGGGCTATGAAGAGGGTTCGTGTCGAATCGATCAGGTCCTCGTCTTCAATGATTGCAGGCGAGGTTCGGCGGCGATCGTCCATGAACGATCTGAGGGTCGACGGAGACAATCGAACAGGTCAAATGATCGCCCACGCTGCGTCTCCTTGCGCCGAGCGCTCGAGCACCGATACGCGGGCCGCGTGCCCTAGGGACATCTGCGGCTCGGACGTCTTGGCACCGAGCGCGCACCCGCGCTTTTGCACACCGCGCTCGGTGAAAGCCGCGCCTGTCGACTGCTGTGATGCTGCCGTGGTCAAACCCGACGTGAGCGGGCATCCACAGTCCTGTTGCCGAAACGATTCCGTCCGCACCCGATATCGACAAGCAGCCCGAGTAGCCCTATCCTGCCAGTACGGACTGCACCGCATGCACACCTCAACTCTCGTACTCACTCGGCGATACATTCTCGTACTGATATTTCAGCCGATTCAGGCTCCTTGCACTCACCTCAGCCGAACCTCATATCACTTCGAATAGCGCGGCCCGTCCAGCCCTCCGGTCATTACTGGGACGCTCGGTGTCCGATTCGACCGGCGGGCGTTTCGAGGTGGTTCCATCATCGAGATCATGGGCGCGCCCGATCTTGTGTGCGGCCAATACGTCAGCGTGCCATCGGATCCGACCAACCCGCGTACGTATGAACTCAGAAACAAGAGCATTCACAGATGACCGGACGCTCGTGTGCGCTCTGTACTGTGCCAGACGCGGCCTAACCAGCAAGTCGATACTGGCCACATGGGCGCGAAGACAACTCGACGTGGTCGATGCCGAACCGATGGTTGGGCAGCCATACCTTAGCTCGCTGGCCGCGGAGACAACCTTATCGATCGGGCACAAGCCACGCAGCCACCTCGACCTCGATCCGCCGTCAGCGGAACCGACAAACCAAAGCATCACAAAGGGATCCTGGAGTACGGCTTCCGAAAAGGAAAACGTGCAGACCGGTCTCGTCGATACTATTTGGACACAACTATCAGCAAGGGCGCCATGAAGTGGACTCCGACCCGAGACTAAGGCATTATGCATCCATGCTGGCATCAGTCACGTGCCCCAGAGGCGAGCACACGAACCGGTGCTCAAGCAGACCAGAAGCTCGGCAGTCTCGGTATGCAGTTCAACAACGAGATCGTTAGCCATGCATACCAATCCACCGCCGAACAGTAGTGCATCCCGCCAGCACAATCCTCGACACCTTTGCGTCACCGGCTATTCCGCAGCAGGCAAGACCACACACGCAACCCTACTTGCGCAGCAACTGTCGATGTCCTATCTGTCTGCGTCGAGCCTACTTTATCATGAACTAAATTACCGAAACTCGGGTCGCAACGATATTTGGATCGCAGACGCATCAACGCTGAATGCACGGCGTAGGGACGAACGCTCCGACGCAGCAGTCGACAATCGCCTCATGAGTATCGCCGGTGGAACTCAGCCCACTGTGTTCGACTCGTGGAGCCTGCCGTTTCTAGCTCAAAAATATCCGTCGATCAGTGAGGCGGTTGCCATCATCTACCTGCGATCGGACGTGCAGTCCCGCGCCCTGAAATGCCTGGTCTCTCAGGGAACAAAGCCGATTATGAACGTGGGTCAGGCTACGGCACTGGTGGAGGAAAAGGATCGGTCGACCATGCAACAATTCTCGTCGCTATATGAGATGGAAGCCGACTACGACCGGCTGAATGAGTTGCGAAAAATCGACGTCACCGTTGACATTAGTCGGTACACATTTGGCACGGGAATGCGGCACGTCATGCAAGGAATTCAAGCAGCGCACACGATCGTGTTAGCCGAGGCCCGAAACCTACTCGCGGTCGAACATCAACAACCAAACCAAATTTGAATGAACAAGGAGGCCGTTCGCCCATGGAATTGTCAGGAGTGATAATACCCGATGGAGAAGGCCGGATACTTCTCCTCCACAGAAATACTAGCAATCGTACACAATGGGAAATCCCAGGAGGTAAGATTGAGCCTTCCGAGGATGCGGCCACCGCAGCTTCCCGCGAAGCCTATGAAGAACTCGGTATCACCGTCGACATCGTCCGCGAACTCGGCACAGAATCCTTCCGCGAAGACGGCTATACGATCTCCTACACATGGTATCTGGCGCGTACGAACGGATACGTTCCTAAAATTGGCGAGCCAGCTAAATTCGACGATATCCGGTACTGGAGCATGCCCGAGCTGTCAGCAATGACCGCCCACTTGTCCGAGAACACCAAGAATTTCATCGCCAAGGTCGACCAGAACGTCATTTCGATCAGCTGAATATTTATGCGAGGACCTCCCATGATGCTCGAAGCCGCTTGTCTCACGGACCTGGACAAAGCGATTGTAAATAATTCTTACGCCGACTACGTTTACATGTATCCGCCTCGTCAGGCCTACAGAGACCTCGACCTTGCGCCCGACCAGCTGATCAGTGAGGTCTCGACCTCGCTACCGCCCAACGAACCCGTCAACATCTATATCCATATCCCCTTCTGCCGACAGATCTGTCGTTTCTGCAATCTTTACACCACCGCCCATCGCCACGACGACGCAGTCGATGAGTACATTCGCCGACTTGACGTCGAGATCAGCGCATACGCCGACGCCGGACTGTTGTCAGCCACCAACAATTGGCCGACGATCTACTTCGGCGGAGGAACTCCCTCCATCCTGTCGATCGAGCAACTTGAGCGGGTTCTAACGTCGCTCCGCAAGCACCTTGGCGCCGATCGCACCGAGGAACTGGCGATCGAGGTCTCGCCGGAAACGGTTACAGCGGACTATCTTCGGGCGTTGAGAGACGTGGGCTTCGAGCGAGTATCTATGGGCTTACAGACGACATCTGCCACCGGTCTGCGGATGATCGGGCGCAACTACTCCATCGAACATCAGCACAACATGGTTGAGGCCGCTGTAGCCGCTGGCTTCCGCAATGTATGCGTGGATCTCATCTTCGGACTGCCCGGCGAGTCAATGCCGGCGTGGGAGAAATCGGTACAGATGGCCATCGATCATGCGCCCGAAACCATCTGCGCCTACGCGTGGACCCAACGACCCAACACCGGATTCGACCGGCTGTCCTACACCAGGCCACACGGCTCCGTCATGCGCGAAATGTTCCGCACCGCACACTCGATGCTGACCGACAATGGATACGAGCGTGAAACCCACGTGCGGTGGAAGCAGGGCGAAGGCGGCTACCTCCAGAAGGAATACCACTGGAGCATGGGCACGCTGATCGGTCTCGGAGCAGGAGCACGCAGCTACTTCAAACACATCGACTTACGGAACGGATACAGCGTGAACGCGAGGAACAAGACGCTCGCGCTCTACATGGACTCCCCGTCGTTCGGGTGGCTCAACACACCCAACGGAATACCGATGACCGAAGACGAACGACGCCGCAAAGCGGTCATCCTCGGAATCCACAGCCTGGACAGATCCCGGTACCGGAACATGTTCGGCGAGGACGTGACCGCACACTTCGGCCAGACGCTGCACGGTCTCCTCGAACGAGGTCTCGTCGACGGTGACGACCGCTGGTTGTGGCTCACCCCGGCGGGCATGGAGGTTCGCGACCTGCTGGTTCAGCTCTTCTTCAGTGACCAGGTTCGCCAACGCACCCAGAGCTGGACCTATGACGAGTGACTTCCCTCCGCGACTGTCCTGGATCCACATCTCGGACCTGCATTTCGGCGACCAGAAAGCGGCCGACCGGGAGCATCGCCGCATGATCTGCGAACGAATGCTCACCGACATCCGACACCGTGCCGAATACGGTGCGCCATCCCCCAGTGTCCTGGTCCTGACCGGCGATATCGCCGCGACTGGAGGAGCTGTATCCGATTCAGAGTTCGCCGAGGCCAGCGACTTCATTCGGCACGTGGTCAGTGCAATCGGCACCGTCTCGGTCATCCTCGTGGTCCCCGGAAACCACGATATTCAACGCACCACCAGCGAAGACCGGGCGGCACATCGGATGATCGAAGCCGCCCGCCGCGGTGAGGAGTCGATCGACGACCTACTCGCCCGCGGCGACGATCGCCTGCTCCTGGGTGAGCGACTGAGCGGATACACCGCTCTCCTACACGAACTCAAAGAACTCGACGAGGGCATCACGACCGAGGGCTCACTCGACGGCTGGGAGCGGACCATCACGACTGGCGAGCTCACTGTCCAGTTCATCGGAACCAATACCGCGCTGCTCTGTAACGACGACACCGACGAAGGTCGCCTCCAACTCGGGCACCGCCAGCTCCGCCCCGCCTACGCACCTGCCGAAAGGAACACCGTCCGCGTCCTGTTGTCGCATCACCCGCTGTCGTGGCTCTCCGACGGCGACGAACTTGAACCATTGGTGAACGATCTATTCGACATCCATCTCTACGGCCATCTCCACATCCTGCGCACCGGAAGACACCAGATTCTGCGAGACGACGGCATGGTCTCCATAGGTGCGGGTGTCGGCTATATGCGCCGCGGCGGCAACTGGATCGCGGCCGAAAGCTATAGCTACTCCATCGCCACCATCAGTCGCGACATCCGCCATGGCCCCACCCTGCAGATCTGGCCGCGTGTGTGGGTCCCCCGGGCAGGCCAATGGCAGATGGACTCCGCGCTCCTGCCCGTCGGTGCGTCTTCGGCCACGGTGGCGCTGCGTCGCCGACAGGGCCACACCCTGACACCGGCTACCTTTGACGACGAGGACCGGCATCCGTCCCGATGGGAACGACTCAGCCGATCGAGCGTCGAGTCCTTTGGGCGGCGCCGGACCGCCTACCCTCTCGATCTGACAATCGGTGAGCTGATCAGCCAGTCGGTGAACGTTCCGGTACGGATTAGCCTATACCAGAGGCGCAACATCGGAGACTACGAGTACTTGCGCGACACCGCGCGCCGGTTCAGCGTCGACCAGCGATCGACCATCCTGCTCGGTGAGCCCGGGGCCGGGAAGAGCGTCGCTGTCTACGAACTCGCGTTGGCCGCGCGCGACGCCGGGATGCTCCCTGTCATTCTCCGCGCCTCTGATGTTCGCACCTTCGGCGAACGCCACGGACTTGATGAGACCATACCCGATTCTGCGTCCTCATCGATCCTGTTCATCATCGACGGCATCGACGAGCTCACTACCGACGCCGAGGAAGCGAGCCTCGCCGCCGACCTGATCAAGACTCTGGTGCGAGTATTCGCAGTGGTCGTCACGTGCCGCCGCCGCGAATACGAAGAGGTGTTGGTCCGGTGGATTCCCACGACCATCTTCGACCAGATGTACTCCATCAAAGAATGGTCGGTGGAAGACGAATTCACCCAATACGTGCGGAAGCTGGTGGGCGCGAGCCTTCTGGAGACCACCGATATCCTTCACACGGTGCGCGAGTCAGACGTGTTCCGGGGTCTGGTTCGCCGCCCGCTGTTCGCGAGGATGCTTACCTATGTCGGCACTGAATCGGCCGACCTGGTCACGGGCCCCTCAAGCCTGTACGACCTGTATCTCGACCGACTGTCGTCAGCATGCCAGACCACCCTCATCGCTGAGGTATCGAAAACCAGCGTTCTCGACATCTGGCGTCTCGCCGCCAGAATGTCATTCGAGAAGCGGCTGCTAATCGATGACCAAATCAATTACACCGCTCTCGAAAAAATACTTCTCAAGTCTATGCCGGGCACCTCCCCCGAAACACTGAGACGATCACTGTCGTTCGTCTTGGACTTTTCCACCGCAGGGAAGGAATATAGCCAGTTCGTCCACTACTCCTTCTTCGAGTACTTGCTTGCGGACTCGGTGAGGGACGCCCTCTGCGCGGGAGAGCAACTCGATCACCACGAGATGGCCATGCGCCTCCAATTCGATCTGCCGCGACGTGTGCGCCACTTCCTGACCGAACAGCTGCGCACGAAAAGCAGCACCTCCGGCACCGTCCTCGTTGACCTGTACAACCATGTCCAGCAGTCGGGCTATGTCGGCAATGTCCGCCTGACCGTATGCAACCTGGTCGCCTACATCATCTCCCGAGGCACCGACGCCGGGATTGGACACTTGACCGAACTCATGGCCGACGAACAGGATCCGTTTCTCCGGAACAGCCTGATGTGGGCCCTGTGCCATTGCGGCAGCCTAGACGGCGCACTGGATTTCGTCAGAGAACTCGACGCCTCCGCGCAACGTCGGGATCTGAACCGCGCCTATCTTCTGTACTACCACGGCGATCTCGATCCAAGTGTCGAACCTCCGTTCCATGACGCACTGCAGGATTGGTCGTTCACTCGAAGCCAAGTCGTCGACATGATCGGCGAGCCGGAATACGGGACAACCGTCGCACCGGCCCGACAGGTAATCGACCTGTACACGCTCATGGACTTTGCGATCTCGCGCAAACAGATCGTTACCCGAGACGTTTCGGTGGTGATCCTGAACGCCGTCGAAAGACTCTGGAACGACCGCAGTGTCCCCGTCGAGCTGCGCCTGCGGTTAGTGTCCAGCGGCGCAGTGGTACTGACCGAGTAGGCAAACCATCCCGCAGTACCTGCCGCCGACTATCTCGACGTTGTCCCAGCGGACGTACGACAAAGATTCGCCGAATGCCGAGAGATGATCAGTGAGACTTCCCGCAACGCCGCATCCCCGTTCGGTCCGAACCGACGCCCGATTGAGCGCGTTCGCGTGGGCTGAGATCGATGCCGACAGTCCTGAAGAGGCGGTGAATTTGCTGCGGTCCCACGTCGAGGAGTACGCACGCGCGTTGCGCGAGTGGTATCTGTCCGATAAACGCTGGAAGCGACGACTGTCGCGTATGCTGCGAGCAGCCGCCATCTTCCTCGCCGCGCTGGGCGGACTCGCCCCGCTGGTGACCGGGCTCGTGAGAACTCCGCTCAATCTTCAACTGGGATACGCATGCCTGGGGTTAGCTGCTTCGTGCTATGCCTTCGACAGCCTGTTCGGCCTGTCGTCGGCCTGGATACGGGACATTTCGGCGGCGCAATCGATCGATGCATGCATGATGAGATTCCATGTTGATTGGCTTGCTCTCACCTACTCAACCGCACCGGAACAATGGAGCATGAAGCTCGAACGACTGCGCGAACTTGCCGACACTCTCACGGAGATCCTCCGAGCCGAGACCGGAAGCTGGCAACAGCAGTTCGAAGGAGCCCTGACCGAGCTCGAACGCATGGTCGCCGCAGGCTCGAACCAATACCAGACACCCGGCACAACACGCTAGACGCGTCTGATTCAGAAACCGGCCATACCAGACTCGCCGATGACGAAAGTAGCGATCGACGCAGTTCTGGGTCCAGCCGCCATCACCACAGGCAAGCAAATGCGCGAAGCGACGGCAGATTACTTCGAGCCAGGTTTACGACACGGCGTTACGTCCGGGTAGGTCGCCGCCGCAGCATTCGCATCCGGCGACACAGCTGCCGCCTACTATTGACGCCAGTCCTCAACGTCGAGTATCCAGCCGCTACCTCTGACCGATTGCGCCAGCCCGCAGGCTGGCGGGCACGGTGGCGCCGTCGGCTTTCGCCAGCAGTGCTGCACCGATCCCGGCGAGGACGGCCAGCAGGGAGAGGACAGTCAGCAGCAGGCTCTTGAGGATGGTCGACATGGTGGTTCTTCCATTCGGTCTCGTCGATGGTCGAGACGAGATCCATTGCAGCCGTAGCGTTGTGACGCGGGCCAACGCGTACCCGGCTACAGTGCCTCTGTGCAGGCCGTATCGGTTCGCGAGTCGCTGCGACTCGCCGCGAATCCAGCCTCGACAGCGACCCGAGCGGCGACGGCGGCGGCCCCATGGTGACCGCGGTGGGAGACAACGCCTACGAGCAGTTCATCTCGGCGCTGGACCAGTTGCACGAGAAAGCAGACCGCGCGAAGGCAATTGGACAGGCTTCCTAGTCCAGGCGACCATCTGGTTGCCCCTAGAATGTCATGGTGGATCCTGCATGGATCGCGGTGACCGGGACCGTGTCCGGAGTCGCGATTACGGCTGTCAGCACTACGGTCACGAGCCTCGTAATGGCTCGCCAACAACGAGCAGTCGCCGAAGCTCAACGGGTGATCACTGCTCGTGATGGACGCCGGCAAGAAGTTCGCCAGGCTTGCTTAAACTACCTCTCGGCTTACAGCACTCTTCGAGATCGCATCTTGGTGCTACACCAAGAGCGACAAGCGGCCGATCCGGCTCAGCGCCGGACCGGACTCCCGCTTCTTGAGACCTTCGCGCCAGATGAGACGAACACGTTCAAAGCAGCCGAACACGTACTCCAAATCACCGCTGGGGCTCCGACATGCGAGGCGGCCCGAGCGCCGACGCTTCACCTCTGGAGCCTGGCGAATGCAGCGAGAGAGCTCGATGGTCCGGCCTTTGCCGAACAGGTGGCAGCCGGACTGCCCATGCGCAAAGACCTCTACGCTGCAATGCGCTCCGAACTAGCAGGCGAACTTTGAGCACCTTCCGGTGACAATTAGTACGCAGAAAGTACGCAGCACAGCTGTGCACCCTCGCGTCTCGCACAACATGGCCAACATCAGCCATGCAGCTCGCCGCCGTGTCGCCAGCCCTGCCAACGCGGACAATACCGACAAACATGGAGTGGGTGGCTCTCCTGAAGCGGGTGTCGCAGGTTCGAATCCTGCCCTGGTCACATCGAACATGGGAACGGGAGCCATCCCCGCAATCCTCACACTGGGTACGTCCCCGCGATGACCAGGCGTTTTACAGTTGCCCATGTTGTGCGTGTCCTGCCGAGGGCACCAACCTGCGACGCGGGGCTCGCCCTGTCAACGGAACGCTCCGATCGGCGGTGGAGGCACGGAGACCAGGGTCTTCATCAGGCAAGGTTCTTCTCCTGAGAAGCTCCGCCTGGCCGGCATCGTCACCTCTCCGCCGCCACCGCGAGTCGTTGGGATCTTTCTGCATGGCGAGACTCGACCCCCGCCCTCGTGACACCGGACCATCTGGCCTCCGTACGGGTCGCGGGCCATTCGGCTACGTCGGCGCGTGAGGATCGCTACATCGCGTCCAGGGGCCGGATCCGGAAGGATGTGGTGAAGACGTGCCGGGCGCGAACACGCAGCTAGCCACAGGGTTTTGGTGGCTATAACCGCCACCGAAATTCTGATGCCGAACACCGCCAGCTTCGACACACTGATGCAGGGGGATATGCCGACGATCCGGAGGGATACAAGCGGGCAGTCGAAGCCAAGCTGCAGCCAGAGAACATCCGGTTCGCCTTGATGTTCGCCAGCCTGCTCCAGATGATCCATGAGCGGCTGAAACTGGTTGTGCTTGACGAGGTTCGCGAATTTTACAACGCGGGCTGGGATGACTCCGGCCGCGGCATCGTCAATGAGGACGCCTACCAGCGCAACGTGCTGGATCTGGCGCCGAAGAACAAGTTTCGGGCTTCGCTGCTCTGGCTGGTCAAGTCCGAAGCCATCACCATGACGCAGGCCGATCGGCTGAACGATATCTACAACCACCGGCACGCCGTCACCCACGAACTCATCAAGTACATAGTCGATCCGGACGAGCGGCTCGACACCGATCTGTTTGTCGAGGCAGTGGAGATACTAAAGGCCATAAAACGGTTTTGGGCAGGCATCATGGTGTACACGACGATCGACAACCCGGCGGAAGTCGATCTAGATGAGGTTTTCACGCTCGACATGATGGTGCTGCAGCACTGCGTAGACGCGGTGATCGAGGAGACGCGGGAACGCTCCAGCGAGTAGCGGCGACGGACTCGACCTGATCGCTGCCCCTGACCGGGCTCACAGCACGAAGGACCTCCCCGCGCCCGGCGAGTGTTGTGTTCGTCCTTGAAGTCACCGATCACCACCCGGGCCTCGAGCAGGCTGGTCCAGTGGTTGCGGTTCAGGCATTCGGTGGGCAACCGCCGGTTGAACGACTCGATGAACCCGTTGTTCCATGGCGTGCCCGGCGGGATCTAGACCATTCCGACCGCGTTCGAGTAGAACCGTCGCAGTGCGTGGGAAATCATCTCCGGCCCGTTGTCCATCCGCACGGCCGCTGGCCCCGCAAATCGTCGGCGGTCTCACAGCTGCCTTGTCGCCCCGACGCGCCACTGGGCCCTCGACCAGATGCGGTCGAGGGCCCAGTGGTCTCGGCGGGCTACAGGACTGGTGCGTTGCTGGTGGGAAGTAACTGTCGGATCGCGTCGGCGGCGTGATCCACGATCACGACGGTAGAGACGGCGGCGTCGTGGATGTCGGCGGCGTCGCCGGTCATCACGATAACCAGGGCGCACAGCGCGAGCCAGGCGATGACACAGGCGCTGGCGGCATAGACGATCTTGGTGATGGCTTGCATGAGGCATTCCTCCTCTCGGATGCTCCGGGCACATCCTTCGATGGAAATGTGCTGTAAATGCAGCTTTTTGGGTCTCATAAGGGGAAGAATCAGTGCGGATGAGCTGCCGGGACGATCGTCTGTTCACGCAGGTCGATACCGGTCGGGTCGGATAGGCAGGGGATGATTTCCGGATGAGTGCGGACGGCGTGGCTCGGCGGCCGGTTCGGCGGCAGCGCCCGGTGGCTTATCCGGTGCTGGCTGCGGGACCGTTGCGCGAGTTGAAGGCGGAGTTGGAGGGACTGCACCGTGCGGTCGGGCAGCCGACCATGGAACAGATCCGGGTGCGGATCGAGAAACTCGCCGATGGTGATGAGGAGTCGGATCCGTCGGCGACGCCGTCGGTGGACACGATTCACAAGGTCCTCACCGCGCCGACGTTGCCGGCGAGTGTTCACAGCACGGTCGCGGTCGCTGCGGGTTTGGTGTTCTTCCACCAGGTAGTCGGCGAGGCCCCGCTGGTGCGAGGGAATCCCCGGATCGAGCGAATCCGGGATTTGTGGGCGGCGGCGAGCGTGGCGCGACCGCCGCTCGGCGCCCGTCCGGTGCAGCAGTGGGATCCGATCCTGCTCGGTGTGCACCGGCCGATCGAGGTACCAGGAGCGGTCGGGCAGCTGCCGACCTATGTCCCCAGGACCGTCGACGTGGACGTCGATCGGTTCCTCGTCAGCGCTGCCGAGGCTGGTGGCTTCGTACTGATGGTGGGTTCGTCGTCGGTCGGTAAGTCCCGCAGTGCGTGGGAAGGGTTACTGCGGCAATTGCCCGACTGGTGGTTGGTACGTCCGAGCGATCGGGCTGATCTCGAGGACCTGATGACCGAGGTGTCGGTGCGGTCGATCGTATGGCTCGACAACCTGGACCGATATCTCGACCGCGGTGGACTCGACGAGATCGTCCTCGGCCGTTGGCAGCAACGCAACGAGCCGGTTGTGGTCGTGGGAACCATCTGGGAGGAAACCTATCGCGAGTATCTACCGATAGGTTCCTCGCGGTCCGATCCGTATCGCGCACACCGCGCGGTGTGCGAGCTGGCATCGATCGTCCAGGTCTCCCATCAGCTCAGTGACGAGGAATTGCGTGACGCCGCCGACCGCGCCATCGGCGACGCTCGTCTCGCCACGGCGCTCGGTGTGCGTGACTACGGTCTGGTTCAGACCCTCGCCGCGGCTCCCGCCCTGATCCAGCGATGGGATATGGCGGGCCCGTTCGGCCAGGCTGTCGTCGCCGCAGCTGTCGACGCCCGCCGTGTAGGTGTCTTGGGGCCGTTGCCGACAGACTACTTGCGCGCCGCTGCGGCTGGCTATCTCGCGCCGGAGCACCGGCGCCACGCCCGACCCGATTCATTCGACGAAGCGATGCGGTACTGCACCGAGCTATTGTTCGGCGCCACCGCTGCCCTTCCTACAGTGCCGGGAGACGCTCTGGGCGAGATCGCGGGCTACACCGTGGCTGACTATCTCGAGCAGCATCTTCGTCACGTACGCGAGCGGATATTGATCCCGAGCGAAACATGGGACGCCGTCCACCGGCACATCACAGTCACCGAAGATCTCGAACGGGCAGGACGTAGTGCTGAGGACCGACTCCTGTTCTCCGTCGCCGATGCCCTGTATCGACAAGCAGGCGCACTTCTAGATGCCGCCAAGCTCCGCGTCGAACGAGGCTACCCAGAACACGCCCAGGAGCTTCTGCGCGCAGCTCTGGACTCGGGGGACGAACCGGTCATGAGCTGGGTGGCGGCACGGGCAAGTCCCGATCAGGCAGTACCACTACTGAAGCGACTCATCGACAACACACCCGGCCCGAACCTCGACCACGTGCGCCGATTGGCCGGGGCACTGGTCGCCACCAGCGCAGACATAGAAGCGCTACCTCTGTGCCGAGAACTCGTCGCAAACCACACGAACGTCTCTTGGGCGCTCGGTGAGATCGTCCGAATCCTCACAGCGACACTAGACATCGAGGACATGGTCGCCTACCTCCTCGACTGCGCTGCCTCCGGGAACCGTTCTGCCGTGCAGAAGGCTTACGAGGTCCTGTCCGAGCTGGGCCGCGTGAACGAAATGGAGGACGTCCTCCGAAGTACCGACTCAAGCGATTATTTGGTGGAACTTCTCGAATCGAGCGATCGCTTCGAGGAGGTCGACGCGATGGCAGAGGCGGGCAACTATGCGGCACGCTCCGCCGCCGTCGCCCGAACGATCGAAACGAACGGGATAGACGCCGCCATCGAACGGGTTCGGCGGTGGCACCACGCCGACAACGACGACGACAGCCGGTGGCGCCTGCTACACCTCTATCAAGAAGCAGGGAGAGTCGACGACGCACTCGAACTAGCGACCGAGATGGAAGACGGCACCCCGAACGATGATGTCGGCGTCGGCAGAATACTTCTCGCCGCCAACAGAATTGATGATCTCCGCCGTCGAGCCGACAACGACGACCCCTACGCGCAACGTGAACTATCCGCCTGGTTGATCCAGAACGGGCATTGGTACGAGGTGCTCCATCGCGCACAGGCGGGCCAAGTCGCTGCCGCTGATGTCGCGACCGAATGGCTCGCGGCGCAAGACCGTACGATCGAGGCAATCCCTTTGTGGCAGAGAATTTTCGAAGGTTCGGGTGATATCTACGCGGCCCGTGAGCTGATAGATCTGCTCGCGGCCAGTGGCCGCACAGACGAAGCGCTGGTACTCGCACGTCAACAAGCCCAGCTCGGGTACAAGGGCGACAAGCGCAAATTCACCGCCCTGCTCGCCGAATCCGGCGAACAGGGCGAAGTCGAACTACGCGACCTCACCACGGCCGGAGATCCTTACGCAACAGCGGCCCTCGCGAATCTGCTCGCGACTCGAGGGGACCTCGCCGAGCTACGCCGGTGGGCCGTGGCAGGCAACGACATCGCAGCACGCGCGCTGACATCACTCGCCTACGATCGCAGTCAGGCGGCAGCGGACGACAACGACCCTCTCCAACAGATCCTTCGGACCGGCCTACTGCCGACCGCCGAGTTTCCCAACGCCGACGACTCGATCTTCTGACTGGTGCCATCACCCACGCGACACGGTTGCTCCGGTCGGAGGTCGACGACCCCACCTCGGACTACTCCGAGGATTCGCCGCAGTCGGTTCGCTCCATCGATGTCCCGGTCGTTGCGTTTCTTACGGCCTGTTCGTCGTCTGCTGGGATGCTGCTCAGGGAACCGGGCGTCGATGCTCGCGGTACCAGAACGCGTCGGACATCTGGGCCTCCCAGGAGGCGCAGATACGACCGTCGGTGCCGTCCTGAGCGAGCGACTCTTCACCGTCGCTCGCGGGCAGCTCGACATCGGCAAGTGCGTCGGCTTACACCATCAGCACGCCGTCGCGCTGCGCCACAACGACGTCGCCGTCCCTGGTCGCTGCCGTGTAGACGTATCCGCCCGCGATATCGCGAGCCACCTGCTCGGCCGACTCGATGAACGACATCCCGTGGCCTCCCAGTGCCGTCACGCCCACGAGCAAGGTCGTATCGGCGTGCGGAACCGCTCGGTGGATCCGACGGCCGAGCCCGGTCGGCGCCATGGTCTTGAAGCGATCCAGCAATTGCTCGCTGAGCTCGTTTTCCCGCAGCCAGTACGGGTGAAGGCAGTCGTAACCTGGCGCTCCCAAGTCGCGAAGCGGAAAGCCCTCAAGGTCTCCCGAGTCCGAACGACGCGCAAGTGACGGATCACAGCGATCGAAGAAGCGCAGGATATCCAGCAATGTCTCCACTACCAGTCGTCCCGCGACCCAGTCCCGGTAGCGCTTGTGTACCCCAGGAGCGGTGCCGGACAGATTCTGAATCTCGGCGGGCAGATCGGCGTGCGCCTTCCAGACCGGGAAGACCCGCCAACCGGCCATACCGCCGACCACACGATTCGAATCCATCTCGATCACCGAATCCGCGTGGGTATCAGCGTTGCGAATCAGCGTCAGGCCCCGCACGATTCGACCGTCCGTGTCATTGTCGCGGAACTCCTTGTAGGTGTCTTGATCATTCGGAGCCAGGAGATTCTCGAACTGCTGGTCGATGGTGCGGGCGATGACCGACGCGCTGGCCGCGTCGATGACGACCTGCTCGCAGTCGATGTCGAACCGGCTTCCTGGGTACAGGGCGACGTCGCTTCTGACCGTCGCGGTCCACGTGCGACCGATCGCTTCGGCCAACGCACGGTACTTCTGGACGACCTTTCGGCGCTCTGGCCCCGGCGGAATGGGAAACAACCCTGGGTCCGTCGCGGCAGGCTGGCCGGGATTCAACGACATGGGCGGGTCCACTTCTGTGACCTCACCGTCTGAGGGCAAGGGCTCCAGAGTACAACGCGGATGCCGGATCGGCGAAATCGATATCCCGGAACCGGTTCCCGCATCACGGATACGCGCAGCCAAACGCCTGCGGTCCGCCTGCAGTGCCGCGGCGGGACTATCCGTCGACCCCGCTATGTGGAGTCGTGCGCCTCCGCAGGGTCGACGGCGTCCGCAGTCTACGACGACATCTCGCTGTCGCCCTCGGCGGCCACCTGGTATGGCGCCGATCGTACGCCGGTATCAGGGTCAGAGGTGCATCGCTCGACGAGATGGACTCGAGCCCCTGACCCCCACGCACCCGTTCGCGGACAAGCTCATATCGAGTAGTCATCAACGACGACCAGGCAGTTGCCCATGTTTTGCGTGTCCTGTCGATGGCGACTTTTGGGGCGCAGCCGTATACCGGCGGCCTCCAAGGCGCCGCGCAAGTCAACAGATCCACTGCGAGCGATTGCGTCAGAGCCCAGATCGGTCAACAGCAGGGTTGTTTCCTCACCGGTCCATCGGATCTCGGGAATTGAGTCGACGATCTCCGCGGTCGGCGCTCCGAGTAAGGCGGTCAGGGCGGCGGCGATGTCACTGAACGCCGCATGTACCGCCGCCCGACCGGCGACATCGTCGGGAGCCAATGGTCAAGGCTATTTCGATACGTTCGGCGTGACCGCCGTTGCCGATCACGTCGCAGCTGCCGGGCCCGAGGCCGCTGTCGAAACGAACCCAGGCGTTCGACAGGATGATCGGATCGCGCCAGTCGAATTTCGCCAGCAGGTGCATCAGGTTTCCCATCCGCCATGACCAGACCAACGACTGCAGCTGCCGGGCGAGATCAACAACGTCCGAGTTTCCCATGACTCGCCAACCGGCGGCGAACTCCTCGAGCTCGGAGCAACGCTCGTTGCGGTGTGCGCTCGCCTCGTCGATAGACCGAGAAGCGGCAGTTCGGTCTCGCCGCCGCGCTCGTTCCATGCCTCGTACACCAACGTGGCCGGATCCGCGATTCCGAAGGCGTCACGTAGACCCGTGACCATCCTTGCCGCCAACTGGTGATAGCCGTCCGACGAGGCCGGCCAGCGCAACTCGCACCACCAGTTGTCACAGTGGTCGGTGTCTGGTCGCTGCCAGCCAGCGCTCTCAATGATCTGTCCGCGGGAGTCTCCGACTTGCACGTCGGGGCAAGTCAGCTGTCGCCGGGCAGCTCTGCCCAGATCATGGTGTCGAGCTGCCAGAATTGGACGAAGCGGCGGCGCTCCTTCGGTTCGTCTGCCTCACCGATGATGACGACCGTTCCAGCAGACAACGTGGACAGGTGCTGCGTCAGGCCGTCAGTGAACTCCACCCAGCCGGTCATATCAGTCCTTGTTCTTGCAGCTCAACGGTCTTGTCGTGCATGGCAAGCCACGAGTTCGTCACCAGTACAGGCATACCGTCGTTTCGAGGCATATCAACAGGGCAGGCCCGGCGGGATGAATGCCAGCCCGACGCGTTCACCAGCCAGTCCCCCATCGCGTGGCGGCCAGCTCCGGCCCGTTGTCGCACCGCAGCGCGGCCGGGTAGCCGCGTTGCACGGCGATGCGGTCGAGTTCATCGATCAGCCTGTCGGCGCTGACCCAGCGTTCCACCAGCCCGCCCAAACATTCGCGAGTGTGCTCATCGACGATCGGACTCAAACCAGAAACCTGCCGTTTGGCATTCGGCTGGCTGTCGAAAGCTGGGGCCAATCTGGGGCCACACGCTATGCGCGGCCGAGAACGACCAGCACGTTTGGAATGTTGCCGCATGATCTATTACCGGGTTTGACGTGTGCAAATGACATTAGCCCAGAGCTGGGGGTCAAGTGGTCGCAGGTTCAAATCCTGTCAGCCCGACAGACAAAACCCCTTCCGACCAGCGTCGGAAGGGGTTTTCTCGTTCCTCGGCATAGGGCCGGATTCGACCCGAGCCAGTCGAAATCTCATACTTTCGCCCTCGTCGCCGCCGGCCTAGCGTTCCAGGACGTCCCGATTGTCGGGAACGGTCTCCGGCACGTCGATGTAGGGTCTCGGCCACCGCGTGAGTGTTGTCGAGCTGGCGGGCGGCGCGTTCGGGATCGCCGTAGGCGTGGTTGGCTGTGGTGGCCGCGCCTTTGCGGGACGTACACCGGAGCGGGAGCCGGGCGTGAAGCATCCCGCCCGCCCGCCGAAGCTCTCTCGACCGAGAGGCAGCCGAAACGATGGCTCGGTCGCGCTTCGCATCCAAGACTGGGGACCGGAGCGCCCTGCTGATTCCCCCTTTCGATGGCGTCTCCTGCACCACGCGCCGGCCGACTACCGGGAAACGGTGCAATCCGGTTGGGGGTTGCGGCGGCGCAGGACGACGACGGGGATCTCGCGGTCGGTCCAGGACTGGTAGGTGGCGAAGTCGGCGTAGGTCTCGACCAGCAGCGGCCAGAGCCGGGCGCGTTGGGTCGGGTCGGCGACTGTGGCGTACACGGGGCGGCGCTCGCGGCCGATCTGGATGTGGGTGTCGGGGTGTGCGCGCAGGTTGTGGTACCACTGCGGATGTTTCGGCAGTCCTCCCTGCGAGGCGACGACCACGATGTCGTCGCCGTCGGCGCGGTAGAGCAGCGGGGTGACGTAGCCGGCGCCGCTGCGCCTGCCGCGGTGTTCGAGCAGCAGGGTGGGCACCGGCTTGCGAAAGCCGGCGCCGATACGCCAGCGGGAGCCGAGCCGCCCGCCGGTGCGGCGGTAGATCCACACCTGAGCTCGGCCCGCGTATTTGAAGATCTTCGGCAGTAACGGCGAGTCGAGTGCGGTGGGCCGGGGTGGGGTGGTCACGTGGTCTCCTCGTAGTCCAGGGCGACACCTAGTTCGGTGGCGAAGGTGCGAATCATGTGCTGGACGCCGATCTCGTTGCGGCCGATGATCATGTGGTCGTGCTGGCCCTGGCGCACGCCTTCGCCGCACTGCGGCAGCATGGCGAAGTCCTCGTCGCGCACGGCGGCGTGGACCTGGGCGTAGATGCCGTCGTAGACCTCGCGTTGCTCGTCGCTGGTAGCGGGGATCTTGGCCATCCAGCTGTGTCGCACGGTGCAGCGAGTGGGCGCGCCGGCGGGCAGCATGTCCAGGATCTCGACGCCGACAGGGCTGTTGGCCAGTACCAGGTTCGGATAGATCCAGTAGATGACGCCCATGTTCATCAGCGGGTCCCAGGAGCCGGCGGGGTCGGTGTCCAGCGCGCGAATCCAGGTGAAGGGGAAGCCCATGCGGTGGTGGCGGCCGAAGGCGTCGTGGGTGGAGGTGTTGGCGACGGTGTTCTGCCCGATGACGCTCTGGCCGTGGACGAACGGGAAGTGGTAGCTCTCGGCGAAGGCTTCCAGCGCACCTTTCCAGCTGACCTCGGAGGTAAACTCGCGGTCGTCGTGATAGCCGTAGCTCGCATAGTCCAGCTGTGCCAGTTCGGGACCCATGGTTCCGAGGTGATCGTCGACGTCGATGTCGCCGCCGGCGGTGAGGACCGCCCAGACGAACCCGTGGCGTTCCTGACTCGGCAGCTCGACCAGGCCGTAGTCGGCGCGGTTCATCCCGGTGAAGCCCTCCTTGCCGGGCACTCCAGCCAGCTCGCCGGTATTGCGATAAGTCCAGGCGTGGTACGGGCAGGTGAAGCGGGTCGCCTTGCCGGAGCCGCAGGCCGGTTGCGCGCCGCGGTGGCGGCAGTAGTTCAGCAGCACGTGCACGGTGCCCGACCGGTCACGTGTCACCAGCAGCGAGTCACCGAGCACGCTGCGCACCACGTAATCGTTCGGCTCGGGAATACGCGCCGAGGGGACGATCATCAGCGGGGTGCGGCGCAGGATCTGCGACTCCTCGACCTCGGTGATCTTCGGATCGCGGTAGTAGTGCAGCGGCACGCGCAGTGGATGTGCGGCCATGTCGGTGGTCCCGTCGAGTACTAGGCGCAGCGCGCGGCGGGTCAGCTCCTCGGTGAGCCCGGTCAGCCCGGTCGGGCAGGCGGGGCCGGTATGTGTCGTCATGAGACCAGACCATACACTCAACTCGTATTGTATGGTCTGGATTCGGTGCGGGACCTCATTCACCGGGGCGCGGAACTCGCTAGGGTCGGTTCGACACGATCGCCTACTGGGAAGGGTCCGGATGCGCACACACGGCTGGTCGGGCACCGCTCCGGCCGACGACACCGAAGCCGTGGACCGCATCGTGGCCGCGGCACGCGCTGCCATCGAGCGCAGCGGCGACTTCACCATGACCGAAATCGCCCGGGACCTCGGCGTCACCCGCCAGACCGTCTACCGCTACTTCGCCAACGCCGACGCGCTACTGACCGCGACCGCGCTGGCCGAGACCGGCCGGTTCCTCGACGTCCTCGCCGCACACCTCGACCACCTCACCGATCCCGCTGAGGCAGTGGTCGAAGGCATCGCCTACACGCTGGAAAGCCTGGCCACCGACCGCTACCTCGGCCTGCTGCTCACCCCGGGCCGAGCCGGCGCGTTCTCCCCCGGCGTCACCTCGGACACCGCGCTCAGCTTCGGCCGCGCCATCCTGGAACGCTTCGCCGTCGATTGGGCAGCGGCCGGCATCGACGACGCCCGCCTCGGCGAACTCGTCGAGCACATGCTGCGGATCGTGCAGTCCTTCGTCATCGACCCCGGCCGCCCGCCCCGCACCGGCGCCGCCCTGCGCGCCTACCTCACCACCTGGATCGCACCCGCCCTGCGCACCGATACGGCCCCTGCACAACCGGCATCGAGCCGAAGGGCATAGCGGCGGCCCTCTACGCCGGACCGTACCTGCCGCAGCAGTCGGGCCGACCGACTGGACAGATCGAGATCAGATGAGCGGAGCACGCCTACGTTCGTGGTGGCGGAAATGATGGAGTAGTGCTTGCGCCACTCCTTCTTCCACCACGAGATCGGTTCAGCCACCTCGGCGAGGTCGCTCTCAGTCACGAGCCTGCCAAGTGCGTTCAAACCTTGGCGTTCACCATCAGATGCGGTGCAGCGCCGAGACGGGCATCGTTGTCGGGCTGATCTTGATATTCCCGCGAAGTGTGTATCAGACCCATTCCGACCAACGTCGGAAGAGCTTTCTCGTGGTGCCCAGGTGTTCTCGCCGCGGATTCGGTTTTGCGCGAATCCCCGGCGAGAACCGGATACCAGGCGGCGCGACCGGTCAGCGGAAGGCTCGCCGGTACGCCTGAGGCGTCACCCCCACGGTCTTGCGGAAGACTTTCCGGAATGCTGCCACCGAGGCGAATCCTGTTCGGTCGGTGATGCATTCCATTGTGAGGATGGTCGTCTCGAGCAGCACTTGGGCCTTGCGCACCCGGGCGGTCTGGAGCCACTCGTTCGGTGTCATCCGGACCTGCTCGTGGAAGCGCCGGATCAGCGTGCGTTTGCTGACTCCGGCGCGGTCCGCGAGATCCAGCACGGTGATCTTCTCACCGAGCATCGTTTCCGCCCACTCCAAAGTCGGATTGATGGACTTGCTGTCCGCCTCCGACCGTGGACGCTCCGCGATGAACTGCGCCTGACCCCCATCGCGGGTCAGTGGCATGACCGAGAGCCGGGCGGTAGCCGCCGCCACGGCGGTCCCGTAGTCCTTGCGCACCATATGGAGGCACAGATCGAGCCCGGCCGCGGCACCGGCCGAGGTGAGGATGCCCCCGTTGTCCACATACAGCACCGTGGGATCCACGCGGACCCGCGGATAGCTCCGCGACAGTTCGGTGGCGGCCATCCAATGCGTGGTCGCCCGCCGTCCGTCGAGCAATCCGACGGCGGCCAGGGTGAACGCCCCCAAGCAGATCGACGCCACCCTCGCCCCACGTGCGTGGGCCCGCACCAACGCCTTGCACAGCCGATCCGACGGCCGCGACCGGTAGCTCATCGCTCCCGGCACGACGATGGTCTCGGCCTTCTCCTCGAGATACTCGATGTCGCCGAGACAGGAGATTTCGAAGAACTTCGACGGGACGTCGGAGTTCACGCCGCAGACTTGGACCTCGTACGCCGCGGTTCCGTCCTCCTGCCTGGTCCGGCCGAAGATTTCCAGCGGAACCGCGAGATCGAACGGAATCACGTCGTCGACGGCCAGAACAGCCACTGACCTCATGCGTCGGACCTAGCCGACCCGCTGGTCCGCTTCCGGGCCGGCCACCACCAATCCGGCGCGAATCAAACGCTTCAAGGCTCGTCCCTGCAGCACTGTCAATCGGGGCGCCAGCTCCGACCACCTGGCGGGACCACGGTTCAGCGTTTCCCACAGCTGTTCACCCCCGTCCCGCTCCAGGCATCGCACCTCGACGTCCGGGTCGGCCGCGGAGTAGATCCGGTGGCAGGCGACGGTGTCGGCGAGCGGCGACGGCGCCGCGTCGCTGTTCGCGATGGGGTCGCGCCAGTACCTGGCCAGCCCGTCGCGCGCCTCCTGCGGGATCTCGAACGGCGGCGACATCCCCTTGAAGCCCGGGATGTCCGCTGCCACACCTGCGCGGATGCGCGCGTCCGCCGACAACGTCACGATGTCGTCGGCCGCGAGCTCGACCGCGTCGGCGGCGGTGAAGGCCCGCAGGTAGGGCCCCTCGGTGGCGAGGTCACGCGGGTCGCGGGAGCCCTTGGTCATGATGTTCAGCAGGTCGGGCACCAGCGCGGTGTTCAGCAGCGCCTGGAACGTTCCCTCGGTGGCGTTGTCGACCTCCACCCGCCTGCCTTCCGCGCTCCAGTAGGGGCTGTCCGGATGCGAGCGCGAGATCTCGTGATACCACTGGTCGATGCTCAGTGCCCAGGTCTGCGCCATGCCGCGCCACTCGACGTCGTAGTCGCGCCAGAGGTCTTCCTTCGATCGCTCGTCCAGGTCCTCGTCGAACGTCTTGCGCAGGACCAGCGCGGCCGCCCAGGCTTGCGTGACGGCGAAGGACATCCCGGAGGAGAACAGCGGATCGACGAAGTACGACGCGTCACCGACCGCCATCCACCGGTCCTGGTACGAGCCGAAGCATTCGCTCACCCGGGAATAGTTGGTGGCCGTCAGCATCTCGGCACGAATCGGCTCCGCGTTCGCCACCAGATCCTGCAGCACCGGGATCGATTTGATCGTCTTCAGGAAGATGTCCGGATCACGCAGATCCACGCGGGCGATCGACTCCGGGTTGGTGACGATGCCGATGGACCACACGGTTTCCCGGACGCCGTCGACCAACCGAGGCGTCGGGATGTACCACACCCATCCGTGCTCGAAGGCCACCGCGTAGATCGGGGACAGATCGTCGGCGCGGAAGACGTTCCAGTCGCCCTCCGCCCGCTGTGCTGGCACGCAGTTGCGGTAGTGCGACCAGACGGCCACGTTGCGGTATTCCGACAGCCATTGCTTGTCGCGCTGGGAACCACGGGCGGCCACTTGATTCGCCCGGCCGGACGCGTCGACGAAATAGCCTGCCGCGATTTCGGTTCCGTCTTCCAGCACCACCGTGGCCTTGCCGTCGCCGGGGAGGAACCGCATGACCCGCACGCCCTGGAAGACGTGGGCGCCGCAGGCTTCGGCGTGCTCGAGCAGCACCGCGTCGAATTCGGCGCGATTGACGTGCACCGACCATCGGTGGACGCCGTCGACCAGGTAGTCGGCGTGCTCGAAGAAGCCGACGAACGGCCGGTCGGTGTCCCACTGGTAGATTCCGCCGAATTTCTGGATCCAGCACTCGCTCGCGAGCACCTTCTCCAGCGCGCCGCTGGCTTGCAGAACGGGCACCAGGGGGTGGGCACCCGATTCGCCGATGTGCTCCCGCGGGAACACCTCGCGATCGAAGATCGCCACACGCAGATCGGTGTCGCGGCAGAGCATCGCGGCGAGCGTGGACCCGGCGGGACCACCGCCCATGATCACCACGTCGTACTCGTCCGCCGGTCTGGAGATTGGGTTAGCCATTGACATTCCTCTCTGATGGCCGATTGCTCAGATGATCTGGATGCGCTGCAGATGCCGGGAGACCGAGCCGGTGAACGCATTCCTGCCGTGCAGCAGAGCGTGGTTCTCGGCCACCGCGATGTCGCCGGTCCGCCACTCGTGGGCGTAGCAGTAGCGAGGGTCGTGCAGCCGCTCGCGCAAGTCCTCCATGACCCGGACGCCGTCCTCGGCCGAGATGCCGTCCACGGTCAAGAACAGCGGATTGGCGTAGCGGGCGGGGTCGAGTGGTTCGGCATATCTGATCGTCGTCTCGCCGGTCGCCGGATGCGTGCCGAGCAGCGGCCATTCGGCCAGTCCGCCGTAGTGGGCCAGCTTGTCGGTGCGGTAGGTGATCGTGGTTCGCGCCCACAGCTGCCTCAGGTCTTCCGGCGCGTCCCGATAGGCCTGGACGCTGTCGCAGAACACGGTCTCGCCGCCGGCGCCCTCTCCTCGTACGCATTGGAACAGGAAGAACCGCGGCACACGCTCGGCGAACGCACCGTCCCAGTGGAACGGGACGTCGCCTTTGTCGAACAGGTAGTTCTCGGCAGTGTCCCGGACCACCAGATCGAGGATGGACCCGAAGTTCCACTGCAGGATCTCTCCCGCCGCGCGGCAATAGGTTTCCAGTTCCGTCTTGCCGAGCAGCCCGAATCCGCGCAATACGACCACTTTCGCCTGGAGCGTGAGTGCGAGCAGCTCCTCGATCGGCACGTCGGCGAGGGTGCGCCCCTCCGTATCGGACGCCACCAGCCGGCCGAAGGGCCGCAGCGGCTCACTGTCCGGCAGCACCTTGTTCACGCTTTTCGTCATGGGTCTCCTCACCCTCGCTGTGTTTCGGTCACGGGCGTGGTTCCGAGGACGAAGTGGCTGGGGCGGCTGTTGCGCCACACCACGCGCGCCCCCAGTTCCTCGGCATGCATCCGCTTGACCAGCGTGTAATTCGTTCCGTCGTCGAGCACCACGCCGTGCCACGGCGTCAGCCAGCTGTCCTGGGTGCGCAGCAGATGGAATCCGATCTTCTCCGAGTGGTTCGCCTGCGGATGGATCGACAGCCGCACCGCGTCCGGGAAGATCTCCGCCATCAGACTGCTCCACGCTTGACTGCGTTGCACCACTTCGTAAGCCGTCTCCTTCGACCGGTTCCGCCGCTGCGTCGCGGACAGCTCGGGCAGCAGCGCCGAGTTGTCCTCGACCATGAAGCGATGGATCCCGTTGAACATCCGCCGGGCCGCGGGATCGGTCCTGACCGCCTCGCGCAGCACGTCGATGCCGTCGGAGTACTCCTTCAGCAACCGCTGCCTGCGTTCGTCCCAGGTCATCTCGGGCATCGCGTCGCGCAGGCCGTACAGGCCGATGGAACCCCCGCCGGTCGACCGGATGATCCGGCGCAGCTCGTCGCCGTAGTCGTCGACGTGAGCGTCCGGGATTCCCAACGCATCACTGAAGACGTGACCGTCGGAACAGATCGTGACGATGGCGCCGGGCCGGTAGACGGCCGAGATCTGATCGCAGAACCCTTGCAGGGACTCGATCGCCAGCGTTTCCGCCATATCGGGCAAGCGTCCCAGCGTCTTGCGGCGGTTGCGTGACTTCGCCGGGAACGCGGGGATGATGAAGTGGACCGGCACGCGGGCCTCGAGGTATCGGATCACCTTGGCCAGGTGCGGTGCGAAACAGTCCGCACACGGGGCCAGGTCGCACAGGGACTTCGATTCGGCACTGCGCCGGCGGGCGAAGACGATGTGAAGTATCTGCGTGGCAACGGATCCGACGTCGTCGCCGGGTCTGTGTAGTCGTGGTCGCCCGAGCTCCTGGACGCGCTCGGAGCCGTTGTCGACAGTCGTGCTCATTACTACCTTCCGGACACACCAACGAGCGCACGCAACGGACCACACGGCGACAATTCCGCCATCAGCGCGAATCGAGCCGTCGGTAGTTGCCTGCGATCAGAACGTCGTAGTGGGAAAGTGATTCAGACGCCGGATCAATATCCGGGATCGGCGAGCCCCGATGCTCACAGCCGAATCCGAATCACGTGGCCCATTCGATGAAACACCCCCCGTATTCACAATCTAAACTGTGGTTTATAACACCATCAGGATACCGCCGCCAGGACGGCAGGGCAACCACATTGCCAGGCATGGGGATACAAATGAATTCGGAGGCCCGCGGCAACGCCACGGACCTCCGAACAGGAATTTCGATCTCCGTCGATCATGTGCTCCGGAGCGGCTGGCCGGCCATCCTTTCTGCGGCGACCGCAGGCCGTTTCGGCCGGGCAAAGCGGCGCATCGCCGGAGATTCCACGAAAGTGAACAACAACCACGCGGCAAAAATATTCAGGCAGAACAGGGCGATGATCAACAACACCGCGACCGGAGCACTGAACGTGGCGGCGTTCATCAGCCGGCGGACATAGAACAGCGTCACGCCTTGACAGATATAGAAGGCGAACGAGATCTCGCCGAGCCGCACGGCGAGCCGGCTGGACAGGAATTTCGAGGTGCCGTCGAGGTCCGACTGCGCCGCCGACGCGATCAGCAGCGCGAGCGGAACAGCGGTTGCCAGGATGAAGCCGATGTAGAACGGCGTGTACGTCGCCACCGCGTACCCCACGCCGACCGCGGCCACGGCCGCCCACAACGGAATCCGTATCCACCGGCCCTCCGCCACTATTCGCGCCATGAACACCCCGAGAAAGAATTCGAAAAGACGCGTCGGCGGGAAGAGATATCCGAACCATAGCTGCAGCACGGGTATCGGCGTGAGTTCCGATTTCTCGGAACCGGGGATGACGAATACGGTCAGCAGCACGATCACGCCCATGCCGGCCACCATCGCCGCGGCTCCGTACCACAGATACTTTCCGTCGACGCGCAGCACCAGCGGAATCAGGAACGGAAACAGAACATAGAAGAGCAGCTCACAAGACAATGTCCACGACGGCGTGTTGACCCCCGCATTGATATAGTTCTGCGGGAACCAGGCGTGCAGCAGGAAGAAATTCGGCAGCCATGCCTTCCACGGCGTGATCGCCGCCGCGAACAGCACCATCGACGCCAGCCACAGCGTCAGGTGGTTGGGGAATATCTTCACCACGCGCCGCCGGATGAACTGCAGTTTGCTCGATCCCGGCTTCCACGACCAGGTCAGCACGAAGCCGCTCAGGATGAAGAAGAACGAGACCCCGAGGAATCCGGCTTTGCCGACCACCCACGCCGCATCGTAGGCGATATCCGGGTCGGCGAAGAGATTCACCGGCTTGTAGGGCGGAATCGGCGAGTTGGGCAGCATCACATGGAAGACGAAGACCGAGAACGCCGCGAAGAACCGCAGCCCGGTCAGCGACGGCAGCCGTTTACGAGTGTCGATTTCCATCGCGATCAACCCAGGCCGACGACGAAGGGGAATTCCGGCCTGCCGCCGAGGACGAAGGCGCCGGTGGACTGGATCACCTGGTCGTGCGCGATGATGTGCCGGGCCATGGTGTTCGTGTCCCGCAACCAGATGTCGAGCGGATTCGGCCGGTAGATCGAATCGGTGCCGACGAGTTCGCACAACCGAGTGACGATCCGTTGCGCGGCACGGAAGGCGTTCGTTCTGGCCAGCGCGGTCGCGATCCGCAGATCGGTGGGCAGGTCGGCGAACCGCTTGCCCTCCAGCGCGTCCCACAGTTGCGCCACGGTGTTGACGACGGCGCCGCGCGCGACGATGTACTCCATCTCGCACTCGCCGAGCAGGTACTGGGCCCGGTAGTTGTCGGCCCACTTCTGTCCGGTCGCGGTCACGATCTTCCCGTCCGCGAGGCCGCGCACGTAATCCAGTGCCGCACGGGCGGTTCCCAGTGGCACACCCGGCATGATCCGGGCCAGGGCCTCCGGCTCGGACAGCCTCCCGCGACAGCTCTTGCGTTCGCTGAACGCGAAGGAATGGCGGTCGGGAACGAACAGGTCCTCGACCGCGTAATCGTTGCTGCCGCTGCCGCGCAGGCCCGTGGTGTCCCAGGTGTCGAACACGGCGACTTGGTCGCGGCGCATGAAGAACAGCCGGACGAGCGGCCCGCCTTCCGCGGTCTCCTCCATGCGGCCACCCGAGGTCACGAACGCACCGCCGATGACCAGATCGGCGTGCGTGATCGCGCTGCCGAACTTCCACCGTCCGGTCAACCGGTATCCGCCCGCGACCCGTTCGGCGCGGCCGGCCGGGAAGATCAGTCCCGCGGTGATCAGATCCTGCGTCGGCATCAGCTCGGCGACGGCCTGCTCGTCGAGATATCCGGCGTAGATCCCGGTGGCGGCGCCGATCATGGCGCACCAGCCGGTCGCGGTGTCCCCGTAGGACAGCGCCTCGACGACTTCCAATTGCTCGAGCGAAGTCAAGCCGGGGCCGCCGATCTCCGCGCTGAAACACATGCGGTAGACGCCGATGTCGCGAAGCCGCTCGACGATGTCCATCGGGAGCTTGCGCTCGGCATCGATCTCGCTGCGACGCGCCGCCAGGTCGGGGGTCAGCGAACGCACCGCGCTCAGCAGGGAGGTCGCCGAAATTGTTGCTGCAGTCATGGTCCGATTCCTAGGTCAGAGAGGGTGCGTGCGATGGCGGCCGCTCGCGCAGCAGAAGCTCGATCGCCGAAGTGGTCTGCTCGGGGCCGAGGGCGGAGTAGCCGCCGTCCACGGTCCACTCGGCGCCGGTCACGAAGCTCGCCTTGTCCGAAGCGAGGAAGGCGGCCACTTCGCCGATCTCGCGCGCGTCGCCCGCCCGGCCCAGCATGTGGAACCGCGACGCCACCGCGTCGGTCCGGGCCCGGTCGCCCTCGGTGAGCTCGTTCATCACGCGAGACCAGGTCCAGCCCGGTGAGACGCTGTTCACCCGGATCCCGTCGGCCGCGTATTCCAAGGCGAGACTGCGGGTCAGCTGCAGCAACGCGGCTTTGCTGACCGGGTATCGAATCCGGCCTGCCTGCGCGATGCGTCCGCTGGGCGAGGTGAAGGTGACGATGGACCCCGACGTGTCCCGCAATGCGCCGCGCGCCTGCGCGCACAACATCGCCGTGCCCGCGACATTGGTGTTCAGCACCTCCAGCCATTCGGCCCGCGCGTCCGGACCCGGCCCGTCGTCACCGTAGACGCACGCGATGTTGACCAGCGTGTCGATGCGTCCGTGCCGGTCGATCGCGGCGGCGACGAACGACCTGACCGACGGGTCGCTGCGCAGGTCGAGGGGGAGGAAGAAGGCGCGGTCGCCGATCGCCGCGGCCGCCTTTTGTCCCCCGTCCGTATCGATGTCTCCCAGCACGACATTCGCGGAATATTCGGCGAAGACCCGGGCTACTTCGGCGCCGATGATGGTCGCCGCACCGGTTACGAGTACTGTCTTACCTTCGAACAACGTCGACTCCCCTCGGCTGCGCCCTCCGACCGGCGCAAGCCATGAAGAGAAGTATTCCCGCCGAAAAGAACGACCAGCCAGTCCGATTCGCGACAGAGATGCACTCCTTTGCGCCAGCAGGCGCGCACGGTCACGGCGAGGGTGGCGTAGCTCACTGTCCACTCTCGCCGGCCGGTCGGGTGCGATATCGTCGCGGGGCAGGCAGTCCATGTTTCGGGGGTTCCGCGCTGCGATCGGTGCGATACGGAGATACCCCGTGCCAGTGTCGAATCCGCTTCCGCGATGTCCTCGGTGTCGAACGGAGTCGAGGCGTTGCCGAGCGACCAAATGATCTTTCTGCTGCTGGATCTCGTCCTGATCGTGGCCGCCGCGCGTCTGCTCGGCTGGCTGGCCGCGAAGTTGGGTCAACCGCCGGTGATCGGCGAGATCGTGGCGGGCATACTCGCGGGCCCCACGGTGCTGGGCGCGCACCTGTCGGAAACCGTCTTCCCGCACGACACGCGTTCGTATCTCACCGCGTTCGCGAACGTGGGCGTGATGATCTTCATGTTCTCGGCCGGCCTCGAGATGGATCTCCGGTCCGTCGCCGGACGGCGGCGATCGGTCACCGCGATCGCGCTGTCGGCCTACCTCACACCGTTCGCGCTCGGCTCCGCCATCGCGGTCTGGGCGCTGGCCCGCCACGACGGCGGCAACCGCCTCAATTTCGCGCTCTTCATCGGTTGCGCGCTCGCCGTCACGGCATTCCCGGTGCTGGCGCGCATCCTGCACGACCGCAAACTGCTCGGCACCCGGCTGGGCCAGTCCGCCATGACGTGCGCCGCACTCGACGACGTCCTCGCCTGGTGCGTCCTGGCGGTGGTCATCGGCGTCGCCCGACCCGGCCTCGGCCACCACTGGCGATTGCTGCTGTTCGTTCCGCTGGTCGTGGTCATGTGGTGGGCGGTACGTCCCGCCCTGGATCGCCTCGCGGGCGCGGGATCCGAGAAGAACCCCGCGAACATGGTCTTCATCGGGGTCTCCGGCGCTCTACTGCTCGGAGCGGCCACCGAATGGATCGGGTTGCATCTGATCTTCGGCGCGTTCCTGTTCGGCGTCGTCTTCCCCCGACGGTTGCGCGCGGCCGTGGACAACGGCGCGCAACTGCTCAGCAGCATCTTCCTGCCCGCGTTCTTCGTCGTCGCCGGCCTCCAAGTGAACCTGGGCGGACTCGACCGCGCCAGCATCACCGAGTTCGCCGCGATCATGTTCGCCGCACTCGCCGGCAAACTCGGCGGCACCTACCTGGCGGCTCGCCTGAGCCGCACCGGCCGGACCGAGGCCGCTGCCCTCGCCGCGCTGATGAACACCCGGGGCTTGACCGAACTGGTCATCCTCAACATCGGGCTCACGATCGGCGTCATCGACCAGCGGCTGTATTCGCTGCTGGTCATGATGGCGTTGATCACCACCGCGATGACGGCACCGCTGTTGAAACTCTTCGGTGTCCCGCGCGCCCTGCCCGACGGTGAGCGGAGAACCGGGGACGGACAGCGCACCGGTTCAGCCGTTCAGGCAGAGGCCGCGCCATGACCAACAAGGGGACTCGGGAATCCGCGGGGGCGAGTCCGATGGGAACCGAAAGCTGCTCGGTACCGGCGGCTTTCGTCGATGTCGACGAAACGTTGGTGCGTGATGTCACCTTCTTGTCGTTGTTCTCCTTCGACGCGCGGCGACGCGGGCGCGGCGCCGAGGCCGACGCCGTGCTCGAGGAGTTCCTGGCGCTTCGGGCGGCGGGAATGAGCCGCGGCGAATCCCATCGGTGGTTCTATCGGCACTGGGCCGGCCGCGACGTCGCCGACGTGCGGCAGGTCGGCCGTGCATGGTTCGCCTCCCGCTGCGCGGACCCGGCGTTCTTCAACATCGCGGTGCGACGGCGGCTGGCCGAGTTGTCTGACACCGGAACCCGGATCGTCCTGGTGTCGGGTTCGTTCACCCCGGCGTTGCGCCCGATCGCCGAGGTCGTCGGCGCGTCGTCGGTGCTGTGTACGACCTTGGCGACGGCCGCGGGGAGGTACACCGGCGAGGTCGTCGCGACGATGGTCGGCGCCGACAAGTCCGCGGCCTTGCTGCGGTACGCCGAGGAAGCGGCCATCGATCTGTCGTCTTGCGCGGCGTTCGGCGACCACCACTCCGACACCGCGATGTTCGAACTGGTCGGTCATCCTGTCGTCGTCGGCGACGCCGATCCGCGCCTGCACGGCTACCCGGCGCAGCGGCTGCCCGGCTAGACCGGCGGCGCCCGTCAGTCGCGGATCGCGAACGTGCGTCGGTACTGCCCCGGACTGACTCCCAGATAGCGCTTGAACACCGCCCGGGTATTGGCCGGGTTGCCCAGTCCGACGCGGTAGCCGATCTGGTCGATGGGCAGTTCCGTCGTCTCCAGCAGCTCCCGCGCCTGGTTCAGGCGCGCGCTGGTGATCCAGACGTGCGTCGAGGTTCCGGTCTCTTCCCGGAATCGGCGGATGAAGCTGCGGCGCGAGAGATTCGACCGCCTGGCCAGGTCCTCGAGCGAATGCCTCCGGTCGAGGTTCGCGAGGATCCACGCGCGCGTCTCGGAGAGCACGCCCGCGGAGGTCTGCTTGGGGAACTGCCGGGTGTACTGCGCTTGACCGCCCTCACGGACCGGTGGCGCCACCAGGTCACGGGCACGTTCGTTGGCGGCGGCCGCGCCGATGTCCTTGCGCACCACGTGCAGGCAGAGGTCGATCCCGCTGGTCACGCCTGCGGAGGTCAGCACGTCGCCGTCGTCGACGAACAGGCGATCGGCATGGACCTCGATGTCGGGATACCGGCTCTGCAGCAGCGGGGCGGCCCGCCAATGCGTCGTCGCGGGCCGGTGGGCCAGCAGCCCGGCGGCGGCCAGAGCGAACGCGCCGGTACAGATCGACAGCATCCGCGCGCCTCGGCCGTGGGCATCGCGAAGCGCGCGCAGCACCGGCTCCTGCGGCGGTGTCGCGTAGGAGGCGTAACCGGGCACCACCACCGTTTCCGCGTGCCGCAGAGCCTCCAGCCCGGCCACCGCCACACAGGACAACCCCGGCACCGACGTCGGCGCCGTCGGCGAGACCGCGCACACCTCGAGCCGGTAATTGGGGTCGGAGCCGAACACGTCGATCGGGATCGCGGCATCCAGAACGACTACTTCGTCGGGGATGACCACGGTCACCCGGCGCGCGCCCCCATCCGATTCCATGGCCCGATCGTAGCGGTGATCGGCACTCGGGCTACTACCCCAGGCTTCCGGCGCGCACATAGCCTCGCTGGAGCAGCCGAGCCGACAAGCCGAAAGAAGGAGTTCGATGTCCGATTTGACGGACTTCTCCACCAGCAACGGAGGGTTCCGGGGTGTGGTCGTGACCGCTGTCGAGATGTCGACCGCGGTCGGCGCCGACACCGACGCGACATGGAAAGGACTGCTCGCCGGGGAGACCGGGATCGCCAAGGTCAAGGACCCCGAGTTCGAGCGCTTTCAAATCCCCGTGGACATCGGCGGCCAGTTCAAGCTCGATCCGACCGACGAACTCAGCCGAGTCCAGAAGCGGCGCATGTCCTACGTCCAGCAGGTCGCCTACGTCATGGGTAACCGGATCTGGGACACCGCAGGCCGTCCTGAGGTCGATCCCGACCGGCTCGGCGTCTGCATCGGCACCGGCCTCGGCGGCGCCGACACGATCATCGAGTCCAATGATCAGATGCAGAACGCCGGCTACCGCAAGGTGTCTCCTTTCGCGGTGCCCATGGCCATGCCCAACGGCGCCGCCGCGGTGGTCGGGTTGGAACTCGGCGCGCGCGCCAGCGTGATCACGCCGGTCTCGGCGTGCGCGTCGGGATGCGAGGCGCTGGTGCACGCGTGGCGCTCGATCATCTTGGGCGAGGCCGACATGGTGGTGGCGGGCGGGGTGGAAGGCCGCATCAACCCGCTGGCGGTGGCCGGATTCGCGATGATGCGGGCATTGAGCACACGCATCGACGAACCCGAACGCGCCTCCCGCCCGTTCGACCGCGACCGCGACGGGTTCGTCTTCGGCGAAGCCGCCGCGCTGTTCGTACTCGAATCCGAAGACCACGCCCGAGCCCGCGGCGCCACACCACTGGCACGGCTGATGGGCGCCGGCCTGACCGCCGACGGCTACCACATGGTCCTCCCCCACCCGGACGGTGCGGGCAACATCCGGGCGATGCGCCGCGCGATCGAAACCGCGGGCGTGAGCCCCACCGACATCGACCACGTCAACGCCCACGCGACATCCACCTCGTTCGGCGACCTGGCCGAAGCCAAAGGGATCCGCGCCGCGGTAGGCGACCACCCCTCGGTCTACGCACCCAAATCCGCGCTGGGACACTCCGTCGGCGCGGTCGGCGCGGTCGAAGCCGCCCTCACCGTCCTCAGCATCCGCGACGGGGTGGTGCCGCCCACCCTCAACCTCGACAACCAGGATCCCGAGATCGACCTCGACATCGTCCACGGCAGCGCACGCACCCAGAACATCGAGTACGCGCTGAACAACTCCTACGGATTCGGCGGCCACAACGCAGCCGTCGTCTTCGGCCGCTGCTGACCGAGAGCCGTCCCCGGCTCACACGTGGCGGGCGCGCCGGAATCCTCGTCGCCGGTTCGATCGCTTCCGGCGCTCAGACGAGCGCGCTTCCCGCGGCTACCTCCATCGGCGACGCGTGGACACATATTGAGCATCATCCTCCGGAGGTGGGTGTCGGCTCGGTGTCGGCTTGCTGGTCTGCTTTCGCGATCGCTACGGGTGTTCCGTGTGTCGTGCGCCCCGCGTGGGCTTCGGCGCGCATGCGCGCGGACATGTGGGGGTAGTGCAGTTCGAAGGCCGGGCGTTCGGAGCGGATGCGGGGTAGTTCGTAGAAGTTGTGCCGCGGGGGCGGTGAGGTGGTCGCCCATTCCAGGGAGTTGCCTTGGCCCCAGGGATCGTCGACGGTCACCACCTCGCCGTAACGGGCACTTTTGAAGACGTTCCAGACGAACGTGATCATGGAGACGCCGAGCAGGAACGATCCGAGGGTGGAGATCGTGTTCAGCAGTGTGAACCCGTCGGTCGGGAGGTAGTCGGCATACCGGCGCGGCATGCCTTCGTTGCCGAGCCAGTGCTGGATCAAAAAGGTGGCGTGGAAGCCGATCAGGGTTGTCCAGAAGTGGATTTTCCCGAGTCTTTCGTCCAGGAAGCGTCCGATGAGCTTCGGGAACCAGAAGTAGATGCCGGCGAAGGTGGCGAACACGATGGTGCCGAACAGCACGTAGTGGAAATGGGCGACGACGAAATAGGTGTCGGTGACATGCCAGTCCAGTGGCGGGCTGGCGAGGATGACGCCGGACAGTCCGCCGAGCAGGAAGGTGACGATGAATCCGACGGAGAACAGCATCGGCGTCTCGAAGGTCAATTGACCTCGCCACATCGTGCCGATCCAGTTGAAGAATTTCACACCGGTGGGCACCGCGATCAAGAACGTCATCAACGAGAAGAACGGCAGCAGCACCGCGCCGGTGGCGTACATGTGGTGGGCCCATACCGCGACCGAAAGAGCTCCGATGGCGAGCGTGGCGTAGACCAGGGCGGTGTAGCCGAAGATGGGTTTGCGGCTGAACACCGGGATCACCTCGGTGACGATGCCGAAGAACGGCAGCGCGATGATGTAGACCTCGGGATGGCCGAAGAACCAGAACAGGTGCTGCCACAGGATCGAGCCGCCGGTCGCCGGGTCGTAGATGTGCCCGCCCAGATGCCGGTCATAGGCCACGGCCATCAGCGCGGCGGTGAGGATCGGGAAGGCCAGCAGCACGAGGATGCTGGTGACCAGGATGTTCCAGGTGAAGATGGGCATCCGGAACATCGTCATCCCCGGTGCGCGCAGGCAGATCACCGTGGTGGTCATGTTCACCGCGCCGAGGATGGTGCCCAGACCGGAGACGGCCAAGCCCATGATCCATAGGTCGGGGCCGGGGCCGGGCGAGTGCTCGGCCAGACTGAGCGGGGTGTAGGCGGTCCAGCCGAAGTCGGCGGCGCCGCCCGGGGTGAGGAATCCGGCGGTGGCGATCGTCGCGCCGAACAGATACAGCCAGTAGCTGAGGGCGTTGAGCCTCGGAAAGGCGACGTCCGGCGCCCCTATCTGCAACGGCAGGATCGCGTTGGCGAAGCCGAACACCACAGGTGTCGCGTAGAACAGCAACATGATGGTGCCGTGCATGGTGAACAACTGGTTGTACTGCTCCGGCGAAAGGAATTGCAGGCCCGGCCTGGCGAGTTCGCCGCGCATCAGCAGTGCCATGAGACCGCCGATGAGGAAGAATCCGGTCGCCGAGGTCAGATAGAGGATCCCGAGCACTTTGGGATCGGTGGTGGTGACCATCTTCCACAGGAACGAGCCTTTCGGCCCGACTCGCGCGGGGTAAGGCCGTATCGCCTCGACAGGTGGAATCTCACGCGCAATCGCCGCCATCTTGCACCTTCTTCGTCGTTCGGGCGCCCGCGAAGTACCCGTGAAGCGAGAGCCGAAACCGGGTGAATGACGGGTTGTCCGACAGCGCCGGCAACCCGGAACACGTTGGAATAAAGCCTGGGCTCGCGCCCGCAGAGCCGGACGCGACCACGCCGTCAACCAGCCTACTTCCATCGCGGCGGCCAACAGGTAGGTCTTCGGAATGTCGCCTTTAGGTACATATGTCAGATCAATTGCCAGCAGCCACGCCGCAGTGATGATCCCTATGCGACGCGCCTCGACCACTGGGCCCGTTCCGGAGTCCTCGGAGAGGGCAACGGTCGGAAATACGGTGTAATTCTGAATTAGTTCCCGCGGTGGCTTATGGAGTTCCGCGAAGGCGCGTAGGATTCGAGCAGGTCGGGACTGTACCTGGAGCCCATCATGTTCGAGAGAAAGAATTCACACACGAAGTTCGCCCGGTTGGCGGCTGCCGCCGGTATAGCCGCTGTTGCCGCGATTCCGGTCGTCACAGCCGCGGCGCAAGCGCCCACCGCGCAGGCCACGACGCCCACGTCCGCAACCCAACTCGTCGACAACCCCGGCTGGGGCGGCGGGGGCTGGGGTGGCGGCGGTTGGGGCCGCGGGGGCTGGGGCTGGGGTGGCGGCGGCTGGGGTGGAGGGGGCTGGCGCGGCGGCGGCTGGGGTGGGGGCGGCTGGGGTAACGGCGGAGGCTGGTGGAACCCCTTCGGATGGGGAGGCTGGGGCAGCTTCTAGCGTTCCAGCGCCGGTGATCGAGCCCGGACACGCACAGCGTGCCGGGCTCGGCCACATCGAGTACATGTGACGCCAGGATCGACCGACCGGGCTGAAGCCGGTGACGAGATGAAGATCGTGTGTATCGGTGGGGGGCCGGCCGGGTTGTACTTCGCTATTTCGATGAAGCGGCGCGACCCGGCCCATGACATCACGGTGATGGATCGCGATCCCCCCGGGTCCACTTACGGCTGGGGCGTCGTGTATTGGGACGACCTGCTCGACATTTTGTATCGGAACGACCCCGACAGCGCTCAGGCGGTGCGTGCCGGGTCGGTCCTCTGGCGTGAACAGGCGATCCGGATACGCGACGACCAAACCGCATATTTCGGTGGCTACGGATTCAGCATGGGGCGCGCGGCATTGCTCGACGTCCTTTCCCGACGGGCGTGCGAGCTGGGCGTCGATGTCCAGCACGGGCGAGAGATCGACGATCTGTCCGGCTGTGAAGACGCCGATCTCGTTGTCGCCTCCGACGGCGCGAACAGCCGGATACGGCAGCTGGGTGGTCAACGTTTCGGTACCTCCGTCGCTTTCGGCGACAATCGATATATCTGGCTCGGTACCGACATGGTGTTCAGCCGATTCACTTTCGCCTTCGAACACACCTCGGCCGGGTGGATCTGGTTCCATGCCTACCCGTCGGTTGCCGGGAAAATCAGCACCTGCATCGTCGAGTGTCAACCGCAGACTTGGCACGGACTCGGCTTCGATGCCCTGGACAACCTCGAGACCCTGCGTGTTCTGGAGAACATCTTCCGGCGCCCCCTCGACGGTCACTCGTTGATGAGCAAGACACGAGGCGAGTTCGCAAGGTGGAGCCGCTTTCCCGAGGTGACCAACAAGACCTGGTATCACGACAACGTGGTGCTGCTCGGCGACGCGGCGCACACGACGCACTTCACCATCGGTTCGGGCACCCGGTTGGCGATCCTGGACGCCGTCGTGCTCGCACAGAACCTGTACGAGCATGCCGAGGTCGCCGACGCGCTGGAGAACTACGACGCGCAGCGGCGCGCCGCGCTGCGCCCGATCCAGGCCGCCGCCCGTACGAGCATGGTCTGGTTCGAACACGCCGACCGGTATCTCGACCGCCACGCCGTGCGCTTCGCCTATGCGATGGCGGTTCGGCACGGGCTGCAAATGCCGTGGCGATATCAGCTACACCTGCTCACACAGGTACCCGCCGTGCGCAGGATCCGGCGTGGCATCGACTCCGGACAGCGCTGGTGGCGGGCGGCCCGGCGAGGGGAACTCGCGATGGCAAGGCCGCCGCTGCGCCGGTGAAGGCATTCGGCCGACCACGCCGGGCCGCCGGTTGTGCGCGTGCAACGCCAGGCCTCGCGCAGGAGCGACCAGATCCGAGATTCGTCCGGGTGAAAGACCGCTGCACACCGAGAAGGCGGCACGGTGGCCGAGGTCCGGCCGGATCGTTCGGCGTGCGCAGCTGGCGGCCGAACATTCGACAGAAAGGGCCCTGCCCATGACAGGGCCCGAGTCGAAAGCGGTTCAGGGCTGGCGGGGGCGTGCTCCGGTGGACGGAACATCGCGGTTTTCCTTGCGGCGAGCCAAGCCGGCCAAGCCCGCCAGGCCAAGCAGCCCTAGCAGGCCCCACAGACCGGTCTTGTCACTGTCTTTGTCCTCGTTATGCATGTCTTGGGCCAGCGTCACGGGCGCCGGGGCGGGGACCGCTTCGGCTACACCGACTCCGCTGAGGGTGAGGGTGAGCGCCGTCAAGGGGATCGCGATGAACTTGCGCATTTTGCATCACTCCTTCTCTCGGGGACCACGGGGCTGTACCCAGCGGAGAAGATGGAAAACGCGCAGGCCGACGGCGAGTCGAATCCCCCGCCGTCAGGGCATTGTTCCGGCACGAGTTTTAGTGGGCCGTCGATGGACACGGCATAGTTCGAGGACGCGGCGGGGTCCCGCCTTCCCGCGTGGGCGGCCGACGCGAGCACAGGGCCGCGCGGTCAGGGCAGGGCGAGCAGGCCCTTGTTCTCGCGGACGGTCACCACGGCGACGAGGTCCGCGTACGGGGCCGAGCCGAGCCGCAGCTGATGCCCGAGCCGGGCCATGGTCAAGCGCCGGCCGTATTTGATCCGCAGGCCCTCGGCGACGGTGTCGGCCAGCGGACCGGGGCCGTAGAGCTGCACGCTGCCCTGATGCTCGCGGGATCCGATGGCGGGCTCGCCGCGCCAGTCCCCGGCCTGGACGATGACCCGGCGGTCGCGCATCATCCGCGCCGCCTCCGGCGACCACGACGAGAGCCGGAACGCCAGTCGTCCGAGCCCGACCGGTACCACCAGCCGCCGCAGCCGCTCCCAGCGGCCCGGTTCGATCTCGTGGGTCACCAGCACGGTTCGGGCATCCCACCACAGCGACCCCGGATGCCAGTCACTCGGGCGCGCCGGTGCGTTCTGTGGCAGATTTTGTGGATTGCGAACTAATAAATCTGTATTCATCGACATAGATCCGGTGTAGCAGTGGAATCGGAACCCGGCAAGGGCGATCGGTGGCACCGGCTCGAGAGCACGCGTGCGGCGAACACGGCACCGGGGAGCGGCTTCGCCCAGCGCAAGCAGCCGGCGGCCGAGAGACCGAGCGGAGCCGAATTCCGCTCGGCCCCCGCACCGCCGACGTTCATGGGCGGTACCGGCGGTGAGGTCGGCGCGGGCGAGTCGATCTCCCGTGGTCGCCGCGCTGGCGATGCGGTGCGGGACGTGGAGTGGTGCCGGTGCGGGTGTACGGAATGATCTGGGTGGCTTCGGGACCGCGGGGCGTGTCGGTGTAGGTGAAGATCACCGGTTGCCCGGCGGTGAGGGTTTTGTAGCCGGGAGTGGCGATGACGCGATACTCGGCGAATACCGGCTCGCCGCGGTCGGGAGTGAGGTAGCCGAAGCCTTTCTCGGTGTTGAACCAGGCGACGTGCCCGTGCTGCCAGCGCGGTAGCTCCGTTTCGGTGTGCGGGTCGAGGTGCGGGATGCGGTCAGTAGGCGAGGTCGTAGTCGTCATACGGGTCCGGGGTGATCCAGGCTTGGTCGATGCGGTCGGTGAGAGCGGCGGTGTCGAACGCGGCACGAATGCGTTCGGCCAGCGGGTGCACCGCCGCGATGTCCAGGCCGATGTCGCGGTCATGGTCGTAGACGAGGGTGTCTTGGCCGGCGCGATCGGTGTCGCTGCCGTACGGGAACGTGGACATGGCGGTCTCCTTCCTCGAACCGTGATCGTGCGGGAGTCCGGCGAAGGGCCGGGTGGGCCCGGCGCTCTGCGCCGACCGGGCCCACCCGTCGACAGAAGGGATCGAAGGACATGTGTCGATGAACTTCCGCTGACGGGCGGAACAGCGCCTGCCCGGTGCCACTTCCGGTGGCGGGCACGGCGACCGTCAATGCCCGGACACAGCCGGGAGCCGGTCTGCTCGATGCGGGTGCGGCAGGTCGTGTTCCGCTGGCCGCGGAATCATGTTGTGCTCTTGTGCGATACGCGCATCACCTCGCTCTCACTCCTGGTCGGCCATCCAGCCGCAGCGGGCGCGCGGGCGGGCTGCGCTGGGTCGCGGGCGCCGGCTCCGGGCGCCGCCCCCGCAACCGGGGCGGCTGCCGCGGTCGCCGGCTATTGCTCGGACGCGCCCGGCCCGGTCGTGGCCGCCATCGCGCCTGTGCCCCGCGCAGGATGTCGTCCACCTCGCCGAACAACTCTTCGAGGTCCGGATCCAGCGCGAGCAGCCGGTCATCCAGCCACGACAACTCGGGTGCGCCGACGTCGGCCACGGCGGTCATGACGCAGACCTCCGGTGCGGCAGCACCCGCGCTCAGGCGTTGATCGCCTGACGCTCGTGCCCGGCGCAGGTGACCTCGATCTTGCGGGGCTTGGCCTCCTCCGCCACCGGGACGATCAACCGCAGCACCCCGTCGCGGTAGTCCGCGCGAATGCGATCGGTGTCGAGGTTCTCGCCCAGGAACAGCTGACGGCTGAACACGCCGCGAGTGCGTTCCGAGGCGATCATCGCCCGCCCCGGATCCAGCTGTGGGCGCGAGGCCCGCACGGTGACCACGTTGCGTTCGACGTCCAGATCCAGCGAATCAGGGTCGACGCCGGGCAGGTCGAGTTCCACGAAGAACTCGTCCCCGTCCCGCCAGGCATCCATCGGCATCACCGCCGGCCGGGCCGGGGTCCCGAACACTTGTTCGGTCAGACGATCCAAGTCCCGGAACGGATCGGTGCGCATCAACATGGTCGTCACCTCCAGCTCACTCCACTCTCTATTGAAGAGAACTCAGATAACCTATGTCGCTAGACACAGATAATTTTTAGCACTCTCCACAGGCGAGTGCAAGAGGTTGGCGGAGACAATTTCTGCTCCCGGTTCGCGTGGCGGGCTCGAAGCGCGAGGAGGCTACGAGCGCTCGCCGATCGGCCGGTGATCCGGCAGCAGCCGCCCGCCGAGGAAGTCGAGTACCCGATGGAGGGCGGCTCGGGTGGGTTGGCCGGGTTCGTCGATGAGGTGTTCGGTCAGGACCGAGTGGGGACTGAGCACCGCGTCGGGGTTGGCGGCGGCGTCGTCGAGTTCGATCGCGATGAAGGCGTCACCCAGTTGGTCGCGCAGGAAGTCGAATCGTTCGGCCGGGGAGCGCCGATCCCCGCGGAATCGCAGCCCCATCACCGAAAGTCCTTCGCCGCAGCGTTGTTTCACGCGAGCGAGGTCGGAAGCGGACAGATCTATGGAGTACTTCTGCCGGGAGGTCAGCCCCAGCGGCAGTCCCGGCTGGGACAGCACGGGCGCGATCAGACGGTCGTCGACCGCCATGGCGAGGGCGAAACCACCGGTGAAGCACATTCCGACCGCGCCAACTCCCGGTCCGCCGCACCGGCCGTGCTCGTATTCGGCCAGCGCCCGCAGCCAGTGCACGACCGGTGAAGTGCGGCCGGTGGCCAGCACGACGAACTCACGGCTGACGCAGATCGGCCCGAACTGGCCTGCGACGTTCGCCAGCGCGGAGACCAAGCCGTGCGCCGCCGGGCTCGGGTCGCGACCGGGCTTGCCGTACAGATGCGGCACCACCGCCGTGCATCCAAGGCCCGCCACTCGGCGGGCGAAATCGAACACCTCGGGTGAGATGCCGGGAAATTCCGCCATGACGATCACGGCGGGACCGCTGCCCCGGCGAAAGAGTGCGCGGGTCTTGCCGTCGTAGGTGAACGTATCGCGCTCGAAGTCGAGCAGATCGTCGTCGCTCATGTGTGGCCCTTTCTCGCTGTTCGGGGCCACCACTATCGACCGGCCGGCCGCGCCGGTCATAGGAAAAATGTTCCGCACGGCGGTGCCGCGGCGTGGTCCGGCTCGTGCTCGCAGGCGGCTCCGGCCTCGGCGACGCCGCGGGCACAGAGGTGCGGGGGTCGCTCATGTTCCGGAGCGGTTGTCGTGCGATGCCGCTATCCACGCCGCGACCTGGGTCCGGGAAGTGAACCCCAGTTTGGTCAGCACGTGCTCGACATGCCCCTGGGCGGTGCGTGGCGAGATCACCAAGCGAGCGGCGATCTCCCTGTTGGTCAGGCCTTCGGCGACGAGTTCGGCGACTTCCCGCTCGCGTTTGGTCAGTTTGCGGCCGGTGGGATCGCCCGCAACGGGCGAGGCCTGTTCACCCAGGGCGTAGGCGATCGCGGCATCGATATCCAGCGCGGCGCCCTCCCGATAGGCCGCGGCGTAGGTCTGCTCGCTGAGCGAAATTCGTGTTCGGCGCTCGCACTCCTCCTGGTAGCGCAGCAGGTCCGGAAACTGCGTCGGCGTGGTGCCCGCGGACCGGCCGATCTGTTCAGCGGCCGCGGTCAATACGACCACGCGCTCGGCATCCTGCTGGTCGGCGGCGATCCAGGCCAGTGCTTGCAGGCACATGCCGATGTTCGTACGGTCGTCCGCTCTGCTGCTCACCCGAAGTGCTCGCGTGAGAAGGCGAGACGCGCGCGCCGGTTCGCCGCAGCGCCACCAGCAAATGCCGAGCGCCCACAGCGCGTAGGCCTGGTACATCGTCCCTCCGTGCTCTTCGATGATCGCGAGCGCGCGCTCGTAACATGCGATAGCCCGCGCGCTGTCGTCGTCGAATCCGTGGGTGAGCCCCAGGAAGGTCAGCGCGTCGATCCGGAACAGGAGCAGGCCGCCACGCTCGGTGTAGACCCGAAGGGCTCTCTCGAGATATGGGCGTGCTTCGGACGGACTCCCGCCGAACAGCGCGCGGAGTCCCTCGGTGAAGTCGATGTGCGCGTCGATCAGCGGGTCGCTCGCCTGCCTGGCCAGCGCGTGTCCGTCGCGTACCAGATCGGCCACCCCCGGCAGGTCGCCCTGTACCGCGGCGATGAGGCAGGCGGCGTACACCGCTTCGGCCTGGTCGACGGTGACGCGGCCGGTGCGGTGGGCCAGCAGGCGCTCCAGCCAGCCACGCTCTTCGACGAGTGAGCCGTGGGAGAACCGGAAGGGCAACAGCGCAATGGCGATCCGAAGTCCGGCTTCGGGATCGTCGGAAACGCAGAATTCCAGCGCTTGCCGAAGGTTGGCCTGTTCCCGGCGCAACCGGCCGATCCATTCGAAGTCGCGGGGGCTGATGAAGTCGGCATACGCGTCGAGCGCCAGCTGTCGATACCAGTCGCGGTGACGGCGGCACAGTTCGTCGTATTCGCCGGTCCCCTCTACTTTTTCGCGGCCGTAGTCACGCACGGTGTCCAGCATTCGAAACCGCACCATGTCACCCGGCTCCTCGCGGGTGAGGATCGACTTGTCGACGAGGAACGCCACGATGTCCAGGAGGTCGCCCGCTGACAGGTCGTCGCCGCAGACATAGTGGGCGGCCTCGACATCGAAACTGCCCGCGAACACCGACAACTGAGCCCAGACGCGTTGCTGCGAGGGGGTGCACAGGTCGTAGCTCCAGTCGATGCACATGCGCAATGTCTGTTGCCGCGGCGGGGCGCTCCTGCTGCCGCGAGTGAGCAAAGCGAACCGATCGTTCAAGCGCCCCAGCAGTTGCTCCGGCGACATCACCCGCAACCAAGCCGTCGCCAGCTCGATCGGCAACGGCAACCCGTCCAGCCGCTGACAGATCCTGGCGATGGTGACCTGGTTGTCCTCGGTCAGCTCGAAGCCGGGCACTGCCGTGGCAGCCCGGTCGCCGAACAATCTCATCGCGTCGTTACGGGCCGGGTTCCTCGGCAGCCGATCGGGGTCGGGGACGGCCAGCGGGTGGATCGGCACGATCGCCTCCCCCGCGATGCCGATCGGCTCACGGCTCGTCGCGAGAATCCGCAATCGACCACACGCGCGAAGCAACGACTCGGCGAGGTCGGCCACCGCTGCCACCAACTGCTCGCAATTGTCCAGCACGAGCAACAGTTCACGATCGGCGAGGAAATCGGCGAGTACGTCGCGTAACGGCCGCGCCGACCGGTCCTGCAGGCCCAGCGCGCCCGCGATGACGCTCGGCAGCAGCGATTCGTCCCGCAGCTCATCGATCTCCACGAACACCACACCGTCGGCGAAATCGCGTTTCGCGGCGGTGGCGACCTGCACCGCGAGCCGCGTCTTGCCCACTCCCCCGATCCCGGTCAGGGTCACCAACCGCGAACTCGACAACGCGTTCATCGCTCGCGTCGACTCTGTCCGCCGATCGATGAAGCTGGTCAGCTCCAGCGGGATGCTCCCCGAAGCCGGAGAAGCCTCCGCAGCTCGCAACGGCCGCGAGCCCGTCGAAGGAAACTTCCGGTCGGAGGACCCGCCCGCGGGCGGGGCGTACCGAGCCATGTCATCGACGGGGAAACCGTGCCCGGTCAGCGCCGCTCGAAGCTGCTCGCCCAGTTCCGCGGCGGAAGGGCGGCTGCCAGGATCGGCGGCCATGGCGCCTTCGACGACGGCGCACACGTCCTCCGGTATGCCGTGCTCGCGCAGGTCGGGTACCGGCTCGGAGGTGATCCGGAGGAACTGGGCCACCACCTGCTCACCGTCGCGGCGTTCGAACGCGGCATGGCCGGTGATCGCGGCGAACAAGGTGGCGCCGAGACCGTAGACGTCGGCGGCCGGGCTCGCCGCCTCGCCCGCGATCACTTCCGGAGCGGTGAAGGCGGGCGTGCCGGTCACGATGCCGGAACCGGTGACGAACCCGCCTCCGATATGTGCGATGCCGAAATCCACCAGCGTGGGCTCGTCGTAGTCGGTGTAGAGGATGTTGCCCGGCTTGACGTCACGATGCAGCACGCCGGAGTGATGCGCCGCCTCCAGCGCCCCGGCCATCTTCACCCCCAGCCGCAGCGTTTCCTCGAGTCCCAGCGGCCCGTTGCCGCGCAGCCGTGCGTCCAGAGAGCCGTGTGGGTAGTACGGCATGACGATGTAGGGGCGACCGTCATCGGCGACGTCGGCGTGCAGGATGTTCACGATATTGGGGTGTCCGGTCAGCCTGCCTGCGGCCCGCTGCTCGCGGAAGAACCGGGCCCGGTTGTCCTCGTCCAGATCGGCGGTGAGCACCTTGACGGCCACGACCCGGTCGAGCGAGACCTGCGTGCAGCGATAGACAGTGCCGAAACCACCCCGGCCGATCTCCACGGCGTCGCAGAACCCGGCCGCCGCCAACTCCGCCGCGACCGAACCGGACACATCGCGTTGTGTCGCGAAGGGATCGGCATCGGTCATCGACTACACCGATTCACCCCATCCACGGCAACCCACCATTGCCCACCTCTCGAGGACGTATCCCCAGGATATCGCCAGGTCGGATGCGGTGGGGTCGTATACCCTTCCCGCACCACAGCGGCGCTGGCAAACGCTGTGCCCGGCAGCGGCGCGGCGCGATCAGGGCGAATCGGTGCTGACCGCGAAGACCGGGAACCCCCCTTCCGGGGGATGCGGCTGGAATCGAACGCGCACGGACCGGCCGGGCACCGAGGGGATCTCCCCTTCGAGGGAGGTGTAGACCCACGGGCCCTCGTCGAGCGCCACGATGGCGATCGTCAGCGGCACCAACCCGCCGGGCCGATCGGTCGGGGCCCGGTCCACAATCCGCCACGACACGACCGACCCCGCACCCGACGACGGCACACGCTCGAGTTCGCCGGATCCGCAGGACGAACATCCGGACGTGATCGGCGCGAGCAGCTTCTCACACCGCAGACAGCGGTTGATCATCAACATGTCCAGGCACGGTGCGCTGCCGCTCCCGACGGCATCCGGACTGCTCTTCAGCTGGTTCATGTGCACAGAAGCTCCCAGGAACGATGCTGCAAGTTCCGCTCCAGACTCCCCCGGAAAGCCGCGTCCGGCGACGGCCGAATGGCCCGGGGGTATACCTGTTTTTCCGCACTGCCCGGTCCGTGCTCGGTGACCGACGGCTAGGAATTCGCTCGTCGGCGGAGCAGAATGTTGGCAGAGATGGCTGTTCGGAGAGCCCACCGAGGGGCGGAGCTGACGACATGCATCGAGACGGCGAGCGCCCGAAAGGGCTTTCTGTTTCCGCGCTTGCGGCGGTGGCGAACCCGTCGTACTCCCGCATCGACACGTGGAATCTGCTCGATGACGCGTGCCGCAGGCTCGCCGATATCGATCGGGCCGGGCTGGACACCACCCATGTGGCCGCCAGGGTGCGGCGTCTGCTCGATCGCCTCGGCACCTACGAGCGGTACTGGCTGTACCCGGGCCCGGCGAGACTGACGACCTTTCGTGACTATCTCGACGACCTCGCGACGGTGCGGCTCACCGAGGAGGTGTCGCTGGCCGTGCGCCTGCTCTCGGAGTACGGCGACCGCGCGGCGGTGTTCGACACCTCCGCCCCGCTGGCCGATCAGGAGCTCGTGGCCAGGGCCGAACGGCAGCAGTTCTACACCGTCCTGCTCGGCGACGATTCCCCACCCGAGGTCCCCGATGGCCTCGCGGCGAGCCTGCGGGCGCTGCGCGCCCCGTCGGACGATGTGCGGTTCGAACTGCTCGTCGTGCCCAGCATCGAGGACGCCATCACCGCGGCCGCGTTGAACGGCGAGATCCAGGCCGCGATCATCCGGCACGACCTCCCGCTCCGCTCGGGCGACCGGGTCCCGCTGATGACCACGCTGCTCGGCGCCAACGACGCGGTGGACGTGACCGACCGCACCCACGACTGGATCGAATGCGGCGAGTGGATCAAGAAGCTGCGGCCGCATATCGACCTGTATCTGCTCACCGACGAGTCGATCGCCGCGGAGACCGAGGACCAGCCGGACGTCTACGATCGCACGTTCTATCGGCTCAACGACGTCACCGACCTGTACAGCACGGTGCTCGCCGGCATCCGCGGCCGCTACGCCACGCCGTTCTTCGACGCCCTGCGCGCCTACGCCGCCGCACCGGTCGGCCAGTTCCACGCGCTTCCCGTCGCGCGTGGCGCCAGCATCTTCAACTCCAAGTCGCTGCAGGACATGGGCGAGTTCTACGGCCGCAACATCTTCATGGCCGAGACGTCGTCCACCTCGGGCGGACTCGACTCGTTGCTGGATCCGCACGGCACGATCAGGGCGGCGATGGACAAAGCCGCCGCGACGTGGTGCTCCGACCAGACCTACTTCGTCACCAACGGGACATCCACGGCGAACAAGATCGTCGTGCAGGCACTGACCCGGCCAGGCGACATCGTCCTGATCGACCGCAACTGTCATAAATCGCACCACTACGGCCTGGTGCTGGCCGGGGCGTACCCGATGTATCTGGACGCCTACCCGTTGGAACAGTTCGCGATCTACGGGGCCGTGTCGCTGCACACCATCAAGAAGGCGCTCCTGGACCTCGAGGCCGCCGGACAGCTGGACCGAGTGCGGATGCTGTTGCTGACCAATTGCACGTTCGACGGCATCGTCTACAACCCCCGGCGGGTGATGGAAGAGGTCCTCGCGATCAAGCCGGACATCTGCTTCCTGTGGGACGAGGCGTGGTACGCGTTCGCGACCGCCGTGCCGTGGGCTCGACAGCGGACCGCGATGGTCGCCGCCGAGCAACTCGAAGCGATGTTGGCCTCGCCCGGGTACGCCGAGGAGTACCGCCAGTGGCGCGCCTCGATGCGGGATGTCGACCGTGCCGAGTGGAGCGACCGCAGGCTGCTTCCCGACCCGGCGCGCGCCCGGGTCCGGGTGTACGCGACGCATTCCACCCACAAGTCGCTGTCCGCGCTGCGGCAGGCGTCGATGATCCATGTTCGCGACCAGGATTTCAAAGCGCTGGTCCGCGAGACGTTCGCCGAAGCGTTCCTGACCCACACCTCGACCTCGCCGAACCAGCAACTGCTGGCGTCGTTGGATCTGGCGCGCAGGCAGGTCGACATCGAGGGTTTCCAGCTGGTCCGCAGCGTCTACGACATGGCGCTGGTGTTCCGGCACCGCGTCCGCAAAGACCGGCTGATCGGCAAGTGGTTCCGCATCCTCGACGAGGACGACTTGGTGCCAGAGCAGTTCCGTCCCTCCGCCGTCAGCTCCTACCGGCAGGTCAGACAGGGTGGCCTGGCGGAGTGGAACGAGGCGTGGCGGTCCGATCAGTTCGTGCTCGATCCCACCAGGGTCACCCTGTTCATCGGCAAGACCGGCATGAACGGGTTCGACTTCCGCGAGAAGATCCTGATGGACCGGTTCGGCATCCAGATCAACAAGACCTCGATCAACAGCGTGTTGCTGATCTTCACGATCGGCGTCACCTGGTCCAGCGTGCACCACCTGCTGGACGTGCTGCGCCGGGTGGCCACCGACTTCGACAGCAGCGTGAGCGCGGCGGGCAAGGCCGACCGGGCCCTGCAGCAACGGCGGATCGACGAGATCACCAAGGATCTGCCCGCGCTGCCCGACTTCAGCGAGTTCAACAGCGCCTTCCGCCCCGACGGCGCCAGCTCGTTCGGCGACATGCGATCGGCCTTCTACGCCGGATATGAGGAGTCCGACCGCGAACACGTGCTGCTCGGCGACGCCGGGCGACGGCTCGCCAAGGGGAAGTCCCTGGTGTCGGCCACCTTCGTCGTCCCGTACCCGCCCGGCTTCCCGATACTGGTTCCAGGACAGGTGGTCTCCAGGGAGATCCTGTATTTCCTGGCCGAACTCGATGTCAAGGAAATCCACGGCTACAACCCCGACCTCGGGTTGTCGGTCTTCACCGAGGCCGCGCTCCAGCGGATGGCCGCGGCTCGGCATCCGCGTGCCGGGGTGGCCGACGGAGCGGGAAACGGCGATCTCGTGATCTCGGGTAGCAACCGGGCCACGACGGTCGCGTGGTGACTACGCCCGCGATCTAACCATCGGCGGCAAGGCGGTCGAGCCACTCCCGCAGGAGATGCCGCTCCGCGCTGCTGAGGGTCGTCTGCTCGGGCAGTGCGGCGCGCAAGGCACGGGCGGCGCCTGCCGGGCCCGGGTCACGCACGGCCGGCTTTTCATAGGTGACGGCGGCGACCATGGACTCCCGCAGCGTGGTGAACAAGGCCGGATCGCGCCGCTGCTCGGGCAGCGAAAGCCAGGTCAGCACCGCACCGCGCGCCGTGGCATTGATGATCTGCGCCGCGAGTTCCTCGTCGACGCGCAGCAGGCCACGGGCGGCGAGACGCCGGATGCGTCCCATCAGGATCTCCATGCCCGCTTGGAAGGCGGCCGACGAGGTCCCGGCGGGTTCGGTGTACATCAAGGTGAACAGCGCGGGATTGGCCGAACCGAACTCGACCGCGACGTCCCAGCCTGCTCTGAGGTCCTCGATGGGGTCCTGCGGGTCGGGATCGACGTGCTTGGTGGCGAGGAACGCGACGAAACCGTACTCGGCCACCGCGTCGAGCAGCCCGTTCTTGTCGCCGAACAGCCGGTAGATGGCCGGTGGCTGCAAGCCCGCCGCATCGGCGACCGCGCGTGTGGTGACCGCGTCGCGACCCCCGCGCGTGAGCAGATCGATGGCGGCCTCGATGACCCGCCGGCGGGTCTGCTCACGTGCCGTGGCCGGGGCGTCGGATCTGACGGTCGCGGCATCGTCGCCGCCGCCTGGATGCGAGGTCATGGATCAACGATATCGCGGTGTTGATTCCATCGTTAGTATCAATGATATCGTGATTACGATTCCATTGGAAACATCAGTCGAATTACGGAGTGCCACATGATCGTCGTGACCGGAGCGACCGGGCAGCTGGGGAGTCAGATCGTCGAGAAACTGCTCACGCGCGTACCCGCGGAGCACGTCGGGGTCAGCGTCCGCGACCCACGGAAGGCACGGACATTCGCCGAACGCGGGGTGCGGGTACGGCAGGGAAGTTTCACCGACCCGCGCAGCCTCGCCCACGCCTTCGAGGGCGCCTCTCAGGTGCTCATCATCTCCGTGGACAAAATGGGCGAAGAGTGCGTCGCAGAACATCGCACCGCGATCGAAGGGGCCGTCGCGGCGGGCGCCCGCCGCATCCTGTACACCAGCCAGATGGGGGCCGGCGCCTCGTCGCACTTCCAGGCCTGCCGCGACCACGCCGCTACCGAGGAGGTGCTGCGCGCCTGTGGCGTGCCGTTCACCTCACTGCGCAACGGCTTCTACGCCGCCAGCGCGGTGCACTTCCTCGACCACGCGGTGGACTCCGGCCGGATCGCGCTCCCCGCCGACGGGCCGGTCAGCTGGACGGCGCATGCCGACCTCGCCGAGGCAGCCGCCATCATCCTGGCCGACGAAGGCCGCTTCGACGGACCGACGCCGCCGCTCACCGGAGGGCGCGCGCTGACCTTCGACGACATCGCGGCTATCGCGAGCGAGGTCACGGGCCGGACCATGACGAGGACCACCACCCCCGACGAGCAGTTCCAGCAGCAGCTGACCGGCCAGGGCGTTCCCGCGCAGCGGGCGGCCGAGCTGGTGGGCATCTTCGCGGCCAGCCGCGCGGGCGAGTTCGCCACCGTCGACCCGGCGCTGGCCACCTTGCTCGGCCGCGAACCCATCGGCCTGCGCACGGTGCTGCGCGAGCGACTGGCCTGCGGCAGCCGGTGACCCACCTTGGTGGGATCGAACCATGTGCAGGGGTGGTCGTCGCGCACCCTGAGTGTCCTTTCGGCGATGTCCTGTGTCGATGAGGCTGGACAACGTCACAACGACAGCGGGACCGCCCCGCAGCACCGACACGAAGGAGCACCCCTATGGCCACCGACCAGCGCTCGACCCGTCGCACCCGCCGCTTCGCCCGCGCCATGACGATCGCCGCGGCGCCCGTCCTGCTCGGGGTGGGCCTGGTGACGGCCGGCGTTGCCCATGCCGATCAGGACCCCAACCTACCGACCTGTCGCTGGCCCAACCTGGTGTGCGGCCCGCAGACCAATCTGACACCCGGCGGCCAGACCGCCCTCACCCCTGGGGGCGCGACCAACCTCACTCCCGGCGCGCCCAACCGGCCGCATTTCCGGCCGCAGGTCTGATAGTTCCCGGCTGATGTGCACGGCGCGGGGATGCGGCCCCGCCACCGAGTAGCGGGGCCGCAGCGGAGATCCGGACACCGCGCCGCCGGCGGCGATCCTTCCGGCCGCCGTCCGCTCGCGCCGCACGATCGCAGCCCGGTCCGGCAACTACACCACGACCGGCCCGTCGAGCAGGCCGCGCTTCGAGCCGAGACAACCGGTGCCACGCGACCTGTGCCCGCGGCTGGGTCAGATGTTCAGCGGAGCGGTCGGCGGGAAGGTGACCGGCAATTCGGTCAGGGCCCGGTGGAACGGACCGGGCCGCCAGTCGGGCGTCCGGTTCGGCAGGTTCAGTTCGATCTCCGGCAGCGCGTCCAGGAGTTGGTCGATGGCCTCCTGCGCGATCAGGTAGGCCAGCGGACGCGCCGGGCAGGCGTGCGGGCCGAGCCCCCAGGCCAAATGCGAGCGATTGCCGGTCAAGTCGCCGGTGCGGATCGCGGGATCGTTGTTGCACGCGGCCATGCTGATGACGACGGGCTGGTGCGCGGGCAGCCAGACGCCGTCGATGAGGATCGGGTGGCGCGGGTAGGTGATCAGCAGGTTCGCCAGTGGCGGGTCGTTGAACAAGACCTCGTCGATGGCGTCGCGGGACGACAGGTTCCCGCCGAGGATGCTGTCGCCGAAGCGCTCGTCGGTGAGGATCAGCAGCAGGGTGTTGGCGATCAGATTCAGCTGGAATTCGATCCCGGTGCCGTAGACCTGCGACACGTGGTGCGACGCCTCCACGTCATCGAGCTGGGCGGGATGCTGCAGCAGCACCGAGGTGATGTCGCGCTGGGGTTCGGCTCGTTTGAGCGCCACCAGGCTCATCAGCGCCTCCCCGAGCATCTGATTGCCCTTCTCGGCGTCGACGCCCTCGAGCAGGGCGGCCGTACCGGCGGCGACCTGCGCCCCGATCTCGGGCGGGCAGCCGAGCAGATAGTTCACCACCTCGAAGACCAGCGGGAACACGTACTGACGGATCAGTTCGGCGCTCCCTTCTCGGCAGAAGGAGTTGATCAGCGGGATGGCGAGTCCCTCCACGATGTCGTGCAGGGCATACAGATCGACCTCATCGATGCTGGCGGTGATCGCCCCTCGATACCGGGTGAAGTCGGTTCCGGTGCTACGACTGGCCATCGGCCGCCACTCCAGCAGCGGAAGAATCGGGCAGTCGGCGGGGATGTCCTTCTGCCAGGCGCGCGGGTCGGCGGGGAAGTGCTCGGGATCATTGAGGATCCGCACCGCGGTGCTGTAGCCGATCACCAAGGTGGCCGGGACACCCGGCGCCAACTCCACCGGCGCCAAAGATCCGTAGCGGCCGCGCATCTCGCGGTACACACGGTGCGGATCGGCCGCGAATTCGGGCGAGTAGATGGGCACTCGCTGGTCGTCGGAATCGGTCGGCGAGCCGTGGACGACGGGGCACGTCCGAACCGGGGCCTGAGATTGCGGCGTACTCAAAGAGCGAACTCCAAACTGTTGGTGTTGCACTACGTGACTGCTGAACTACCGCTCCGTACCGCGACACTGCATCGGAGCGAACTCACCGGGACTACGCCGGGGCCGGTCGATGGTATAGCGCGTGGACGCGCGATCATCACCACGCACGAGAATCCGGCCGCGACGCCACAGCGGTGGTGCGGGGCTCGGTGTCAGACTCCGAGGGCCTGCAGGGAATCGTGATCGTCGATGGCCGTGGTGATGCGCTTCAACAACGTCAAGCAAGTCTCCACGGGCTGCATCTCCGGTTGATACGCCGCCCTGCCGATCGTGAAAGCCCAAGCGGCGTAAGCGAACATGGACTGCTGCCGGTACGCCAGCCACGCCTCGTCGAACGACGGAGCCCGGCCGTCGAGGCTTCCGAGTTCGTCCAGATACGCCGCCAGCAGTTCACGGTCCCAGGCACGGCGGTCCTCGGGCTCGCATCCCGAATTGACGGTATAGGCGAAGTCGTGGGCCCATCCGCCCCGCATCACCACCTGCCAGTCGACGAAACCCATGCGCCCTGCGGCGGTTCGATAGGTCTGCCCGATGTGCGGGTCACCGTGCAGCAGCGTCTGCGGGAGCTCGTTGGTCGCGTTGTCGATCGCCCGCTCGACACCGGCCCACAGCCGGTCCGCTTCGCCGTGCAGGGACTCCGGAACCACTTCCGCGGCGCGGCGCAGCCCCACCTCGCAGCGCTTCTTCATGTCGATGGCGGCGAGGTATGCCTGCAGTGCCTCGGTCGTGGTCTTGAGGTCCTTGATCGACGGGTGCTCCCAGAAAGTGCGGTGCAGTCGCGCGAGATTGCGCACCAGATCTTCGATCTGGTCCCGCGCGACCGGGGCGTTCGGCTCGACGAACCGCGCGCCGCGGGTGGAGGCGATGTCTTCCATCAGGGCGATCGATCGCCACGACGCCGGATCGGCGGCGCCCCAATAGCCGAACGGCGCTTCGATGTCGAGCTGGGGGCGGAAGTCCCGGAAGAAACGGGTCTCCCCGTCGATCATCTTCCCGCCACCGAGCAGGATGCGCTGCGAGAAAGCTGTCGTGGTCTTCGCGAAGAGGTGGGTCGGCAATCCGGCCCGCTGCCCCGCGTCGTTGTAGTCGACGCGAATCGCGACGCGGGTGGATGTTCCGCGGCTGCCGTTGGAGGTCTCGAACCCGACCACCTCGGCCTCGGGGACATCGCGGCACAGGACGGCCGTCAGCCACTGTGGGGTCAGCGTCTCGCCCGACACCGGGACGTCCCCGGCATCCCTGGCCTTCGGCCGGAACACTTTCTCGCCGATGATGTGCGCACCGACTGTGACGGACCGTCCGAGCAACCAGAGCTTGTGGTTCATTCGTTTGCCTCGATTCCGGAGTACGACATGAGCGCCCGCGCGGCCGGGTCACCGGCGCACGGGTCCGCAGGACAGTAACGCACTCTGGAAGGCTCTGTACCGCAGTGTGTTTGCCTTTCCGTCGCGGCCGGGGGCAATCCGCGCGTGATCGACCGAGCCCCACAGCCGCCACGAAATATCCAGTCCCGCTTGCCTTACCCGCACAGGTCCGGGGCTGTCACTCGGTCGTCGCGTTCTGGGCGATCCGCGTCAACCTTTCCCAGGCGGGGGAGGTGATCCCCACCGAATCGTTCACCAAGCGGACGAGTTCCGGATCCAGCCGCGGTGTGGTCCGGCCCGCTCCGGTGCGCCTGCCGGTGATCCACCGCCGGGTGCGGTCGGCGAGGTCGGCCAGGCGCGGGTCGTCGGGGGACCAGTCGAACGCCGCGTCGTAGTCGAGGTAGATGGACCGGAAGCGCGGATCGCCGATGGCGTCGAGCTTGTCGGCGGCCCAGTCCGACGCCTGTTGCGGGGCGACCGATTGCAGCAGAATCCAGATGTCGCGTTCCATCCGGACCGCCCGGTCGCTCACTCCCAGCTCGCGCAGGCGCTCGAGGTACTCGGCGACCTCGGGAGACACGAACAGCCGATCGCCGGACCCCAATTGGGCGATCTGCTCGCGGGTGCGGCGGATCTCCTCGGCGCGTTCGGCGAGCATGCGGTCGACCTCGGCGATGGCCGCCGCGAACTCGCCGGAGTTCGCGGTCAGCAGCTCCTTGATCCGCGCCAGGGGCACGCCCGATCGCGCGAGCGTCCTGATCTTGACCAGATCGATGGCGTCCTCGGCGCGGTAGCGGCGATAGCCGGAGGAGTCGCGCGGCGGCTCGGGCAGCAGCCCGCGCTCGTGATAGACCCGCACGGCCTTGATCGTCACGCCCGCGTACCGCGCGAGCTGCCCGATGGTGATCATGCGCGTCTTCCTTCCGTGACCGTCATCGCACCCGAGCGAACAATCGACCGGCGAGATCGATTCCGCTCACGGCGGCGGATTCGTCCCGTGTGAAGAACCCGCGTTGTCCTCGCAGACCGCCTTCGGTGACGATGTACTCGTCCCCCGCGCCGGGCAGCAGGCCGAGGGTAGCGGGTGGCAGGTCGGGCGGCAGCTCGGTCGTCGCGGCGGCACGGATCTCCGGTTTGATGGCGCATTCGATCGTCAGGCCCGCCCCATCGGTGTCGAGCGTCAGCCGCATCATCTCGTTCTCGTAGCGCCCGACGATCTCCCCTGCCCGTGCCGCATCGTGGGGCAGCGGTTCCGGATCGCGTTCGACCACGCCGAGGTAGTGCTCGAGCACCCACCGCACCACGGTCCGGTTGAACGCCAGCCCCGCGTCCGGGCCCGCGTTCGACATCACGGCGACGGCGAAATCCCGCTCCGGCACGATGAGCAGGTCGGCGAACTGACCATTGCCGGAGCCGCCGTGCCCGATGGTCGCGACACCGTCCACCTCGCGCAGGAACCAGCAGAGGCCGAACGCGTCACCCAAGGTGCTCCCCCGCAGTTCGACGGTTCGCTCCCGCATCCGGTGCAGCAGTTCGGTGGGCAGAACGCGCTCGCCGCCCTCGGTCCGGCCGTCGCCGAGATGGAACCGCGCCCACCGCAGCAGATCACCGACCGACGTCGCCACACCCCCGCCGGGATTATCGGCGCGATTGTCCTTCCACTGGCGGGCGACGACGAGCGTGCCGCCCGCATCGACGTTGTGACCCACCGCGAACCGCCGGGTCATGACGTCACCGACCGCGTAACAGGTATGTGCCAGGCCGAGCGGTTCGAGCAACAGCGACGCGACCGCCCGTTCGAAGGTCGAGCCGGTGACGTTCTCGACGATCCGGCCGGCCAGGTTGAACCCCGCCTGACTGTAGGACGCCCGCGCTCCCGGTTCCGCGATCAGCCGCGACTCGGCCAGTTCGACCGCGTGCCGCGCCAACGCGTCATCTCCTTCGCCGGTGTCGTCACCGACCCGCCATTCCAGCCCCGCTGTGTGGTTGAGCAACCGCACCACGGTGATCTCGTCGGCAGCCGCGTCGGCGGGGGCGAATTCCGGGACATACCGCCGCACCGGCGCGTCCAACTCCACCCGTCCCGCGGCGACCAGCCGCAGCAAGGCGGTCGCGGTGAACGTCTTGCTCACCGAGCCCACCACGAACATCGTGTCCGGGTCGACCGGAAGCGGGTTGTCCATGCTCGTCACCCCATGGCACGCGAAGGACGATTCACCGCCGATCGAGACCCCGACCGCCGCACCCGGTACACCCGATTGCTCGGCCGACGCCGCGACGAATTCCGCCAATTTCTCTGTCAGCTCGTTCATGTCACCATGCTCGAACCCTGCCCCTGGGGAAAGGTCAAGCCGTTGGCTGACATCGCACCGCGCAGCCTGCACCTGCTTCTTCAGCCGGATGTGACCGCGGCCCGGCCGATGGCGTCGCCCGACGGCGGGCGAACACGGAACAAGTTGTCCCAGTGGTGATTCAAGCGCTGTATCGCCTCGGTCAGCGGCACCGCGCCCACGGTGCCGTGCTCGTCCTCGACGAGCAGCCGCCACCGGCGGAGCCTGCCAAGGCCGTCACGGATCTGGAAGTCGAAGGTCGTCCCCCACCGTCGGCGAAACCACTGCTCCACCCGCTGATCGAGTTCGGTGGCGGTCAGCGGCCGGTCGGCGGTGCGCAGGAAGTGATAGGCCAGGACAGCTTCCTTCACCTCCGAATCCTCGGCGGCGCCGAGCAAGTGGTGAAACACTCCCGCGTCGTTGTCGAGATTGCGGAAATAGAGGTGTTCGGACAGCGTCTTCATCAGCTTGATCTTGCGGTTGGAGAACTTGGCGAACTGCCGCACCAGATAACCGCCGAAGGCCGCAAGCCCGGCGCCGAGAGTGACCAGCGTGGCTTGATCGAGCCGCACGGACTCCTCGCGCAACCCCGCCCAGAACGCCAGCAGCAACAGCAGCGGGCCCAGCGAGGCGACCAGTTTGGTGACGACAACGACGATCCCGGAGACCACCGCGGGCACCCCGATCAGCAGTTTGTCCAGTGGCCGCATCCGCACGCGAACGCTCGGATACAGCATCTCCAGGTCGTTGCGCGGGACGTTCTGGAACAGCTTCAGCAGCACACCGCCGTCGGGCCGGTCCGCGACCGCCTCCGCGCGCTCGGTGAACGCGACGTAGACAAGGACCTTCGCGTAGCTGGTGAACTCGATGCCGCGCCGCCGCAGACCGAACAGCCACCGCACCTGCTCGGTGCGTTGCGCCACCCCGCGCCGGAAGAACATCACCGTATCGATGTCCTCCGCGTCGACCTCCAACCGCACCTTCACCAGGGAGTGCTCGGCGAACGCTCGCTCGATCTCGGCGGCATCGATGCGCGTGAAATCCGCCGACTCGGCCAGCGCGACCAGCTCACGCTCCACGCGTGCCCGCGCCGCGGCCCGGTCCTCGGGGGTAGCGGCACACAGCGCCCGTTCGTCCTGCGCGGGATCGACCAGCTGATAGGCATCGAGCACGGTCTCACCACGCACATGGAACTCGTGGTGCGCCAGTGCCGACAGCAGACGCGCGAATTCCACGAACGACTCGCGTTCCGACTCGGGGAGTTCGTCCGCGCACAGCGAGATCACCGCGCTTTTGCGGAACGGCAGGTAGTGTTCGGCGTCCATCGGCAACTCCTCTCGGCGGACCGGGCCCGTCGGTCACAACCCTATGGGGAGGCCGGGATTCGGTGCTCGAGTGCCGGACAGGAACGTGCGTGCGTGCCTCGGATGCTTCTGCGTGGGCGGGGGCCCGGCGCGCAGGTCGAAATCCCACGGCGACGGCGGAGCCGTGCTGCGCGTGACCGACGACGGCCCCGGCATTCCGGAGGCCTTGCAGCCGACACGGGCTAGCCGGACACCGCCTTCCGGATCGCCGCTACGGCGGCGGTCGGGGCGTAATCGGCCGGGACGCCTTCGACCAGGATGATGTCGCCCTCGATGTGCCGCGAGCGCAGCGGCGCGAGCTCCCGGTACGCGGGCGAATCCCACCATGCCCGCGCCTCGGCGATGCCGGGGAAGCCGATCATCACCACGCCGCCGGGCCAGCTGCCTTCCTTCACCTCGTGCGGTGTCGCGTGCACGAGGTAGCGGCCACCGTAGGGCTCGAAAGTGGCGGGGAGGCGCTCGATGTAGTCCGCGATCTCCGGGTGCGGTGCGGCGTCTTGCAGGTGGGCTATGACGTAGGCGGTCATGGTGTGATCGTGACATGGCGATCGACCAGGGTCGATTACCCGCGAGGTAAGCGGCGCACGTGCGGCGGCGGTGTGCTGGGCGAGCGCGATGACCGGCAATGCGTTGCGAGACCGGTGAATTCCGCGCTCACGATTGGGTCCGGGCCGTTGGCGCGGCGGTCGCCGTACCGTCGACCGGAAGTAGGTGCGGGCGTTTGGCGGCGCGTCCGTCGCCGGAGGAGCGTCCGGTGATCCGCCTGCCCAGCCAAGGGCCGAGAAACGTCGCGGCCCAGCGTGTTTCGCCCACCACCGTGGCCAACCGCGTGGCGGCGGGCAGCGGCGGCGACAACGGTTCGGCCCATGTTTCGTCGGCGCCGGGCAGGCCCAGGGCGTGGGCGAGGGCGTCGGCGATGCGCTGGTGTCCGAGCGGGTTGGCATGGAGCCGGTCATGGCTCCACAGACGGGGATCGGTGACGGCCGCGCGCTGCTCGGTTTCGGCGACGACGACGCCGTGCCGCGCCGCCGCGGCGCGGATGCGCTGGTTGAGCGCGGTGACACGACCGCCGAGCGGGCGCGCGAGCGGGGTGATGCGCGCGAGGTCGGGAAAGGTCAGTGTCGCCACGACCGCGCCTCCTGCGGTGAGGGCGGCGAACATCGCGTCCAGGTGCCCGGCGACCTCGTCGGCGTCGAAACCCGGCCGTAGCAGGTCGTTGACGCCCGCGACCACGGTCGCCAGATCCGGTCGCAGCGCCACTGCGGCGTCGAGTTGCTCGGCGCGAACCTGACCGGCGAGTTTGCCTCGAACCGCGAGATTGGCGTAGAGCAGGCCGGGATCGGACCGGGCGAGACGTTCGGCCAGCCGGTCGGCCAAGCCGCGCAATCCGGTCCGATCGTCGCCGTCGCCGACTCCTTCGGTCTGGCTGTCGCCGAGCGCGACATAGCGCGAGTACGAGGGGCGCTCGGACAGGTCGCTCACGCTCCCCGCGCCTCCCGTTCGAGCTGCGCGGCGGCCTCGGCCTTGATGCGCTCGAACTGCTCACCCATGCGCGCCGAGAGGGCTTGGGCCGCCGACAGCGGACGCACCATGACCATGAAGTCGTCGATCTTGCCCTCCTCGTCGAAGTGCAGGAAGTCGCAGCCGGTCAGCCGCTTCCCGTCGACGGTTGCCTCGAACACGAACGCGTGGTCGCGACCGTTCGCGTCGGCGATCTCGCGCACATAGCGGAAATCCTCGAACACGCGGATCACCGCGCGCAGGATGGCCGCGGTGATCGCCTTGCCCGGGTACGGCCGGAACGCCACCGGACTGGTGAACACCACGGTGTCGGCCAGCAGCGCCTCGATGGCGGCCTCGTCGCGAGCTTCCACGGCTGCCCGGAACGGGTGCATGGCATTCTCCTACTCAAAGAATTTAATAGGTGATGCGCACGTTATCGAGGTGCAGCAGCTATGTCCAGATCCATCCGGACAGATATTTGAATAATCATCCGAAGTGTTAGCCTGGGCGGATGGCGCTACGCAACGCGGTGCTGGCCGCCCTGCTGGAGGGCGAGGCGTCCGGCTACGACCTGGCCAAGAGCTTCGACGCCTCGGTGGCCAACTTCTGGATGGCCACGCCCCAGCAGCTGTACAAGGAACTGGAACGCATGGCCGCCGACGGCCTCATCGAGACCCGGGTCGTGCAGCAGGAGCGCAGGCCCAACAAGCGCCTGCACGCCATCACCCCGGCCGGGCGGGCGGCCCTGCGGGAATTCGTCGAGAAGCCGGCCAAGCCCACCGCCATCCGCGACGAGTTGATGGTGAAGGTGCAGGGCATGGTCGCCGAGGACGCCCCCGCCGTGCGCGCCGCGGTGGCAGGCAAGCTGGAGTGGTCGAAGTCGAAACTGGCCCGGTACGAACGCCTGCGCTCCCGGCTGCTGGACGGCCGCAGCGAGCAGGCGTACCTGGCCGAGGCCGAGCGAGTCGGCCCTTACCTCACGCTGCTGCGCGGAATCTCCTTCGAGCAGGAGAACATTCGCTGGGCGGAGTTCGCGCTGTCGGTGATCGACCGGCGGATCGCCGCACACACGTGAGGACGGGGACGGCGCTCTACACGGTGACTCGGACCGGCTCCGCGTCGCGGTGCCCGATCCGCTCGGCCGCGCTCGCCCGCGCGAGCGGACGCACCCGGTGCAGCGCCGCGTAGCCCACGCTCGCGACGACCAGCGCGACGAAGACCCCGAGATTGCTGCTGCCGAGGCCGCCCGCGCGGGCGGCAGGCGTGAACAGGTAACCCAGCAGCGGACCGACATGCGGATCGGGCGAGGTGACCAGGCCGAGCCCGGCGATGGTCGCGACGATCAGACAGCCGACCCCGACGCGGTTGACCTTTCCGTAGCCGCCGAGCGGGCTGTAGAGGGACGTCCGGTCGTAGCCGATACGGCGGCGCTGCCACAGGTCCACCACGAAGATTCCGGCCCACGCGGCCATCACCACGCCGGTGGTGGTCAGGAACGCTTGGAACGGCGCGAAGAAACCCGGCGCCGCGAAGGCCACATAGCCACCGGCGGCGGCGATCAGGGCGGCATCGATCAGGACGGTGTAGTGCCGGGAGATCCGCACGCCCAACGTCTGCAGCGCCAGCCCCGAGGAGTAGAGACCGATGATGGAGCCCGAGACGAAGCCCACCAGCGCCAGGATCAGATAGGGCACCAGGAACCACGTGGGCAAGTGGGCCGACAGGGCGCTGATCGGATCGGTGGCGGCCGTCGCCGCCACCTCGGGATCACCCGCCGCGAGCACCGTGCCGAATCCCATCAGAACCAGGGCGGGAGCGGTGCCACCGAACGTGATCCAGCCGACCAGCGCGCCCTTCCGCGCGGTGCGCGGCAGATAGCGGGTGTAGTCGGCCGCGCAGTTGACCCAGCTCAAGCCCAGCGTGTTCGCGACGAGCATCACCCCGCCCACGAACGCGCCGACGCTCACCTGCCCGTGTGTGGCGAACGAGATCCTGGGCAGCGTCAGCACGATATAGACCACCGACAGCGCGGTGAATGCCAGAGCGAACCACTTCTGGATCCGCAGGATCACATGACAGCCGTAGATGCCGATCACCGTGGTCACCACGATGACGGTCACCAGCGTGGCGACCATGAGCGGCGCGGTGTCCATATCCGGGTCGAGCCGATGCGCCACCGTGCGGGCCGCGAGGGTCGCCAGCACCGCCGAGAACGTCTCCCATCCGACCAGCGCCAGGTAGCTCAGCAGCGCCGGGATCTTGTTGCCGTGGAATCCGAACGCGGCCCGGCCCGCCACCATGGTCGCCGCGCCCCCTTGCTGCCCGGCCAGCGACACCAAACCGAGCAGCAGGAAGGAGAGCACCCCACCCACCGCCGCGGCCAGCGCCGCCAGATGCCAGTCCAGGCCCAGCGCGGTGACATACGGACCGAACGACACCAGCACCACATTGCAACTGGTACCCGCCCACGGCCAGAACAGGGCGCGTGGCTTGCCTCGGCGCTCCTCGTCCGCGACCCACTCGGCGCCTTTGCGCTCGAAGGACCAGTCCGACGGTTCCGCTGAACTCACAACCATGTCGAATCCCATCGTCGACGGTGGGAGGAACCGCCGGCCCAGCCTGACCACCGTGCACTCAATCAGTGTGCCGTTGTTTGTCGGCTTATTCTAGGAAGGAGACGGTCGTTTGGGAACCAAAGTTGACGGCGCAACCAAGCGAGTTGCGGTTCGGCGAGTTGTGATGGCCAGCAAGGCTTCTCGCAGAACCTTAGGTTTTCGTCACGCAAGCAGACGAGCGACCGGCAGCAAACCAGGTTCATTTACCGCTGGACAACGGCCCGATATATGACGGCTATCGACACACCCGATCTTCAGCGGGGAACCTCGGTGGCGATGGCCCCCCTTCGGCGATTCCCAGGCCACAACGGCTCGTCGGCGCCGCAGCTGTCGACGACAGAAGGCAGGCGAGCGCCGTCAGCTGACCAACGCCTGCGGCGACAGCGTCTTGAGCATGCCGTTCGCCCAGCGCAGTTGCCGCAGCGTCTGCGGGTGGCAACGCTGACAGAGTTCGACCAACTCGATGTCCTGTGCCGCTTGGGCCCCTTGGGCCAGCAGTTCCCAATCCAAGGACACACCGGCCGCGACGCGGTGCAGACGACGCAGATCCGCCAGCAGCAGCAGAGCCGGTTCCGGCCGGCGGCCCAGCAGCGTGCTCACGCGCTCTTGCAGTCCCGCGCCGAAGGTCTCGGCGCGGGGCTCGGCCCGGAGGTTCAGTTCGTATCGACGGCCTACGTCGGCGAGAGCCGCGATGTGGTCTACCGACCAGCGCCGGATATCCAGGGCCACGTGGCGGACCTCGTGCTCGGTGACGTGGCGTGCGGCGATGCCGGACAACTCCCGGGCGAGTTTGCGTTCGGATCGGTGCAGTTCGCGCAGCGCGATGCGGAGTTTCATCGGTTCGGGACCTCGAGCAGTTCGTCGTCGAGCGCCGCGCTGCCGCCCACGGTGGCGGCGATGCCTGGTGTGGTCGGCGCGGACGCGGTGGCGGTGGGCGCGGGCGCCGGGTGCCCGTGCGCGCCCGCGAGCCGTTCGAGCCGGGCGGCTGCGGTCTTGAAGATCGGCTGTTTCGAGGCGGGATCCCAATCGGTGACGGTCATTTCGTTGGCTGCCCGCTGGTGCTCGCGCTCGCCGTCCGGCTGGTCCCAGTAGCCGTAGTGGAACGGCACGAACAGCACGCCGGCACGAATGCCCGTGATCCGCGCCCGTGCCCGGATCGCGCCGCGCGGCGAGGAGATCCGCACCATATCGCCCTCCGCCACACCGAGTTCCGCCGCATCGCGGCTGGACAGTTCCACCCACACCTGCGGCGCTGCGGCCTGCAACTGCGGCGCGCGAGCCGTCTTGGTGCGGGTGTGGAAGTGATACAGGGTGCGGCCGGTGATCAGGGCGAAGGGATACTCCTCGCTGGGCTGCTCATGCGGCGGCACGAAGCGGGCCGCCTTGATGATCGCCTTGCCGTCGGGATTGAGCGCGCGGTACTCGGTCGGTTCCACCGGCGTTCCCGTGATCAGGTCCTTGCCGTAGCTTTCGCAGTATTGCGGGGCAGCGAAGAACTCGCCGTTCTCGTACAATCGCTCGGCGCCATCGGGATACCGGTCGTTGCACGGCCATTGGATGCCGCCGCCACGCAGGCGTTCGTAGGTGATCCCGGTGTAGTCGCAGGGCCGGCCCGCGCTGCACCTCTTCCATGCCTCGAACGCCGATTCGGGGTCGCGCCACGGCGGCAGCGGGTCGCCGTCCTTGTCGCGGAAGTCCATGCGCCGGGCGTAGTCGAGGAAGATCTCCAGATCCGCTCGCGCCTCGCCCGGCGGATCGACCGCTTTCTCGGAGATGTGCACGGTCCGGTCGGCGTTGGTGAAGGTGCCGGTCTTCTCGCCCCAGGTCGCGGCGGGCAGGACGACATCGGCCAGTTCGGCCGTTTCCGTGCGGAACAGATCCTGCACCACCACGAACAGCCTCTCCTGGGCGAGGATGGACCGGATGCGCGACAGCTGCGGCAGCGACACCGCGGGGTTGGTGGCGCTGATCCACAGCATTCGGATCGTGCCCTGCTCCGCGTAGCGGAAGATCTGCATCGCGTGCGTCGGCGGCGCGTAGTGCGGAATGCGGTGGGTCTCGATGTTCCACAGCTTCGCCAATTCGGCGACGTGCTCGTCGTTGGCCCAGTTGCGGAAGCCGGCCAAGTCGCCGTCGGCTCCGCATTCCCTGGTGTTCTCGGCGGTGGGCTGGCCGTTCATCTGCAATATCCCGCAGCCGGGCTTGCCCAGCATCCCGCGCACGATGTGAATGTTGTTGACCTGCACTGCCGCTGCCGTCGCCTGGTGGGATTGGTAGAAGCCCTGCAACACGGTCGACAGCAGCCGCCGCGCGGTGCCGAGCAATTCCGCCGCCCTGCGCACGTCCGCGGCGGCGACACCGCAGATCTCGGCCACGCGCTCGGGGGTGTATTCGGCTACCGCCGCGGCCAATTCGTCGAATCCGACGGCGTTGGCGTCGATGTAGTCGCGGTCGATCCAGTCGTGCTCGATGATCTCGTGCAGCAGGCCGTTCATCAGCGCGACGTTGGTTCCCGGCAGCGGAGCCAGATGCACGGTGGCGGCCTTGGCCACGGGTGTCGGGCGCGGATCGACACACAGCAACGCGGGCGGTTTCGCTCCGGCCAGGCGGTCGAGCATGCGCGTCCACAGAACGGTCTGGGTTTCGGCGACGTTGTGTCCGAACAGGGCGATGACGTCGGCGTGATCGACATCGGTGTAGCTGCCGGGCTGACCGTCGCTGGCGAACGATTCCTTGAGGGCCTGGGCCGCGGTGGCGGTGCACAACCGCGTGTTGCCGTCGACATGGTTGGTGCCGATCGCCCCGTGCGCGATCACACCGAGGGTGTAGTACTCCTCCAGGAACAGCTGTCCGCTGGTGTAGAAACCCAGCGCACTCGGCCCCCGCTCGGCGAGCAATTCCTTGCTGCGCTGGACGATGCGGTTCATCGCCGTGTCCCAGTCGGTCTCCACCAAGCGCCCGCCGACGCGGATCAACGGCTTCGTCAGCCGGTCGGGCGAGGCGTTCGCCTGCCATCCGAACAGGTCTTTCGGTCCGAGCCGACCGTGGTTGACCCGGTCTCCCGCACGTCCGCGCACCCCGACGATGCCGCCGTCCCGCACGGCGATGTCCATCGCGTCGCCATTGCTGTGCAGGATCGACGCCGAGGGCACCCACTTCTCGACGTCCCGCTCGTCGACTCCGTCGGCCAGATGCATGTCCACGCGGACGGGCCACGGCTCCCCTGGTTGGTACGGTGTCCGGTGACCCCAGGGTTCGGCTATGCGGTCATGCCTGATCACCACCCGCGCGTACCCGGCATGTGGTGGGGCAAACAGAGTCCGGGGCGGTTCGTGCCAGACTGGCGTAGATGGAGCGAGCGAACGCCTTCCACGACGAGAAATCCGCGCCGACGGCCGGTGGGGGGAGCACGCGCACGGTGATCGTCGCTTTCGGCGCCAACGTCGCGGTGGCGGTGGCGAAGACGGTCGCCGCGACGCTGTCCGGCTCGGCGTCGATGGTCGCCGAGGCCGCGCATTCGTGGGCCGACACCGGCAACCAGATCTTCCTCCTGGTCGCCAACCGTCGCAGCACTCGCACCGCCGACGCGAAACGGCCACTCGGGTACGGGCGCGAGGCGTATGTCTGGTCGTTGCTTGCGGCGGTGGGTCTCTTCGTCGCAGGCGCCGCGGTATCGGTGTGGCACGGCATCACCGAACTGCTGCACGAAGGTGACAGCGGACAGGATTACGCGATCGCCTACCTCGTGCTCGGGCTCGCGTTCGTCTTGGAGGGCGCCTCGTGGCTGCAGGCCACCCGGCAACTCGGCGGCGAGGCCGAGAGCTTCGATCAGGACATCCTCGAGTACGTGCTGGAGACCTCCGATCCCACATTGCGGGCGGTCTTCGCCGAGGACAGCGCGGCGCTGATCGGCATCGTCATCGCGTTCGCGGGAATGGGACTGCACCAGCTCACCGGCGCCGCGGTCTGGGACGCGCTCGGATCGGTGCTCGTCGGCGTGCTGCTCGGGGTGATCGCCGTCGTACTCATCGACCGCAACCGGCGCTTCCTGACCGGCGAGCCCGCCTCGCCCGAACTCCGCGCCGCCGCCGCGGCCCGCATCGAGGAAATGCCCGAAGTGGCCGCGGTGCGCTTCGTGCGCTTGGAGTACGTCGGGCCCCGGCAGGTCTTCCTCGTCGCCAGCGTCGACCTGGTCGGCGATCCGGCCGAGTCGAGCATCGCGCTCACGCTGCGCTCGCTCGAGCGGGAGCTCGAACGCAATCCGCATATCGCCGACGCGGTTCTGACGATCGCCGCTCCCGAGGACGACACGTAGCGGGTGATGCGGGACCCGTGGCTGCGGGCCGAGTGACAAGCACCGGTGCCGAGCCTCCCGGCGCGCTGGACGGAGTCACGTCGTCCTCGGGCGGCATCGGGGAGCGCAGCGCCGACCCCCGCGGATCATGCGGCGACGGTCTCGTTTTCGCGCCGCACCGCCACGACCGCAGCCGTGCCACGGACGAGCAGCCGGGCGGCGAGCGCCAGCGCGGCGCTGATCACGATGGTGACCGCCATCGGGATGCCGGTCGCGGTGCCGCCCAGCCCGACCAGCGGGGACACCAGCGCGCCGAGCAGGAATTGCAGCGCGCCCAGCAATGCCGACGCGCTACCCGCGGCGTGTGGCGCCCGGCCGACGGCCAGCGCGCTGGCCGTGCCGAGAATCGCCGTGAACGAACTGACCAGGAAGAACAGCACCGGCAGAATCAGCGCCGCCGATGCGCCCGCGGCGAACAGGACCAGCAGCACGACACTCAGGGCCAGGATCACGCCCTGCCCGGCGGAGAGGATGACCTGCGGGCGCACACGCTTGGTCAGCCGCGAACTCAGCACCCCGACGGCCATCATGCCCAGCGCGTTGACGGCGAAGACCACGGTGTACTCGGTGGTCGACAGCCCGAGCACGTTCTCGATCACGAACGGGGACGCCGAGATGTAACCCATCAACCCGGCGAAGCCGAGCGCGAACACGAGGGTGTAGCCGAGGTAGCCGCGGTCGGCCACCAGGGTTCGCACGACACGGGCGGTGGCGGCGAGCCCGCCGACGTGGCGGTGTTCGACCGGCAGTGATTCCGGCACGACCAGCAGCGCACCGCAGAACATCACCAGGAAGATCGCGCTGAGGACCCAGAACTCGCTGCGCCAGCCGACCGGGACCAGCGCGCCGCCGAGCAGCGGCGCGACCACCGGCGCGATGCCTCCGATGCTGGCGAACAGGGTGAAGATCCGCGCCGCGGCCGCGCCGCTGACGCGGTCGGCCGCCACCGCGCGACCGATCACGATCCCGGCCGCGCCCGAGAAGCCTTGCGCGAAGCGCAGCACCACCAGCAGCCAGATGTTCGGCGCGAGCGCGCACAGCACCGTCAGCACGGTCGCGGTCGCCGTGGCCAGCAACAGCGGCCGCCGCCGTCCGAACCGGTCGGACAGCGGCCCGATGACGAGCTGCCCCAGCGCCAACCCGATCAGGAAGGTCGTCAGCGTCAATTGCACGCTCGACGCGCTGGTGTGCAGATCGGCGGCCAGCCCGGTGAACGAGGGCAGATACATGTCGGTCGCGAACGGCGCCACCGCGGACAGCAGGCCGAGCACCACCAGCAGCGGTCCGTTGACCCCCGGTGCGGTCGATTTCAGCACGTTGACACCTCCAAATACTTATTTATGCATAAGTAACTTACCATGGGGGCATGAGTCGTGAATCCGACCTCCGCGAACTCGACGCCGCACTGCGGGAGCTGTCACGCGCCGTTCATCGCGCGGCCGAGCGCTTGACCAGGGTGGAGCCGCTCACCCAGGCCCAAGCCGAGGTGCTCCGCGTGATCGTGCACGAGCCGGGCGCGGTCCCCGGGCGCCTGGCCGCCGTGACCGGCATGCAACCCAGCAACGTCAGCACCGTGCTGCGCCACCTGACCGAGCTGGGACTGATCGAACGCGAGACGGACCCGGCCGATCGGCGCAGCAGCCGGATCCTGCCCACGTCCAAGGCGATCGAGAATGCCGCCCGCATCGACGCGGCACGCACCCAGCTGGTTGTCGACGCGCTGTCCACCGTCGATGAAGACGAGGTCGACGCCTTGCTGGCCGCGGTTCCCGCCCTACGCGCTTTGGCCAGCGCCCTGCACAACTCCGGCTGACCCCGAACGATCTTCGCCTACGAGATGCTCGGCTCGGCCGCCGACGCCGAAGACGTCCTGCAGGAGACCTGGCTGCGGTGGGCGGGCGTCGACCTCGGCACCGTCCGGGATCAGCGGGCCTACCTGGTCCGGATTCGTCACCCGCCAATCGCTCGACCGGCTACAAACGCTGGGGCGGCGCAAAGAGTCCTCCGGCGGCCCCTGGCTGCCCGAACCGCTGCTCACCGCGCCCGACGTGGCCGAGGACGTCGAACCGGCCGACAGCGTGTCGATGGCGATGCTGCTGGTGCTGGAGACGTTGACGCCGATCGAGCGTGCGGTGTTCGTGCTGCGCGAGGTGTTCGATCTGAGCTACGACGCGATCGCCGAAGCCGTCGGCAGGAGCCCGGCGGCGGTCCGCCAGCTCGCGTACCGGGCCAGGGCGCACGTCGCGGCCCGGCGACCGCGCGGTGTGTGCCGCTGACGAGGGATCTGGCACCCACCGCGCAGCTTCTGAATCCTCCGGACTCCCGCGCGCCGACGGTAGGGCCGCGTCGTCCTCGGACCCTCGGGGGGCGAAGCCGGGCGACCCGGTCTGCGCGGACCCCATCACCCGCTGGCGACTCCGGCCATGATCAGCTGGAGGTGGGCGTCTTCGATATCGCCCGCGCCGAAGACCTCGGCCAGCGCGGCGCGATCGATCTCCCCGCGCTCGGCGGCGAGCACCAGACCGAACGCCGCCTCGCGGGCCGGGGCGCCCGGTTGGTCCTCGACCAGCGCGGCCACGATGGCGGCGGTGTTCTCCCCGCTCCACACAGCGGGTACGGCCGCGGCGACCTCCGCGGCGGGCGGCGAGGCACCGCGGAACCACCGGCCGCCATCCCACCAGTAACAGAAGGACAGCAGCCCGATGCCCGCGCGCGGGTTCAGCAGCGGATTCGCCACCCAGATCGGCGCGCCCGCGTAGAGGTCCGGCATCGGCGCCCCGGCGTTGTAGACGGCGTCGAGAACAGGGTCGTTCCACACGCCGCCGGACAGCACCGCCCGGTCGCCGGGCACGATCCACAGCGAGGAACCGCTGTGCTCGGCCCCTTCGAACAAGCCGAGCGCGGGCAGGACCCGCGGACCCCACGGGGAGCCCACCGCCACGAAGGCCGCCGACAGCACCGCCCAGCGCGCCACGAGCAACGGCAGCGCGGGCAGTCCCTCCTCCACCACCGCCGCGCCCGGCTCCGCCCCGGCCGCCGTCTCCGCCGGCCGCGACTGCCGATCGGCATGCCCGATATGGGCGGCGAGCCACACCGGTAGCCGGTCCCGCGGAAATACTTCGAGATCCGCTCGATAGACCTCGGCCGGGAAAAGGTGGTCGTCGGGGAACGGTTCGTCGCCGTAGTCGTAATCCGTCCGCACTTCACCGGATGCCGACACCAGAAGCAGATACCGCCACCAGGGGCCACCGGGCTGGGCGGCCGACGCTTCCCGGTGCCTGCGAACCAACGCCAGCACCTCCTCCGGAGGCAGGATCTGGACCGTGCGTCCCTCCGCGTCGGTGGCGACGACCGACGCCAGCTCGGCGGCGACCGTCAGCACGAAGACCGCGTGGATCTCGTGGCCGCCCCGCGGCGCGAGCCCGGTCAGCAACTCGGCGATCCGGCGGCTCGCCGGATCCGGTGGGGTGGGTCCGTCCGCGGACGGCGGCTCGGCTGCGGTCACGACGTGGCACCTCCTCGTTCGCGGCGCGAGGCTACCACCGCGCGGGAAACGAATGGTGCTGTCGAAAGCGACTTTTCGAGTCGGCCCATCGATTCATGCTGTGCGCGACGAGAATTCGCCCGGTCTTTGATGAAGGTTCAACTCACCGCGGTGTAATCCGATGACGTCGACCGCCGAGGAGGCGAACTGTGGGAAGCAACCCGAGAGGGCGCTTCGGCACCGCCGTGGAGCAACGGTGACCATCTACCTGCCCGACGGGTTGCAGTGGCTGGCCTGGGTGGCGGGCACGACCTGGCCGAAGGGTGACGAGGACGCCGCATGGGCGGTCTCGGAGGCATGGAAGACGGCGAGCAAGGAACTCCAGGCGCTGCTCACGGCCATCGATGAGGCCGAGCAGACCACGGTGTCGGCCTACTCGCAGGGTGAAGGCGGGGCCGCGATGGGCGCCCGCTACGACGTCCTGCGCGCCGGGGATCAATCCCTGGAGGAGCTGGCGAAGCTGATGAGCACGGTCGGCGACAGCGCGTTCGACATGGGCACCGAGATCCAGGCGACCAAGATCACCGTGATCGTCACCCTGGCCTGGCTCGCGCTCGAGATCCTCTGGGCCTGGCTGTTCCCGCCGACCGCGCCCGCCGTCGAAGCGGCCGCGATCACCACCACCCGGTCCTTTCTCAAAGTGTTCGAGGACTTCGTCCAGAAGATCATCACGAATATCGCCGCCCGGCTCGGCGCCCCGACGGTCAAGCGGCACTTCTGGACGCGCGCGGTGCAGTTGCGGCCGGTGCTGCCGACGGCGAAGGGCTACGGCGTCTACGGCGTGCGGGCGATCGAGGCCGCCGCCATCACCGGAACGATCAACGGAGCGGTGCAGGTCGGCCAGCTGGCGGCGGGCAAGCGCCGCCACTTCAACGGCGGCGAGTTCGGACTGTCCATCCTCGCCGGTGTCGCGGGCGTGATCCCCGGCCGCGAGTTCGGGCGGTATCTCGGCAAAGGCATCGACAAAGTCGCGGGCAAGAACCTCGACAACGTATTCGGTCGGGTCGGCCGCGGCGCCGTGATCGGCGGCGCCTCCGGCGCGGTCGGCACCGTGTTCGGGAACGTGGCCGCGGGGGCGGTCACCGGTGACTGGTCGTCGTTCTCATCGGGTCCGGGCTGGGTCGGCGGCATCGCGCGCGGCGGCTTGGTCGGCGGAGCACGCGGCGGATTCGCGCTCGGCACACCGATTCCGCCGGGGCGCGGGGACATCCGCTCCTACGTCTGGATGCCGAAACCGTCGACCGGCAACACCGGACGCCCACCGGTCCACGACGGGTCGTCCACTGGAACCGGCGGGAGCAGGTCGGCGTCGCACACCGGCGCGGGCGGGAGCAGGCCCGCGTCGACGGCCACCGGCGCGTCGGCCGGGCGGTCGTCGCCCGCGGCGTCCACGGTCGCCGGTTCCACCGGCACCCCGGCACCGCATCCCGACGGCTCGGCATCCGGCGGCTCGCGCCCGGTCTCCGCTGTCGGCAGCGGCGGTGCCGCGTCCACCCACTCGGGCCGCTCTGGACACAGCGTGTATCACGACGCCACCAGTCAATACAGCGGAAGCGGACCATCCTTCCGGCCCGGCACCCCCGACACCATCAGCAGCGGGTCCGGGCACAGCGTGTTTTACGACCCCCCGAGTACATATAGCGGAGGCGGACCGTCCGCCCGACCCGGCACACCGGCACCGCATCCCGACGGCTCGGCATCCGGCGGCTCGCGCCCGGTCTCCGCTGTCGGCAGCGGCGGTGCCGCGTCCACCCACTCGGGCCGCTCTGGACACAGCGTGTATCACGACGCCACCAGTCAATACAGCGGAGGCGGACCGTCCATCCGGCCCGGCACCCCCGACACCATCAGCACCGGATCAGGCCACAGCGTCTACCACGACGTCGGCACGAGTTCCTCGGGATCGAACTCCAGCTACTCCACCGGTTCCGGCGCGGGCGGGTCCGGTCACTTCACCGGTCGGCCCCCTACCTCGTGGGAGTCGTCGGTGGACGGCTGGAGTTCCACCGGAGGCCCGCCACCCGGCACCACGGGATCGGGATCTTCCGGGGCAGCGCGTATTCCGGTGTCCCCGCCCCCCGTTACGCCACCGCCCGCGACGCCCGCACCCAGCGGACACGCCTCGTCCGGTGGCGGCCCCAGCCCCGCGGGTTCGCAGGTCACCGGTTCCTCGGGCACGCAAGGGAACCCGATCGCCACCAGCGCCGACGAGCCGTTCCTCGGTGAGGGTAAAGATCTGCGCGGCAAGGCCCGTCCGAAACAGTGGCCCTCGGTGGAGCCGTTGCCCGGCCCCTTCCAGCCGCCTCCCGGCGGTGCCTCGCAGCCGAGCGACTGGCTGCCGGGGCCCCCTCCCCCGCAGGCCGACACACGAGCCGCCCCCGCAGGCCCCGAGGACGTCGATGTTTCGTTCACCCTCTAGACCGCCGACATCGAAGGGAGTGCCATGGCAGCCGATCGAGTAGAGGTCGACCCGGAGAAATTGCGCCGGGCATCGGAGCTGACCGGGGAGTTGTCGACCAAGGTCACCGCCATCGCGGAGAGACTGCGGAACACGCTGGGCGGTATCGAATCCGATGCCACCACGATGCCGTGGGGCGACGACAAACGGGGCAGGAAGTTCGCGCAAGGCGACAAGGGTTATCAGGCGGCTCGAAAGAACCTGCTCGACGGCGCGACGGGCGCCGCGCAAACCCTCCACGACATGTCGGAGGGCCAGCGCGCGGCCGCGGACTCGTTGACCGGCACCGACCAGGCGTCGGGCGGACAGCTGGGCGGGTGAGCGGCACATGGTGAACGAACGCCTGCACGCGGACATGGCCACGATGCTGGAGGGGCTCGGCGAGCAGTTGCGCGGAATCGCCGAACTCCAGAAGCAGCGTTCGCAGCTCACCGCGACGGTGACCGCCTGCGACAAACGCATCGAGGTGACGGTGAACGCCGACGGCATCCTGATCGCCACCAGGTTCGCCGACGACGTCCTCGATCTGAGCATCGAGGAGATCGCCGACACCGTGACGGCGGCCGTGCAGCAGGCGGCGGCCGAGGTCGCCCAGCGGAGCAGGGACCTGATGGCGCCGCTGCTGGAACGGAAGAACGCGCTGCCCAAGCTGTCCGAGATCATCGAAGGCGCTCCCGATCTCGGCGCGCTCATGCCGACCGCACCCGCCCCGCCGACGACGCCGCCCGATCCGGCGTGCTGGCCCGTCGACGATTCCGGCGTCGCGGGACCGCGGTCGGTGGTCGCCGACAACGACGACTGACGACGCGGTGCACATCCGAAGGAGCGGGGACCCGATCCCCGGCGGAGGAAGATGACGATGGCCCTCGAATCCAACACGTGGTCCGGCCTGGAGAACCAGGCGAAGGCGGGGTATCTGACGTTCGACCCGGCCGATGCCCTCGCCGCGGCCCGGGCCTGCGCCGAGCTGGTCGACGATCTGCTCGGGATGGCCGCCGCGGTGACCGACCTGCGGCTGAACAACTTCGCGCCGATCGGCACGCTGACCTCCGGCGCGCAGCTGGCGATGGCGTTCACCACCAAAGGTTCTCGCCTGCACACGATCCTCGGTGACCACGCGAAGATCGTCACCGACATGGGTGAGACCTACATCGCCGCGGGCAAGGCGTACACGAAGACCGACGGGGATTCCGGGGACACCTTCAAGGCGCTCAGCGCGCTGAAGATGCCGACCGAGGCGACGCCCTACACGCCGGGCAAGAAGGCCCCCGGTGCGCCCGACGCCGAATTCGACAAACCCAACGGTGGTTTCTCCTGGACGGACGGGGACGGCAACACCCACGTCGAGAAGGCGAACGCCGAGAGTTTTCCTTCCTCGTTGAAGGACTATCAGGGCGCGAAGGATTCCGGCGTCACGGCCAACATCGAGAACAAGGACAGTCTCAGCTTCGCCGAACTGTACGAGCTGGGGCGCGATCTCGATCCGCAACCGGTGCTCGCCGCGGCCGGCGCCTGGCACAGCCTGGCCAACGACCTGCTGAGCAGGCTGAACGATTTCGTGACCGTGATCTCCGCCGGCACCGAGGCGTGGGAGGGGCAGGGCGCCGCCGCGGCCGCGGACGCGGCCAGGTCCTACTCCGACGGCGTGCAGCCGCTGATCACGTCGATGATCGCGATGAGCCAGAATCTCGACTACACGGCGCAGTGGCTGCACCTGACCAAACTGAGCATGCCGGCGACACCGGATCCCGGGGACTGCTGCCCGGGGAGGGTGACCCGGCGGTACCGCAACGAGTGGCAGAAGCACTACGGCGAGGGCATGAAGAACACGGTGTCGGTGATGCCGGTGGTGAACGGGCCCATCGCCACACCGCAGCCCGGCGGGCAGGGGCAGAACCGACCGGGCGGCAACCAGAACCAGCCGGGCGGCAACCAGAACGCGCCCGGTGACAACCCCAACGGACAAGTGCAGGATCAGACGACCGCGGGCCGCAGGCAGCGCACCGGCTACGGAGACGAAGGCGCCGGCAACCAGAACCCGAGCCAGGACTATCAGGCGGGTTACCAAGAGGGCTACCGCGAGGGGCTGGCAGCCGGACAGGGCCAGGGCGGCTCCGAAGGCGCCGGTTCCGGTCCTGGTTCCGGAGCCGGCGTCCCCGGCGCCGACACGCAGACCGCGGGCGCTTCGCCCGGAACCGGTGGCTCCCTGCCCGCGGGCTACGACGCCGCCGGCCTCGGCTCGCAGTCGGAAGACGGATCGCCGGGCGGCGCGTCCGGTTCCGGTCCCGCAGGCCTGTTCGGCGGCGCCGCCGGGTCCCAGGGCAACACACCGCCCCCGCGCGGGTCCGGCGGGACGGGAAGTTCGGCGCTGCCTCGTGGCGGTGTGTCCTCCGGCGGACAGCCCGAATCCGCCGCGAGCAGCGGCATGCCGGAGGTGCCCTCGCTGGGTTCGGTCCCGCTGCCGCGCATGTCCGCCGGAACGGACGGCTCGTCCGGCGGGTCACCGGCGAGATCCCGTGGCACGGCTTCCGGCGCGGATCCGGCGTCCCTCGAAGACGCGCTGGCGCGGGCGACGGGCGCGGACCCGGCACAGGTGCGGTCGGTGCTCGACAACCTCCCGGGCCTGCTGAACGAGGACACCCTGGCGCAACTCACCGGGCTGCCGCCGGAGCAGGTGCGCTCGATCCTGGACAGCATTCCCGATGTCGTCGACGAGAACGCGCTGTCGGAACTCAGCGGAGTGGACCCGGCGGGCGTGCGGTCGGTCCTGGAGAACCTGCCCCGGGCATTGGACGAGCAGGCGCTCGCGGCGGCGACCCGCACGGACGGCCCGTCCTCCGCAGGGGCCGGCCTCGCCGCGCAGGACACGGCGTCGGGGGCGGCGCAAGGCGCCGGTTCGCTCGCCTCCGCGGGCCGGGAATTCCTCGGGCAGCTCGGAAAGGCGCTGACCGAGGGTCTGGACACGCTGACCCGATTCGGGAGCACGCTGCCGGGCGCGGAGAAATTGCAGGAACTGTTGCGGCAGTTCGATCCCGACGCGCTCGCGGCCGGGCACCCGCCCGTCGACGCCGCGGGCGCGGGCGGTGCGGGCTCGGCCCCCGGCGGTCCTGGAACCGGAGTCGGGGCCGGACTCTCGGAGCATCCGACGCAGCAATCCCGTGCGGCACAGCTGTTTCCGCGTGCGTCGCTGCCGGGCGCCGAGGCTCCGGTCTATCCTGCCGCGGCGGCCGCGCGGCACGACGGCGTGCCCGCGGGCGCGCCGATGATGGGAGCGCCCGGCGCCGCGGGTGGTGGCGCCGGGCAGGGCAACACCGCCCACAAGCCCGCCAAATTCCTGCAGTCCAAGGTCCATCTCGACGACGCCATCGGCGCCGTGCCCGACCGCGTGAAGCCGGTGGTCGACTCGTGAACCGGCTCTGGGAATTCACCGATCTGGAGTTCAATCTGCTCTGCGAGGAGGTCAGGCAGGGCGAGTTGCCCGCGCCGTTCGTCTTCACCAGCCGCACTCGGCTGGCGGCGGACTACGAGCAGGAGAAGGCCGAGGTCCGGCAGCGGCTGCTGCGGCGGCTCGACCACGATCTGGACGCCTTGGCGGGCGCGATCGCCAAACCCGACGTCTTCCTCGTCGCGCACGCGTGGAACGACCAGGACTTCGGCAATCCCGAAACGCGCGTCAGGGTGCACGCGGTCCGGCACCGGGCGCGCGGGTACGTGATCACCCAGCGGCCGGGTGAGACGCTCGCGCACAGCGGCGGATTCGACGCCTTCGAATGCGATCCACACGCCTTGGCCGACACGGTGGTCGGGCTCCTTCCCCGTTGCGGGGCCGGTGGGCTGGACGCCATCCGTCTCGCGCTCCCCGCCGCCCGGCCCGAACCCGAGCCGGACCGCCCCGCCGCCACGATCTCGGACAACGACGACGATGCCGACGACGTGTTCCGCAGCGCCGCGTTCTTCGACACCCCCGCCGTCAGCACGGGAATCGTCAAAGTGCTGCAGGGCCGCTCGAAGTACGGGCCGCGGGGACGGATCGAAGCGGGCCTGTTGTGGCGGGACCTGCCCGACGACGGACGTTATGTGATGCCCTTGGATCACCCGGCGCCGATCGCCACCGCCATGGGCAGCGACCGGCTGATCCTGTGGGTGCGCGACCGGATCGAGGAGATCCTCTCGCGGATGGATTCGCACATGGAAACCGAGGAGTGAGCACAACGGCGACCGAACGAACCGGTAACGGTTGCGTGAATCGCGGCTCGCGTGCCTGCCGCGCCGGGAAAGGCGACAACCATGAAACTGACAGTCATCGGCGGCACCGGACGGATCGGCTCGCAGGTGGTCGGGAAGCTGGCCGCGGCCGGGCACGAGGCCGTGCCTGCGGCGCCGTCCACCGGTGTCGACCTGATCACGGGAGAGGGCCTGGACCGGGCGCTGGAGGGAGCCGACGTCGTCATCGACCTGGCGAACTCCCCGACCTTCGACGAGGCGTCGGTGGATTTCTTCCGCATCTCCATGCGCAACCTGCTCGATGCCGGCGAGAAGGCCGGTGTCGGACATCAGGTCGTGCTGTCGATCGTGGGCGTCGACCGGGTGCCCGAGCTGGACTACTACCGGGCCAAGACCTTGCAGGAGGACCTGGTGCGGCTGGGCCCGACGCCGTACTCCATCGTGCGCGCCACCCAGTTCTTCGAGTTCGTGGACGCGGTGCTGTCCTGGACCTCCGACGACGACACCGTCCGGCTGCCCGCCACCCCGATCCAGCCGATGGCCGCCGCGGACGTGGTCGACGCGGTCGTGGAGGTCGCCACCGGCGCGCCGCTGGGCGGAGTCCGCGATGTCGCCGGTCCGGAGGTCTTCCGTCTCGACGACCTGGGCAGGCTCACCCTGGCCGCCCGGCGCGACAGCAGGACCGTCGTCACCGACGACACCGCGGGCATGTTCGCCGCCGTCTCCGGCGACGTTCTCACCGCCGGCACCGGCGCGCGTCTGGCCCCGACGCACTACCGGGATTGGCTGGAGAAGCAGCACTGAACGAAGTTCTCAGGCGAACGGCCATCGGGTCAGGCGGTCGTCGGCGCGTGACTCGTACGGTCGCGCGCCGAGTGCCCGCGCGCGGTCGCGTGCCGCGAGTACTTCGTCGCGCGCGCCGGGGAGACCGAGGATTCCGCGCGCGGTTCCGCGGTAGAGCCCGGACGGACCGAGACACACCAGTCCCGGCCACTGCACCAGCAGCGTCTCGCCCCACCCCTGGGTGAGCGGTTCCAGTCCGGCGGTGAGCTCGACCACCCGGTCGCGCTGCCCTGGCGCGCGCTGACCCACCGTGAGCAACGCTTCGATCAGCAGCGGCACCCGCACGACGACACGCGGACCGTGCCACCTTCCCGGCAGGGCGACGATCGATTCGATCGACGCCATCGCCCGCTCGTGGTCACCCAGTTCCGCCGCGGCCATCGCGACCACGAGCGCGAAGTCCTCGTCGAAATCCTCGGCCATGCGATCGGCCTCGGCCAGTGCTTCGCCGAGGCGTCCGCGGTGCCACAACTCGATCGAACTGCTCGTCAGCACCGAGGCCTCGGCGAGCAGGCGGGCCCGATCGTCGACCGTCCCGAGGTCGGCGGCGAAGCGCGCCATCAACTCCTGGGACCGGCCGTAGTCGCCGCGCAGCACCGCGAGCATCACCTGCCACCACAACTGGGTGGCCGCGAGGTCGGTGCCGCCGTCGGCGGCCAAGCGCGCGAACTCCGCCGACAACCGGCGGACCAGCCGCATGTCACCCGCCTCCAACGCGCAGATCCGCCGCAGATGAACCGCTGTCGCCCGGACCGCACGGTCGTGACCCGCGAGTTCCTCGAGTTCCTCGGCGATCTTGCGCCGGTCGGCCACGGTGACCGGATCCCAATTGCACACGAACTCCGCCAGCAGGACCTGCGGCCACGACCGGCTGCCCGGTGCGCTGCGCGCCCGCGCCTCGGCCAGGGCGTCGAGATCGCCAGGGAGTCCGTGAATCGCGCGATCGGCGGCCTCGATCGCCTCCACCTCCGCGACCAGATCGGCGTCGAGGTCGAGGCGATGAGCCAGCGCCTGCGCCCGCAGTCCCGACGAACCCGCCTGCACCACACCGTATCCGGAGAAGTACCCGGCCACCCCGCGCGGCGCGGCCAGCAGGGCGGTGCGCGCCAGCCCAGACCAGTCGCGGCGCTCACCACATCGCCGCCCGGCCCGGTCGAAGCACGCGGCGGCCTCGTCGTAGTGGCCGAGGCGGTTGTGCGCTTGTCCCGCCAGCCGATTCAACTCGATCACCGACCCCGCGTCGCCGGGATCGGCGTGGCGCATGCCACGGGCGGCGAGCTCGGCGCACTCGGTGGCCGCGTCCCGCGACAACGCCTCCCGCGCGGCGGCGGCGCAGGCGCGCGCCGCCGTGGCGTCCGGCGCATCGAGCGCGGCGGCGCTGCGATGCAACGCCTGCGCGGTGAGCGCGCCGGGTCGCAGGTCGGCAAGTGCTTCCGCGATGCGCTTGTGCAGCAGCGCCTTTCGCATGCGGCCGAGCGTGGCGAGCACGGCGGCGCGCACGAGTTCGTGTCCGAAGACGACGGCGTCGTCGCGCACTGTGACGACTCGCGCGGCGACGAGTTCGGCGATCCGGTCGTCGAAGCGGGGCGCGCCGTCGGCGGCGGCGGCCAGTCCGATCGGGGCCCGCGGGCCGATGACGGCCAGCACCTCGGCGAGCGCTCGCGCCGACAGTGACACCGCGCCGAGTTTCGCCGCCGTGATCTCGGTGGCGGCGCCCCCGGCGTCCAGCGAACGCCCCGCCCGCACCAGATCGCACAGTTGCGCCGCCACGAAAGGGCTGCCGCCGCTCAACTCGACGATCTGGGCGCGCACCCGCAGGCCGGCCGCACCCGCGCCTGCGCGCACCAGCTCGTCCATCGCCGCGTCGGGCAGCGGCGAAAGATCGATCGCGACATGGGCGCCCGCGCGGCACAGCAAGCGCACGGCCGCCTCCACCTCGGCCGGAAGCGGCTCGGGCCGGACGGTGAGCAACAGAAGGACGGGATGGGCGCGCAGCACCCGCATCGCCGCCGCGATCGTCCGCACCGAGTCGGGGTCCGCCCATTGCACGTCGTCGATGACCGCGACCACGCGGCCGGTCTCCCGGGCGACGTCCGCGAACAAGGCCGCGAGCGCACGCGGTGTCGGGACGTCCGGGACCGCGCGCCCGGCCAGGGCGGCCTGATCCAGCCACGGCGTGAGCGTCGCCTGCGCCGCAGCGCCGACGCCGCTGCTGCCCGCGGTGAAGAAGGCCGAGTCGCCGTGGCGTCGCACGGCGTCCTCGACGACGGCCGTCTTGCCGATGCCGGGCGCGCCGCGCACCGTCACGACGGTCAGCCCGCGCCGCGACCGTTGCCTGGCGCGGTCGAGCACCGCGGCGACGTCCTCCCGTCCGACGAGGGCGGATCGTCCCGCCGCCGGAGTCGTCGACGGTGCGGCCGGATTACGGATCTCGTTCTCCACCCGCGCGGTGTCGGGCGCGGGATCGAGCCCGAGATCGTCCCGCAGCGTGCGCCGCAACCGCGCGAGGACATCCAGCGCCTCCGCGATCCGCCCGCAGTCGCGCAGCGCCAACGCCAGCAGACGGGCCGTGCCCTCGCGATGCGGATGCCGGGCGCGTTCGTCGGTGAGCAGCGTGACCGCGTGCCGCGCCCGGCCGAGCACCAGCAAGCCCTCGGCGCACATTTCCACCAGTTCACAGCGCAACTCGTCCAGACGCGCCCGTTCGGGAGCGAGTTCGGCGACGTCGCCGACATCGGCCAGCGCCTCGCCGCGCCACAGCCGTAACGCCCGTTCGAGGAGGTCGACCGCGCCGGCCACGTCACCGTCGGCGTACGCGGCTCTGGCGTCCCTGGACAGCACGTCGAGCAGATCGAGGTCGGTGCCCGATCCGCCGCAGCGCAGCACGTAGCCGTTCGAGCTGGTCTCGATCCGGACTTCGGGCAGCGGCCGCAGCGCCCGCCGCAACCGCGACACGTAGCCCTGCAGGGTGACCAGGGCGCTGTCGGGCGGGTTGCCCCGCCACAGAAGTTCGCACAGATGATCCGCGCTGCGGGAGGTGCGCTCGGCGGCGAGGATCACCAGCAGGTCGGCGTGCTTGCGCGCCGGGATGGTGCGGCGGGCGCCGTCCGGCCCGCGCACCTCCAAGGGGCCGAGCACCGCGATGGCGGGTGCGTCGGCGCCGGACCCGCCGCGCACCAGCGTCACACCAGCGCCCTCGCCGACCCTTGGCTCATGACACACACGCAAGCACTCCTGCCAACCCCGACCACCGGCGACGAGCGGACCGTGGCCGGCCGCCCCTCTCGCGAGACTGTACTGCGGATGTGCGGCGCCGCGCTGACCATCGGCGGGGCCCTGTGCATGGCGGGCGGCACACTGCACCCGATCGTCGCGGGCAAGGGCCATTCGGTCGAGGCGCTCACCAGTCCCGGCACGCCGATCGCGCAGACGCTGCTCGGTATCGGCACCGTCCTGCTCGTGCTCGGCCTGCCGGGCATGTACGCCTGGCTGCGACCGCGACTCGGCCCGGCCGGATTCGCCGGCACGGTCGCCTATCTGCTCGGCAATATCGTCACCGCGACCGGTCATCTCACCGTCGAACTGTTCGTCGCCTACCCGTTCGCGTCCGATCCGCGGACCGCGCACCTGATCGCGGGCAACGACAACATGATCGACACGACCGCGTTCGCGCTGTTCAACTCGATCGGCGGCGTGGTGATGCTGGCCGGTATGGGCCTGCTGGGCGCGAGCCTGCTGCGCCACAACGCGATTCCCCGCTGGATCGCCGTGCTCACGCTGCTCGGCATGGTCGGCTTCTTCCTGCCGATACCCGCCACCCAAGGGCTGTCCGGTTTCATCTACGAGGCGCCCCGCGGCATCGCCGTCGCCGCCATCGGTGTGCTGATGCTGCGCAGCCCGGCGGGATTGCGCCGCTGGGCGGCCCGCGGCGGGGCAGCGCAGGACGACGAGCGCACCCCGTGATCGGTCCGGTTCGAGCCGGGATGTCCGCACCGCGGCCGTGGCGCCGGGGTGCGGACATCCGCGCTCATTCGGCAGCCGCGCCCACCGTGGACGACTCCCAGAAGCCGGCGTAGCGGCCACCGAGGCGCAACAGCTCGTCGTGGGTGCCCTCTTCCACGACTCGGCCGTCGTCCAGGAAGACGATGCGGTCGGCCCGTCGGACGGTCCGCAGCCGGTGCGCGACCAGCACCACCGTCCGGCCCGCCATGAGCCGTTCGATGCCGTCGTGGACGGCGGCCTCGTTCACCGGGTCCAGCGCGGAGGTCACCTCGTCCAGCAACACGATCGGCGCGTTCTTCAGCAACGCCCGCGCGATCGAGACGCGTTGGCGCTCACCTCCCGACAGCAGCGCGCCGCCCTCGCCGACGTTCGTCGCCCAGCCGCCGGGCAGGCGCTCGATCACTTCGTCCAGCCCGGCCGCGGTCGCCGCCGCCCGCACTTCGGCTTCGGCGGCGCCGGGACGGCCCAGACGCACGTTCTCCTCGATCGTGCCGTCGAACAGGTAGACGTTCTGGAATACCACGGCGATCCGTTCCCGCAGCGCTTCGGTGCTGATCGTCCGCACGTCCACACCGCCGACGCGCACCGCGCCGCCGTCCACGTCGTAGAACCGCGCGAGCAATTGCAGCAGTGTGCTCTTGCCCGCGCCGGACGGCCCGACGATGGCCACCCGCTGCCCCTCCGGGACCGACAGCGACACGCCGTCGAGCACGGTACGGTCGCCGTGCCGGAACACGACGGACTCGAATGCCAGGTCGTGGCCGGCCGGCCGGACCGGTTCGCGAGGTTCGGGCAGCGGCTCGGCGCGCAGCACGGTGTCGAGCCCGCTCAGCACGGTCCGCGCGCTGCGCAGCTTGCCACCGATCTCCGACAGCGACAGCAGCGGATCCGCGCAGCGGGCGACCAGCACCAGCAGCGCCAGCATCTCCGCCGCGCCTGCGTCACCGCCGAGCGCGAGGTAGGCGCCGAGGGCCAGCAGCACGGTGAACAGCGCTTGGACGGTGAGCGTCAGGCCGACCATGCCGGGCAGCGCGGACAGCACGGCGCGGCGGGAGGCGCGCTCGAGTCCCGACAGCGCGTCGTCGAGCAGCCGGAACCGTTCGGTCGTGCGGCCACCGGCGCGCAGCACCGGCTGTGCCTGGAGATATTCGACCACCCTCGCGGTGGCCTCCTCGGCGCGCTCGACGCGGTCGGCGTCGGTGGCGGCCATCGCGCGTCCGGTCCAGATCTGGATGGCCGCCACCACCGGCACGGCGACCAGCGCGGCCAGCCCCATGTGCCAGTCGAAGGCGAGCAGCACGGCGACGATCGTCAGCGGCGTCACGCAGGCGGAGATCATCGGCGCCAGCAGATGCGCGATCACGCTCATCGCCTGCAGCACACCCTCGCTGGCGAGGACCGACACCTCGCCGACGCGACCGGCGGTGAACCAGCCGAGCGGCAGCCGGGCCAGGTGATCGCCGAAACGGTGATAGACGCCGCGCAACAACGTGGTTCCCACCAGGAACCCGGACAGATCGCTGCGATAGCGCAAGGCCGTGTAGCAGGCGATCGCCGCCCCGAAGGCGATCAGCCACGGCCAGGCGTCGGCGGGCGTGCTCCCGAGCAGGGCTCGCAGCACCGGAACCAGGAGAGCGTAGGACAGCCCTTCGGCCACCGAGGTCGCCGTCATCAGGGCCACGGTGCGACGTACGGCCGGGGCGTACTCGTGTCCGAGCACGCGCAGCAACATCCGGATCATCGCAGCTCATCTCCTCGCGGTGTCTGGTCGGCGAACGACGGCGCGCACACCATGCTTGCTCCATGGCCCGAATTCACGCCGCAGCATGGCGCCGAGGGTTTCGGTCTTCTCGGTGAGCGGGGGCCGGTGGGAACGCCAGAATTCGGCGAACCTACCGTTGCCGGCCAGCAGTTCGCCCGGCTTGCCGCGCTCGACGATCGACCCGTTCTCCAGCACGACGACGGTGTCCGCGTCGGCGATGGTTTCCAGCCGGTGGGCGATGACCAGGATGGTCCGATCGCCGTCCAGCGTCGCCAGGGCTCGGCGCACCGCCTGCTCGGTGTGCGGATCGGCGAAGGCGGTGGCCTCGTCGAGCACCAGCACGGGAGTGTCGGCCAGCAGCGCGCGTGCGATCGAAAGCCGTTGCGCTTCACCGCCCGACAGCTCGGCTTCCGCACCGAGCACGGTGTCGTAGCCGCGCGGCAGTTCGAGGATCCGATCGTGGATGTTCGCCAGCCGGGCCGCGCGCACCACGTCGCCGAAGTCGGCGTGCGGCACCGCCAGCGCGATGTTGTCCGCGACCGACGCGCGCAGCAGCCGCACGTCCTGGAAGACGAAGGAGACCATCCGGTAGAGCGCCCGGCTGCCGAGTTCGCGCAGATCGACACCGCCCAGCAGGACCGCGCCGTGGGTGGGGTCGAAGAATCGGGGAAGCAGCTGAACCAGCGTGGACTTCCCGCTGCCCGACGGCCCGACGACCGCGGTGACCGTCCCCGGCTCGAGCACCAGGTCGATGCCGCGCAGCACCTCGTGCTCGGTGTGGTAGCCGAACCGCACGTCCCGCAGTTCCACCCGATGTCCCCGCGGCGCGATCGGACGCGAAGGCTCCGGCAGCGACGGCACCGCGAGCACTTCCCGGATCCGGCCGACGGCGCGCCGGGCCGCTTGCAGATCGTCGAAGCCGTGGCCGAGCGCCGCCACCGGAGCGGTCAACCCCAGGCCGAGCAGCAGGAAGGGCAGCAGGTCCGGCGGGGCCATGGCGCCGCCCGTGATCAGGACCGCGCCACCGGTCAGCACGACCAGCAGCACGAACGGCGGCGACAGCACCACCTGCATCGCCGCGCCGAGTCCGGCCAGACCGCGCACCATACGCAGAAAGGAGTCCGTGAAATCGTCTGCCGCGGTGCGGAATTTCCGGTGCGCGCGCTCACCGGAGCCGAACGCCTTGACCACCCGGATACCCTGCACGAATTCGACGGTCGCGCTCGCGATCCGCGCCATTCCCGCGTCGAACTCCTTCTGCTCACGCAGGCGGGCGGGGGTCATCATCAAGGGCACCAGCGCCACTGCCAGCGCCACCGGCAGCAGCGTGATCACCGTGAGCCGCCAGTCCACGGTGAACAGATAGATCAGCGACACCAGCGGCACGACGAATGCGGCGACGAGTTCGCCGGGCGTGTGGGCGATGAGCGGGTGCACGGTACCGACGTCCTTGCCCACGATCTTCGCCAGCTCGCCGGCGCCGCGCCGGGCGAACCAGCCGATCGGCACCCGCCCCAGTCGCGCGGCGAGTTCCCGGCGGAAGGCCAGTTGCACCCGGCTGTCGAGCAGGTGCCCGATTCCGGACGACGCGGCCGTGAACAGCAGCCGGACGAACAACCCGGCCGCACCCGCGACGACGATCATCCGGACATGGCCGTGATCGACCGGGCCGGGCGACAACAGCGTCCGGCCCAATTCGACGACCGCGAGCAACGGCGCCAGACCGGCGACGGCACCGACGATCTGCAGGACGACGACCGCGGCGAATCCGCCCAGGTACGGGCGCAGCAGCGCGGTCATACCTCCGCCCGCCGGGGAATCGCCGTCCGGCGAGGGTGGTGTGGATTGCTTGCTCGCCTCGGCGATGTCGATGGTGGTCATCGTGCTCTCCTCTCGACCGATCGCTCTGCGCCTACGCCGTTTTCGAGCCGGGCGCCGGAACCAGCGCGCGGCGGAGCACGGCGGCGAATTCGGCGCTCTGGCGCCGGGACACGTCGGCGGACCGGATCGCCTGCGATCCGTGGAACGTGCCGGGCCACTGGTGCAGCTCCACCGGCACGCCCGCTCGCAGCAGGCGCAGCGCGTACTCGATGTCCTCGTCGCGGTTCGGGCAGTACTCGGCGGTGGCGATGTAGGCGGGCGGCAGGCCGGACAGATCCGTGGCGCGCGCCGGTGCGGCATACGGCGTCGCGGGCGCGCCGGCCAGGTAGTGCTGCCACATCTGGGCCACTTTCGCCCGGGTCACGAAGGGGGTATCGGTGAAATTGCGCGCCGACCACGCCAGCTGACGATCGTCGAGGACGGGTTGGTTGAGCAGTTGGAAGCGGATCGGCGGCCCTTGCTCGTCCCGGGCCCGCAGCGCGACCGCGGTCGCGAGCCCAGCGCCCGCGCTGTGCCCGCCGATCGCGATCCGCGCCGGGTCGATGCCGAGTTCGGTCGCGTGCTCGGCGGTCCAGGCCAGCACGGCGTAGACGTCGTCGGGCGCGGCGGGGAACGGATGCTCGGGAGCCAGGCGGTAGCCGACCGAGATCACCGTCACGCCGGAGTCGTCCGCCAGCAGCGTGGCCCACGGATGTTCGGTGTCCAGGTCGCCCATGACGAAACCGCCGCCGTGCAGCCAGATGAGGGCGCCGCCCTCGGCCCTGGCCGGCCGGTATATCCGTATCGGCACCTCGGCATCGCCCGGCACCGTGCGGTTTTCGACCGACATGCCCGCGATGTCCGGCACCGGGATCGCGGCGGCCAACTCGGCGAGATGCTTCCGGGCGATGGCGGGGTCGCTCAGATCGGCAGGGGGGAAGAACGAGACAGCGGCCTCGAGTTCGGGATCCAGAATCATGCGTCGATGGTCGCGCCGTCCTGGCTCACTCGGCTTCCGGCGACAGGAGTCACCGTCTACGTGAACGCGCGTACGAGAACGCCGCTCGGCTGCGCCGGTCGTCGTAGTCGATCACGGAGGTCTACGGCATTGTGCGGCACCGGGATTCGCAGGATGCCGCGATCCCGTGGCGTCGCGGACCCGATCACTACGAGGAGAACCCCACCAGACCGGTCTGGTAGGCGATCACGACCAGCTGCGCGCGGTCGCGCGCACCCAGTTTCACCATCGCGCGGCTCACATGGGTGCGCGCGGTGGCGGGACTGAGGAACAACGCGGCGCCGATCTCGTCGTTGCTCATGCCCTCCCCCACCAGCGCCAGTACTTCGCGCTCGCGGTCGGTCAGCACGGCGAGCCGGTCCTCGGCGGACTTGGCCGCCCGCCGCCGCGCGGTGAACTGGCCGATGAGCCGCCGGGTGATCCGGGGCGCGAGCAGTGCGTCACCCGCGGCGATCACCCGGATGGCGTGCAAGAGTTCGGCCGGGCCCGCGTCCTTGAGCAAGAACCCGCTCGCCCCCGCCTGCAACGCGTCGAAGACGTTCTCGTCGGTGTCGTAGGTGGTGAGGATGAGCACCTTCACCCGCTCCATCCCGCCGGCCTCGGCGATCTGCGCGGTGGCGCGGATGCCGTCCAGCCGTGGCATGCGGATGTCCATCAGGACGACGTCGGGGCGGGTGGCGCGGGCGAGTTCGACGGCCTCGGCACCGGTGGTGGCCTCACCGACCACCGTGATGTCGTCTTCCAGGTCGAGCAGCACCTTGAAGCCGGAACGGACCAGGCGTTCGTCGTCGGCGAGCAGGACTTTGATCGGCGGTGTCGAGTTCACAAGCGCGTTCCGACCGGTGTCAGGGGCAGGCGGGCGGTGACCTCGAACCCGCCCTCCGGACGCGGTGTCGCGTCGAGTTCACCGCCGAGCAACCGGCAGCGTTCGCGCATCCCGGCGATGCCGCGTCCGGGTGTGCCCGCGCTGTCGGTCCGTGCCCCGGCGGCGTCGCGACGGCCCTCGTCGACCACACGGATCCGCACGGCGTCGATGCCGGGTTCGAGCGCCACCGTCACCCTGGTCGGGCCGACATGCCGGATCACGTTGGTGATCGATTCCTGCACGATGCGGTACGCGGCGCTGCCCACCGCGCTCGGCAGCGGCGTCACCGGGGCGGTCTGCTGGAAAGCGATGTCGAGCCCGGCTTCGCGGGCCTTGCCGACGAGTTCATCGATCTGGCCGAGCCCGGGGTACGGTTCGCGCTCGTCGCCGTCGCGGAGTACACCGAGGATCGCGCGCATCTCCCGCAGCGCCCGCGAGCTGGTCTGCTCGATGGTGCGCAAGGCTTCCCTGGCCTGTTCCGGTCGCTTGTCGAGCACGTGTGCGGTGACACCGGATTGCACGTTGATGATGGCGATCGCGTGGGCGACGGTGTCGTGCACTTCGCGGGCGATCCGCAGCCGTTCGGCGTCGACCCGCGCCCTGGCCTCCTCGTCGCGGGAGCGCTCGGCGAGTTCGGCGCGTTCCTGCGCGTCGGCGGCGATGACCCGGCGGGATCGGACGGATTCGCCGAGGATCGTGCTGATCACGGAGGCGCCGATCCGGAAGAACACCCACCCGATGGCCACGAGCGGCTCGACATCCGCCGCGGCGATCAACCAGCCGACGGACAGCACCGCGATGCCCGCGCCCGCGACCATCAGCGACCGCCGCCCGTCGCCGTAGGCGGCCAGGGTGTACAAGGCGACGAAGAGCCCGAGATATGAAAGCCGGTCGGGGAAGCCGAGACCGAAATAGATCAGGCTGGCCACCGCCGTGACCGCGAAGACCGCGACCGGCTGCCGGCGTCGCGCCGCGACGGCCAGACCGCTGGCGATCAGCAGCACATAGCCGAAACCCGTCACCGGCGTGTAGGCCGGTTCCAGCGGCACCGGTATCGCGGCGCTCTGCACCTGGATCACGGTGACGAACAGCGCCAGCAGGACATCGGGGAACCAGGCGGGCCGACGTGACAACCAGGCGGACAGCCGTCGTGACGCCGCCTGCTGACCCATGCCGTGAGCGTACGGCATTCGCGCGCTCCCGCGCCGCGCCCCGGATGCGCGAGCGGCTACGACAACCGACGCAGCCGATCGCCGTCGTCTACGCGAATGCGCGTAGGCAGCGACTCCGGCCGACCGCGGCCGGCGAGATCGACCTTCCCGGGAACCCGATCACCGCCACAGACCGCCGCAGGGCAGCTCCGGCAACTCGACGTGGACGTCGTCATCGATCGTGACGATCAGCTCCGGGTGGCTGTGCGCCAAGTCGGCGGCCACGCTCCTGGCCTGTTCCGCGCATGCCCGGTAGTCCAGGACCAACGCGCCGGATTCGATATGAATGTGTCGGATATGCTGCGGGTTCGTCATGCTGACCGCACTGTCCGTCCGGCCTGCTCCGCGCCACCCTTGGACATCGATCGCAAGGCGGTCGAGCCATGCGCCGGACCGGACATCCTATGGCTCACGTTGCGGAACTCCTCATAACTTAGAGTGGGAGGCGCTGTTCACTTCCCGATCGGCGGCCGTGGGACCGGCCCCTGCGGAGAGGTGTCACCCACCTCGGCAATGTACTACAAAGAATAACGAGTAACTTACCAGCTACTGCCGATGCACTCCAGAGGGAGCGCATCGGCGTCCGGCGACTCAGCGCGGCGGCTGGCTCATGTCTCGATTCATGGTCGGGATCTCGATGCTGATCGGCATCCGCAGTTCCGCCAGATACAGCAGCGCCGCCCTGCGGAGGAATTCGTCGAACAGCCAGTAGGCGTCCGGCGCGAGCGGCACCACGGGCAGCAGGCCTTCGCGCACGGCGATGAACGGCCCCCAGCTCACCCGCAGCAGCGGGTCCCAGACCGGCTCCCTGGCGATGGCAAGCCCGTCGGCGATCCGGTCGCCGAGCAGGAAGCGAGTGAAGGCGCCGAGCACCGGCTTGGTGAGGACGGTGAAGTCGAGGTTGGCCCCGAGCCGCAGCAGCCGGTCGGCCAGTTTGGCGCCCTCCGGGGTCGGCGCCAAGATCGGATCCAGCACCTGCGCGGCCTGCGAGTTCGCCTCCGCCCACGAGTTGGGTATGTACTCATCCTTGATGCCGAGCATGTGCGCGCCCACCTGCCAGGAATGCAGGAACGCCTCCGACTCGGCGGGCGGGATCGGCACCTGCCACGCGGTCAGATGCTTCATCACGGTGGTCGGCAGGCTGTGCCAGGTGACCATCATGTCGTTCTGACTGATCGGAATGTCCTCCTCGGCGGAGGACACCCAGTGCGGCGACTGCGGCAGCAGGTGACGCACGGCGGCATGGACCAGCCGGGTCTTCACACAGGTCACGACCATCTCGCCGTCGGGACCATAGGCATTCGCGGTCCCGATGTCGTAACCGAGTTTGGCGGTCTTCAAGATGCGGTCCTTCAGGTCGTGACCGCCCTTGGAGTAGTAGACCGCCCGCGCCTCCTTGGGAATGACCGTGCTCATCATGCCGCTGGCCAGCCCGTAGAGCACGCCGAGGTACAGCCCGCGCTTCTTGTTGAAATCGACGGCGGTGGCCAGCTTGCCGCGATCGGCCCACTGCGGCAGCTGACGCGCGTACTCCATGAAGTCGCGCAGATCCGCCGGCAACCCGTCCGGCAGAGGCTGACCGTTCGTGGTCCAGGTGCGCAACAACTCGTTGACCCTCGGCACTTCCCCCCGGTCGATCACGGAGGCGACCAACTGATCCGCCTCCGGATCCCAGACGGTGAGCGGGTCGGCTCCTTCGCCGTAGCCCGCCACCGAACCCTGCGGCGACCACGTCCACGGCTCCGCGCGTGCCGGGGTCACCATGGCCAGGGCGCCGAACGCGCCGAGCACCCCACCGGCCTTCAACGCGTCGCGCCTGCTGAATCCATCCATGTCTGCGCCACTCCTCATTGAGCCGAGCGCCGCCGTGATGATGCGACGAAAGGCCGGCGACACTCGTTCATCGCCGTCGCAGCGATAAGAACAGTCATTAACTTAGCAAGCAACACGGCCAGTTGTCCTTACTTTTCCGCAACTTCGCGGTACCGATCACACCACGGCGCGCAACCAGCCGGATCACCCAGTTCGCGTGCATGATCAGCATGTTCGATGCAGTCGGACGCAGGTCCAGCAAGCCGGCTCCGGGCTGATCTCCGACGAGACGGCAGGAAAACAGGGCCCATCGGTCGATCTTTTCTCTGCTAATTACTAGTCACATAGAAGCAGCAGCGCCCGCGCTGTCCCCCAGCGCGACCGAAGAGTTCCCGGCACAACGAAACGGGCCGGGCGGTTGTACCGCCCGGCCCGTGTTCGGTCGCGGTCAGCGACCGCTGTGGCTGTGCTGTCCGCCACGCACCTTCGCTTCGTTGGGCTGCGCTTCGGCGCCCTTGCGGCCGGCCTCGCTCGGATCGGCGGAGTGACGATCGCCGAAGCTGCCGGTGCTGGCCTGGCCGCCGCGACGCGCCTGTTCCTCGGTGTCGGAACGGTTGCCGAACTGGCCCGGGTTGTTCTGGTCTGCCATCACTTGCTCCTTTCGGTAGCGGATGAAACCGACTGTGGCTCTTCGCGCCACGTCTTGGTGCTACCCGGCCCGCAGCCGTCGAATCAGCCGCGGAGCTTCTTCACACGATCGAAAAGAACTGTCCGGTCACCGCTTACGCGAACACCTGTCGCCGACCGCTTCTCGCCGCACGAACATCGCCACGCGCGACCACGTGCGCCACCGTCAGGAGCGACGTGCGTCGAGCTTGTCTATATCGCCGAGAACCCGTTCGTGCCAGGCTATTTCGGCTTCCATCCGCATGGTGGCATGTTCCACGATGAGGTCGTCGGCCATGGTCTGGTCGGGCCAGCGGCGGTCGAGCTGATGCTCGATCCTGGAGCGTCGCGCCCGCAGTGCGGCGAGGCGGTCTTCGAGGTATCCGCGCAGCAGTTCGCGGTCGAGGTCGTCGCTGACCGCCAACGCGAGATCCACCGGGTCGGGCCGGATGTCGACTTCGGTGAAGGCTTCGTCACGCAGGGCGCGCAGTTCCCTGCGCCCTTCGGCGGTGATCTCGTAGACGGTGCGAGCGGGAAGCGCGCCGTCCTGCTCGGTGCGCAGCGGCCGGATCAATCCCTCGCCCGCCATCCGGTGCAGGGCGCCGTAGAGAGACCCCGGCTTGACCCGTGACCACAGGTCGGCACGGTCGAGGCGAGCATCGCGGCGCAGCTGATGTCCGTGCATCGGACCGCGTTTGGCGAGGGCGGCGAGGACGAACAACCGGGTCTCGTTCACCGATCTAGTCTGACACGACTACTCGCATTTGAGTACCCTGCCGGTTATGGCTGTTCGACCGATCCTCATCGCGGGCGATCCGCGACTGACCACGCCCGCGGTCCCCGTCACCGTTTTCGACGACGACCTCGCCGCCTTCATCGACGACCTGTTCGACACCAACACCGCGGCCAACGGCGCGGGCTTGGCCGCGAACCAAGTAGGAGACCCACGAGCGGTGTTCGTCTACGACCTCGTCGACGGGGGCCGGCGGCACCGCGGGCACGTGATCAATCCGGTCCTGCGGACATCCCCGATCCCGGAGACGATGCCGAACCCCGACGACGACGTGGAGGGATGCCTGTCGGTACCGGGCGAGTGGTACCCCACCGGGCGAGCGCACCGGGCCGAGGTCACCGGCGTCGACGTGACCGGTCGCTCCGTCACCGTAGAGGCCACCGGCTACCTCGCCCGCTGCCTTCAGCACGAAACCGATCATCTCGGCGGCCTGCTCTATCTCGAACGCCTCATCGGACGCAACAAGCGAGCCGCCCGCCGCATGATCAAGGACCGGCAATGGACCCGCCCAGGTCACAGCTGGCTCCCCGGCACGGACACGCCGTGATCCGCCGTCCGAGCCCCGCACCGGCTGAGCGACCCGGCCCGCGTATCCGCGCGAGCATCCGGGTACCCGGCACGCCGCCCGGCGCAGCGGAAGGGAGAGCCGCCGAAAACGAGTAGTCGTCTACGCACGATCCCGCCGCCGAACGCGACGAGCATTCGGTAGCGCGACAACCGTTCGTGGACGGCAGGCGCGCGGTGGAAACAATCGGAATCGAGGTACACGCCGCCGGCCGTCGGCACTTCCAGAAAGGCCGAAGAGATGAAGAAGTACGAAGTACAACCCGGCGACACCCTTTCCGCGATCGCGCACCGGGAATACGGAGACAGCAGCCTGTTCCCGGCGATCGCACGCCAGAACCATCTCGCCGATCCCAATGCGATCGACGTGGGACAGCAACTCCTGATCCCCTACATCACGCGGCGGCATCTCGTCACCACCACCGACTCGACCGCGGCGCGCAAGCAGATCACCCAGCGCTACTACGGAACCGAGGACACCGGCACCCAGCTCATCTGGGAAGTCGTCAACGGTGTGGCGCAACGGGCGATCCAGCGCGGCGCGTGGTTGCACATGCCGGAGCTGGCCGATGTCGGTCACCACACGGTGGTCGAAGGCGAAAGCCTCGCGATCCTCGCCGAGCGCTGGTACGGCGACGCGCACCTCGCCCTGATGATCGAACGGGCCAACCACCTGCCCGAGGGCGCCGAACCGGATCCAGGGCACGTGCTCATCGTGCCCGGCCTGAACCGCCGTCACGCCATCGCGGGCGACACGCTGCGCACGCTGTGCGAGGACGTGTACGGCCCCGGGGACCTGGACACCAGAGTGGGAGTCGTCGCAGCGGCGAATCACATCACCAACCCCGACGCGCTGTTCTCCAACCAGGTGATCCACTTCCCGTCGTGACCTCGCCCGCCGTTGGTGCGTCGCGCGAGCACTTGTCCCCACCACCTCATAAGCGGATGATCTGAGCAGAGTCACCCCGGACTCGGATCGTCGTCGCCGGGTCGGGTTCCGGATCGCCCAATCGCTCAGCCAAGGAACATCACGATGATCACCAAAGCCACGCAAGCGATCGCCGCCACCGCTCTCACGCTGACCATCGGCGCCCTCTTCGCCCCGGCGGCCTCGGCCGCACCGGCGTCACCCGCGCCGACGACGAACGCCCTCGGGTCGGTCGCGGTCTGCCTCAACATTCCGCTGGGTCCGGTAAGCGTCAGCTTCTGCGTCTGAGGTCGCCATACGCGGGACCGGCCTCCGCGCGCCGGTCCCGAGAAGTCGGACGGCCACGGTTCGACAACCGGCCGCTACTGCCCGGCGGCCTACCGTGCCCCCTGACGTGGGTACACGTCCGGCACGGCGACGTGACGATCAGCCGAGCGGGCACGCGAGCAGATCACCCGGCGGGCACGAGGTCGACGCCGTAGCCGGGGTGTGTCCGCGCTGTCATCGCGGTCCGGAACACCTCGATGGGGCCGGCCGTATGGGTGGCGAGCCCCGCGGCTCGTAGCGCGCACGTCTTGAACGCCCGGCCGGCCGAGCTGACGCGGTGTTGCACCGTGCCGACCCGACGGTCGAGTTCGGCGGGAAGATCCTCTCCCCACATCGTCACCTCGGTGAGCCCGCGGTCGAGACAGTCGAGCACGCCGTCCCGGACCCTGCCGTCGGACCGATACGCTTCGGCGGCGACGGCGACCGCCTGCGGCCAGGTCTCCCGCACCGGCGCGGCCGAGAACTGCTCGAGGTCGAGCACCGCGGCCCCCAGGATGCGCAGCGGGCGGGTATCCGCGCGCTCGGCCACGAGCACGGTGACCTCCCAGCCCGCGACGGTTCGATCGAACAGCCACCCGCCGGTCCAGCGCACGACGTCCGCGATATCGGGGGCGACCACCGCCAGGCGGTACCGATGTGGGCACCGGCGAGCCTGGGCTCGCCATTGCGTGAAGGAGCGCGATGCTGGGGCGCCTCGGTCAACGTAATCGACGGATCGTACAGCCATGGTTCCCATCCCGGTAGCACCAACGAAAGTACCGACAGGTCCGGCCGCGGACACCGACTGCGATGGGGTACCAGCCATCGCGCCGGCCAGAGCGATCAGCGAGTCGCGCCGCCGTCGGGCGGCCGCGTGCCGAACCAGCGAAGGATCCGGTGAGCGGAGACGGCGGGTGGAAGTGGGTCGCCGCGCCCTCGCCGGAAGGTTCTGCCGCACACACACTAAGGCGGACGCGGATTCGATGACGCCGCTTCGAACGAGTCGAATTGTGACCTGCATCACCATCTGGCAACCAACTGGCCAAACTGGTCGATTCACCTACCGATCCGGACACCCCCACCGTCCGACATCACCTTCCTCGCCGCGAGACAAGGGGGACACAAACGGCCGCGCACCATCGGCACCGCGCGAAACCTGACCGCGTTACGTCGGAAGAATTGCCCAATGGCCCGATACACCAGCCAATTTCGAACCTTGCATCCTGATCCACCGCTCTGCGGGCAGCCAGATCGGCCATGAGACACGACGCGCCGACGGCTTGACGACATCGCGCGAATGGTTCAGACTGATCACCTACCGGACAACACTATCCGGATCATGCACAGGTCCGGCATACAGTCATGAGCTATCTGCCAGCAATAGCCTGTCGGCAGTGCGCGACGCGACGATTCCACCGGCGACCGAGGGGGCGGCATGGGCAAGTCGGCGTCTCGGCGACGATCCCAGGAGAGGTATGCGAACGTCTACGAGCCGGGCCGATCCGGACGACCCGCTCACCGCGACCGCCTTCGATCTACGCGCGGGCGCCATCGTCCTCGCCGAGTTCCGCACTCCCCCGGTCGATCCGTTCAGCATCCGGCATCGCCTGGCCGGCCTCATCCCCCCTGGCGCGCCGGTCGGCCCGCTGCCCCGGCACCTGCGCCGGCTCGCCGTCCTGCTGCGCTGCTGCATCGACCACATGGCGATCGCCGCCGAGATCGCCCAGATCCACGACTTGATCGGGCTGGCCGACGAACTCGTCGAACTGGTGGACATCATCGGTGACTCCGCCGCACATACCGCCGAAGGCATTGCCGCCGTGCACGATCCGGCACAACGACACGCACACGCCGCCGCGGTGAAATCGCATACCAGCGGCGCCGACGCCACGGTACACCGGTTGCTCGCTCGCTGGTCGGCGGAAACCGGAATAGATTTCGCGCAGCGCGAATTCGGCAATGGACTTCTGCACGTGATCCGTTCGCTCGAGCGCGTCGCCGACGCACTGGCGTCGATCGATCGCGCGGCGTGAAACGCGACAGGCCCGTCCGCGCCGTCAGTCGTGCAGCGCGCGGTCGAGCAACGCCCATGCCTGCCGGGCGGTCTCCTTCTTCGACTGCGCGTCGGTCTTCGACAGCACGGCCGCCAGCATCGCCAACGCCAGCACCACGTCCGTGGTGGTGATGTCGGCACTCACCGTGCCGCGCTGGCGCGGATCCTCCAGCTTCTCCCCGATGAGGGTGATCAGCCTGCGCGCCACCTCGAACAGGCGCATGTCGTCGGTGTTCGTGGGATGGATCATCGCGATGAACGCCGCCGAGGTGGTGATCTGATCGACCATGATCGCCAGCAGATCGTCGACGGTCACCGCGGAATCGGCCGCCAGCGCCTCGATGCCATCGATGTTCTCCTCGAACACCGCGAGCGCGATGCTCTCGCGCGTCGGGAAGTGCCGGTAGAGCACGCCCTGCCCCACCCCGGCGGCCCGCGCGATGGAGCTGAACGGCGCGTCGAACCCGCTGTCGGCGAAGACCTCTCGCGCCGCTTGGATCAAGGCCGCTCGATTGCCGGCCGCCGCCTTCGGCCCCCTGTTCCCACGGCGTGGCGAGGTCATTGGGGCAAGGTTACCGGACTGTCGCCGACCGGCCCGCAGGCGGCGGACAGCCTGCTGAACGGCGGCATGGTTCGAGCAGCTGGTCCGCGACATGATGACCGCTCAGGGGCAGGAAGCCGGTCTCATCGGCTTGCTGCTGTCCCGAGGGGCCGCACCGCGCTGAGGTGTACCGGGCGGCGATGTGTCCTGTCGCCGGGTCACCCGCGCGGCCGTGCCTCTCAGCCCTGAACCACCACGTCGTGCGTGCTCGCGCCCCCGTTCGGGCACCACACCGACACCCGGTGCGGGCCGGGGGCGACGTTGTCGACGAAGAGATTGCCGGAAGGCGCGACTTCGAGGCTGACGGTCTCGGGCGTGCCGAAATAGGGATCCACTCGGCACCACTCCGGGCGATCCCCGCCTTGGGGCGTCACGCTGACCACGATCCACTTCTTGCCCGCCACGACGTCCACCACCGGCTGCGCGGCGGCGATGCCAGCGGTGGCCGCCGAGATGACCGATGCCGCCACGAACGAAGTGGCACAGAGCAGAATCCTCGAAGCCTTCATAGCGTCCTCCCTGCGGAATGGGCAGGACCGCGCGGCGGTCCGGCGTGCGTGTTCCGAGACCACGATATTCGGCGACCGTCCCGGTTCCTGCCCACCGCTGGCGGGACTACTGCCGCGGCGAAACCGCTTGCCGCTCGGCCAGTTCGGCGAGCCGGTCGAGGGAGGCCGACAGTTTGTCCGCGGTGGTCGCGCGTGCGCGGACCTGACGCTTCTCGTCGGTGAGCGACGTCCAGTCGTAGGTGTGGGTGACCCGGGTGCGGCCTTCGGCCGCCGGCTCCAGCTCCCAGCGCCAGAGGTGACCGGGCGGCTGTTTTCCCGGTTCCGACGGACGCCACGCGATACGGCTGCCCTCGGTGAACTCCACCACGTGATTGTCGCGCACGGCCCCGTTGGTCAAGGTGGTGCTGAACACCGCTCCGGCTTCCCGCACCCGCTGCCCCGCCGCTGCCTCGGCCAAGTTGTCGTTGCCGTCCCAGCGCGGCTGCTCGGCGGGGTCGGCGATGAGCTCGAAGATCTCCGCCTGACCCGCGTTGATCTCACGGCTGGCGCTGACGATACGGGGAACCTCGTTCTGATCGGTCACGTGCCGATCGAAGCATCCGGGTCGAGAGCAGGGCAAGCCTTCCGCTCGAGGTCTGCGCTGATTCCCCGGCGGCGATTCGGCGACCTGTCCGCCCCCGGCCATGCGGGGCGGTGCGGTATGACTGATCCGATCCGACATCCGATCGACGAAGGGACGCGCTCATGGGCGAGCGAGTTGCAGTAGTGTCCGGCGCCGCGCGAGGGATCGGCGCGGCCATCGCCAAGCGTTTGGCGGCGGACGGGCTTCGGGTCGGGGTTCTCGACCTCGACGCGGCCGCCTGCGCCGACACGGTCGGCGCGATCACCGAGGCGGGCGGGCGGGCCGTCGCGCTCGGCGCCGACGTGTCGGACGAGGAGTCGGTCGCCGCCGCCGTCGCGCAGTTGGAGAGCGAACTGGGCGCCCCGACCGTCGTGGTCAACAACGCCGGCATCCTGCGCGACAACTTGCTGTTCAAGATGAGCGTCGACGACTGGGACGCGGTGCTGAACGTGCATCTGCGCGGCGCCTTCCTGCTCACCCGCGCGGTGCAGAAGCACATGGTCGAACAGAAGTGGGGACGGATCGTCAACATGTCCAGCACCTCGGCGCTGGGCAATCGCGGCCAGGTGAACTATTCGGCGGCGAAGGCCGGTTTGCAGGGCTTCACCAAGACGCTGGCGTTCGAGCTGGGCAAGTTCGGCGTCACGGCCAACGCCATCGCGCCCGGCTTCATCGTCACCGACATGACCGCCGCCACCGCCGAGCGCGTCGGCGTCTCCTTCGAGGATTTCCAGAAGGCCGCCGCCGCGCAGATCCCGGTGCAGCGCGTCGGCACGCCGGAGGACATCGCGCACACCGCCTCGTTCCTGGTGAGCGAGGGCGCCGGTTTCGTTTCCGGCCAGGTGATCTACGTGGCGGGCGGTCCGACCAACTGACCACCGGCCCCCGCCCGCCGTGCCGGGGCGGGCGAGGGCGGTAACGTCGCAGCACATGAACCGGCGTGGGGCTCGTCGCGGCGTGACGAGCTATGTTCTCTTGCTGCCGAGCCTGATCGGCGTCGGCGCGTTCCTCGTGCTGCCGATTCTGGTGGTGGCCTGGCTCAGTCTGCACAGCTGGAACCTGTTGGGACCGATGGAGTTCGTCGGGCTGCGCAACTGGCGGTCGGTGCTCGGCGATGCCGCCTTCGGCCACGCCATGCTGGTGACGCTGGCGTTGACCGCGATCGTGGTGCCCGCGCAGACGGTGCTGGGTTTCGCGGTCGCGGCGTTGCTGGCCCGGCGGCGCGGCGCGACGAGCCTGCGGGTCATGTACGCGTTGCCGTGGATGTGCGCGCCGGTGGCGGTCGGCGTGGTCTGGCAGTGGATGTTCGCTCCCACCGGCGGCGCCGTGAACGCCGCGCTCGGCAGGCGCGTCGAATGGCTGTCGGACCCGGCGCTGGCGCTGCCGTCGGTGGCCGCGGTGAGCGTGTGGGCGAACTTCGGATACGTGGCGCTGTTCTTCGTGGCCGGGATCCGCGCGATTCCGAGCGAGATCCTCGACGCCGGAGCGCTGGACGGCGCCACGGGCTGGCGACGGATCCGCTGGCTGATCCTGCCGCTGCTGCGCCCGACGATGTTCTTCGTACTGGTCACCGGTGTGCTGACCGCGTTCCAGACCTTCGACACCGTGTACGCGCTGACCAGAGGCGGACCGGGCGACCGCACCGATGTGCTCGCGATGCGGATCTTCACCGAAGCGTTCGACGCCGCGCGTCCCGGTCGCGCCGCCGTCATGGCGCTCGTGGTGTTCGCGGTGATGTTCGCGATCACCGTGGCGCAGCACCGCTACTTCCGGGATCGGACCACGTATGAGATCTGATCGGCTGCGTTCGGCGGCGGCCTACGCGGTGCTCTCGGCCGGAGCGCTGCTGACCGTGGCGCCCCTGCTGCTCAGCGCGCTCACCGCCGTGAAGACACCCGGGCAGTTCGCCACCGGGTCACCGCTGGCCCTCCCCCATCCGGTCACCGCGGACAATTTCCGGACCGTGCTCGACTACGGGTTCGGGCGTGCGGTGCTGGTGACCGCGCTGATGACGGTGTTCGTCACCGGGGGGCAATTGGTCACGTCGGTGCTGGCGGCGTACGCCTTCGCGCGCACCGAATTCCCGGGCCGCGACGCGCTGTTCTGGGTGTATCTGGGCACCATGATGGTGCCGCCGATGGTGACCCTGATCCCGCTGTATCTGATGTTCGCGCGGCTGGAGTTGCTGAACACGTTCTGGGCGCTGGTGCTGCCTTTCGTGTTCGGATCGCCGTACGCGATCTTCCTGCTGCGCCAGTACTTTCGCGCGATTCCGCAGGAGCTGATCGGCGCGGCGCGCCTGGACGGCGCGAACACCCTCGACATCATCGTGCACGTCATGGTGCCGATGAGCAGGCCGGTGCTGGCGACCTTGACGCTCATCACGATCGTCTCGCAGTGGAACAACTTCATGTGGCCGCTGGTCGCCGGCAGCGGGCGCTCGTGGCAAGTGCTGACGGTGGCGACGGCGAATCTGCAGACCCGCTACAACGCGCAGTGGACCCTGGTGATGGCGGCCACGACGCTGGCCATCGCGCCGCTGGTGGTGCTGTTCGTGATCTGCCAGCGGCAGGTGCTGCGCTCGATCGCGTGGACGGGAGTCAAATGAGGACCTCGACCCGCGTGGCGCTCGCCCTCGCGCTCGCTTCGGCGCTGCTGGTCGCGGCGGCCCTGTGGCTCGGCCGCGACGTCGACGGGTCCGGCCGCACCGTGGTGGGTTTGCGGATCTGGGACGAGAGTCTCGTGCCCGCCTACCGCGCCTCGCTCGCGGAGTTCGAACGGGCGAATCCGGACGTCGCGGTGCGGATCACGGTGGTGCCGTGGTCGTCCTACCAGCAGAAATTGCGCTTGGACGTGGCCGGTGGCACCGCCGACGATCTGTTCTTGACCAATCTGTACGAGGACTACGCCGACGCGGGCCGGTTGCTCGACATCGGGGCGACGCTGGGTCCCGATGCCGCGACAGCGTGGGACCCCTCGGCGGTCGCGCAGTACACCCGCGCCGGGAAGCTGTGGGCCGTCCCGCAATTCGTCGATGCAGGCACCGCGGTGTACTACAACCGCGCCCTGCTCGCTGCCGCGCACATCGATCCCACCGAGCTGAACACGGCGCGGTGGAGTCCGAGTGGCGAGGACACCTTGCGCCCGTTGCTGCGCGGGCTGGCGGCGGTCGCGCCGTACGCGTACAACGCCGGTCACGACTTCCAGTCCATCGAGCTGCCGTATCTGGGCTCGAACGGAGCCCGCTTCCAGAACGACGACGGTCACTTCGTCTTCGACAGCCCGCAGGGCGTCACCGCGTTCAACTATGTGGTGCGGTTGATCGCCGATGGGCTCGCGCCATCGCCCGCGGACACCAACGCCAATCCCGATTTCGCGAAAAATGCCTTCCTACAAGGAAAACTGGCGCTGTTGCAGTCCGGGACGTTCACTCTCGCGCAGATCGCAGCACAGGCCCGCTTCGAATGGGGCGTCGCTCTGCTGCCCGCGGGCCCGGCGGGGCGGGTGAGCACGAACAACGCGATCGGCGTCGCCGGTAACGCGGCCACCCGGCATCCGGAGGCGGTGCGCCGGGTGCTGGCCTGGCTCGGCAGCGGCGCGGGCAATCGCCACCTGGCCGAGGGCGGCGCCACCATCCCGGCGGTTGTCTCCGAACAGCAGCGCTACCGCGATTACTGGGCCGGGAAGGGAGTGGACGTCTCCCCGTTCTTCGACGTCCTGCGCGGCCCGCGGATCTCATCCGGTGGCGGCCCCGGCTTTTCGGCCGCGCTGCGCGCCGTCGACCCGATCCTCGCCGAGATGTATCTGGGCCGGATTCCGGTGCCGGAGGCGCTGTCGCGCGCCCGCGCCGCGGCCGAGACCGTCGTCGCGTTGAACTGAGCGAGCGCTCACGCGCCGACCGCGGCGGCCAGCCGGAGCAGCTGCCGCAGCGGACTGATCCGCTCGATCTCCATCCGCTGATCGGCGTCGAAGATGTCGTGAGCCCCGGCGCCGGACCGTGGGTGCCGGTCTGCGGCAGGGTGAGCGCGCTGAAGGGCCAGCCGGAGCCGAAGACGATGTGCTCGCGCGCGGTGACGGCGAGCACGCTCGCCATCGCGGCGGCCGATCCGCTCAGCGCGGTGTCGTAGTAGAAGTTCGCGATCTGACGCTGCGTGTCGAGGCGACGCGGCGAACCGCGCCGAGGCGGCTTCGACTCGGCTCCGCACGGGACCGCTTCGGAATCAGGCGGATCGGTCCGCAAGCCGATCGGTCAGCCCGAACGAATCGACCCACGGGCTTGCCGGGGGGCGGCGGCTCAGTTGTCGTACGACGCGACGCCGACCGGTCCGACGCCGACGCACAGGTCGAGCCCCGGGGTACCGGCGGAGATCCGCAGTGCCGACCCACTACCTATGAGTCGCACGAACACCGTGTTCAGCCCCTTCCGCACCGGCGCCGACACTGGTTCGCCGTGTTCCATGGCGACGCTCACCACCCCGTCACGACCGGCCACGTAGTTGAGTTGCGCGGTCCACTTGTTCGCGAGCATGGGGCCGTCGAGGCGCAGGAGCGTCGACCGGGTTCCGTCGACGCGGTAGCCGCAGCCGGGCTCCGGTCCGGGCAGGATGGACCGGTTCCACCAGACGGCCGCGTCGACGATCGCACCGTCGTCGGTGATCATGCGCAGGTGCGGTGTCGAAGCCGCGAACGTGCCGGGGGCGGCTACGGAGGCCAGCACGCTGCTGGTCAGATTCTGGGGATAGGCCATCGGATTCAAGACGTTCCACGGCACTTCCTGCTCGAGCAGGGGCGCGCCGTCCCACGCGCGCAGCGCCGACCTCACGTTCGTGATGTACGTCTCGGACGGGCCTGCCCGCCAGGATCGCACGAACGTCCAGGTGGACCAGAGGCTGCTCACGACGAACACCGCCGTCACCACCACCGCGAGCGGCCGGACCGGAAGCGCCATGCGCGGCCGCCCGCGGGACGGCCGGGGACGAGCCCGCAGCATGAGCGCGCCCGCGGCCGCCGCGACCACCGCCAGGTCGGCGAAGTAGCGCAGCGACTGCATCACCTCCGCCGCGGTGTTCGGCCCGCCACGAGCCAGCGCCACGGCCAGCTGCGCGATCACGACGTAGGCCGCCGCCGTCAGCCACACCGCTGCGATCCGCTGCCGGGCGCGCATGGTCAGCGCCACCGCCGCGGCGAGCGCCAGCCAAGCCGCGACCACCGCCCAGCCCGGGGGATCGGCCCACGGCGTCGACGGCAGCCACCGCTCCCACACCCACGGCCCGCCGGACAGCGCGGGCACGATCCCCAGCGAAGCGGCGGTGGGCAGCAGGTCGCGCAACTCGTTCCAATCGTCGGGCAGACCCGGGCCGTCGACCACCGCGAGGTACGCGATGGACCAGAAGCCGAGCACGGCGGCCGATCCGATCCACAGCGCCGCACCCCGCCGCGCCACCGCGCCGATCGGGGCCGCGTCGCCGTCGACGTGGCGGGCCAGCGCGGCGGCGGCGAAGGCGACGAACGGCACGACCGCCGATTTCTCGAAGAACAGCAGCGCCACCACCAGCACCGCGATCCCCGACACCGCGTACCGGCGACGACCGGTGCGCACGAGCAGCACCGCGTCCCCGATCACCCACGCGAGGGCGAATTGCAGCGGCAGTGCGTTCAAGGCGGCGGCCCACCAGGCGAACGCCGGGATGGTCAACGGGCACAACAGGTAGAACACCAGCGGAATCAGGATGGGCAGGCGCGGGCCCGCCAACAGCAGCAGCATGCGGACCACGGCGGCCGACGCCGCGAGCTGCATGATCAGCAGCGCCACCACCGGACCGGCCCAGACCAGCGGCGCCACCGCGTTCACCGCCCACGCCGTGACGAAGGCCAGCGGCATGAAATGCCCGTCGTGGTCGTACAGCAGCAGATCGGTGGACCACGGTCCGTAGCGGGCCGCCCGGCCGACCAGTATGAAATCGTCCCAGTAGAAGAACCCGCTGCCTGCCACCCAGCAGCGGATCGCCAGCTGCACCACGACCAGGCACCCGGCCGCGAGGACCACCGGCCGCAGCTGCGCGATCCTGGAGAACCGGCCCCACGCCGACGCCGGGGAGACGCGCGCGGACCCTGGCGGCGCGAGCACAGCGGTGTCCATGCCATCCCACCGTAGCGGCGGTCGGGCCGCGGATTCACGCCTCGGCGACTACGAGGCGTTCACGTGCCGTTCCGCCAATAGGACAGCTCGCCCGACGGCACGACCTCCTCCACGTCCAGTTCCGCATCGTCGCGCAATGCCTCGATCAGCGCGGCGCTGCCCGCTACGCCGGTCCAGGGCACATCGATCTCGGTCGCCACGAACCAGGCCCGGTCGGCGGGCCAGATGAGATTCGGGCTGTTGATCGTCCGCGACCAGCCCGGAACCAGGTCCGCGGCCCCCCACTGTCCTGCCTCGTCGAGCGGCCCACGGAACAGCAGATAGTCCCGGGCGGGAATGCGCACCCGCGGCCCATCGATCACTTCTGGCGGGAAGGCCGGTCCGACGGTGGGCGCGGAGGCGAGATCCGCTTCCCCGTCCACGCGGAACGCCACCGCGACCGACGAGCCGCCGTAGATATCGCCGAAGCCCTCCCAGAGCCCGAAATAGCACTCCTCCGGCGTCGCGGTGTGCCCGGCGAGGATGCCGCACAGTCGCCGCAGCGTCTCGACGTCGAGGTCGCCCTCGTAGTTGAGCAGGATGCCGGGATCGGACGAATCCTCCTCGGGCGCGATCGGATGGAACAGCCGGGCATACCTGGCGAATCCACTCGGTCCGATCGAACACAGTTGCGTCCACGGATCGTCGCCCTTGGTGAACCACTCGGCCTTCGAAACGTCCGGCTCGTGTCGCAGCGGCATCGTGTCAACCTAACCCGTCGCGACGCGATTCCTCGCACGAATATCGTCGGCGTTCGCGTGGCAGCGCCTGCGAACGCCGGCCGAGGTCCGGCTGGGCGCGCACTCAGTGCCCGGCCACGCCGCTCACTTCGTTCGGCGTGTCCGGCAGCGTGACGCTCGCCGTCTTCGCTCCGGTGTTCAGGTCCACGCGGTGCAGCTGCTTCGCGCCGGGGTCGGAGACGTAGGCGATGTCGCCGCGGACGAACAGCGCGGGTCGCGGCTTCTGCCATTCCAGCGGCTCTTGCCAGGAACCAGTGACGGGGATGGTCCGCACGACGGCCCCCGCGACGGGATCGATGACGTGAATGCGGCCGTCGGTGCCCAGCACCAGGGCTTCGCCGCGCGGGCCGCGAGCCAGCGAGCGGAAGGTGTAGCTGGTACCCAGATCGACCAGGCGCAACGTGCCGGTGACCGTGTCGATCAGCGAAACCCGCTGCGGGCGTTCCAGTTCGGCGTCCCTGTCCTGCTTGTAGTCACCGAGGACGACCGGCGACTCTGCGCTGCCCGCCTGGTTGCCGATGCGGCCGTACTCGGTCGGGCTGGTGACTTTTCTGATCACGCCGTCGCGGTAGACGAGCACACCGTTCTCGCAGCCGATCACCACGGCCTCGCCCGCGGCGGTCGCCTCGCCGTGCACACCGGGGCAGTCCTCGTTGCGCGCCTTCTCGGCGCGGTCGCGGTCGAGCACCACGATGCCGGTCCGCTTCTCCTCGGTGCCGAGCGTGACGACGAGTTCGCCGTTGGCGAGTTCGATCGCGACGCCGTGGTGCGGGGCGGCCGCGCGATAGGTCGCGGTCTCGGGCGCGCCATCGGCGAGATCGGCCGAGTCGAACGCGACGACTTCGCCGGTGCCGTCGCTGAACAGCACGGTCCGTCCGGCGTGCCGGACCACGTGCCCTGGATGCGGGCCGGGGAACTGGACATCGGTGAATTTCGCCGCGCGAGCGTCGAAGACGCGGAAACCCGCGTTCGTCGAGACGATCAGGTGGCGGTCGTCGCCGGCGGGATTGAGCCGGTTGAAGCCGTCCAGTTCGACCGTGCCCGCGAGTTCGAGGGTGGCGCCGTCCAGTACGTGGATGCCGCCGTCGTAGGTGATCGCCACGGGATCGGCGATTCGCGGGGCGTCGCGTTCGGCGGTAGTGCCGGCCCCGCAACCGGCGAGCACCAAGGTCAGCAGACCGATCAGGGCGGTCGATTTCGTGGTTGACCGAACGGGCATGAGCTACTCCGTCTTTCGTTCTGGTGTTCGGGGTACTAAGGGGCGAGGCCGCGCACGATCGACTCGGTGTTGGCCCGCATCATTTCCAGGTAGGTGCCCGCGCCGCCGCCGGGTTCGGTGAGCGATTCCGAAAACAGGGAGATCACCCGCACGTGCACGCCCGCCTGTTCGGCGAGCACACGGGCCAATCGGTCGGGTTGCGATGAGTCGGCGAAGATCGCGCTCACTCCTGCGACCCGGATGGCTCCGGCGAGGGCGGACAGATCCGACGGGCTCGGTGAGGCGAGCGTGGTCCCGCCGGGGATCACGGCGCCGATCACCTCGAAGCCGAATCGCTCTGCGAGATAACCGAAGACGTGATGGTTGGTGACCAGCTTCCTCCGCTCGACGGGAATCGTCGCGAACCGCTCGGTCATCCAACGGTCGAGCCCGTCGAGTTCGGTCAGGTAGCGGTCGGCTCCGGCGCGTACGGCCGCGGCGTCGACGCCGTCGACCCGCTCGACGATCCGGTCCCGGATGACTTCCACCGCCTTGCGCACCCGGCGCGGGTCGGTCCAGAAGTGTGGATCCGGCCCGCCGTCCGCTTCGTCCGCGGAGTAGTCGATCGGATCGATCGCCGCGCCGACGGCCACCGCCGCCACCCCGGATTTCTCGGCCGCCTCGACGTTGCGCAGCACGCTTTCCTCGAGGCCGAGACCGTTGTAGACGATCAGGTTCGCGCGTTCGAGCCGGGCCGCCTGCTGGGCGGAGAGGGCGAACAAGTGCGGGTCCGCGTTGGGCTGCATGAGCACGGTGACCTCGACCGCGTCGCCCGCGACGGCGCGGGTGAGATCGCCGAGGATGTTGGTGGTGACCACGATTCCGCCGCGATCGGCGTCGGCATTCGAGCATGCGGTCAGGCTGAGCAGGGCGACGGCGACCAGCGCGCACCACCGGGCGACTCGTCTCATCGGCCGGTCTCCACCATCGTCGTGGGCGCGATGTCGAGGCGGAAGGTGCGCGCGGTGCGCAGGTTGTCGGTGTAGTCGATCTCGTGGATGACCCGCGCCGCGGGATCGTTGACGTAGGCGCGATGCTCGTCGACGAGGATCACCGGCGCGGGTGCGCCGTCGCGCACCGGCGCGGTGAGCTGTCGCGCCGCGGCGGACTCCCGGCCGGACCCGACGTCGTAACTGTGCAGAAGACCGTCCGCGGTGAGGACCAGCAGTGCCGCGTCCTCCCCCGCCGTGTTCGCCGCCACCACCGGACCGGTGTCCACGGCGGTCCAGGTCTTGCGCCGCACGTCGAGCACCCACACGCCGCGCCGGCCCGCCTCGGCCACCAGCGTCGCGCTGCCCGGACGATGGAAGAACTCGATCGCGCGATCGTCTTCGGAGCTGCCGGGCGGATAGGGGATCTTCTCGCCGGTGAAGACCGCGTCGCGGGCCCTCACCACCAAAGCGCCGTCGGCGCAACCGAAGACGACACCACGCCTGGTCACCGCGGAGCCGCGCGGGCGTGGACACGGCTGCGCGAGAACCCCTGCGGGCGCGTTGTCTCGGGTGCGCACTTCGATCCGGTCACCGGTGGGCGCGGCCACCAGCAGGCGCTCGGCGTACGGCACCGCGGCCGCGTCCGCGATCACGCCGTGCACCTGCCGCGAGCCGCTGCCCAGCGCGGACCGGTTGAGCAGCGTGGTGCCACCGGCTTCGGCGATCAGTGCCGTCACCGCGCCCTCGGCGTGCGCGGCCGACAGCGGACCGCCGGCGACGGCGCCCAGATCGCGCACCGGTGCGCGGTAGTAGTGCACGTGGTCGCCGTGGTCGACCGTCCACGTGCCCGCGTCCACGATCCGCACGCCGTCGCGGGCGGGCAAGAAGGCGAAGCGCCCGTCGGCGGTCAGGCGGCCCGCGCCTTCCGCCCGCCCGAGGTCGACGACCTCCTCGGTGATGAGGTCGACCACCCGCACGGCGCCGGTCGCCGCGTCTGCCACGACCAGCCGTGGCTGCGCCTCATCGGCCTCTTGCGCGCCGGCCACGTATCCGTGCGGCGTCGTCTCCACAGGATCGGTGGAATCCTCTGTCGTGCAACCGATCAGCGGTGTGATCGCGGACAGGGCCAGCAGGACGGCAAGCGGTTGCGGCGGCACGCGCCGGCCTCGAATCCGATCACGCAACCGGGACGACAACGCCGAGACGAAGAACAGCGCGACGGCCGTCGCCGCGATGGTCGCCCCAGCGGCGGTGCGCGCGTGCCAGGAGATCAGCAGCCCGGCGAAGGTGGCCACCGCGCCGAGCGCCGCGGCGGTGAGCATGATCGACGGAATGCGATGCGTCCAGTAGACGGCCGCCGCGGGCGGCGCGATCAGCAGACCGAAAACCAGCAGGGTTCCGACGATATGGAAGGACGCGACGATCGCCAGAGTCACCAGAGCCACCAGCGCCACGTTCGCCAGACGTGGCCGCAAACCCAGGGTGTGCGCCTTGCGCGGATCGAAGGTGAGTGCCACGAACGCCCGGTGGCCCAGCACGGCGAGCACCGCCGCGAGCACCGTGGCCGCGACCAGATACCACAGGTCACGCTCGCCGACGGCGAGCACGTCACCGAAGAGGAAGCCGGTGAGGTCGACCGCGAACGAGGGCGAGCGCGACACGATGATCACGCCCGCCGACAGCATTCCGACGAACAGCAACCCGATGCCGATGTCCGCGGCGAAGCGCGTGCTGCGGCCGAGCACCGATACGCCGACGGCCATCGCCGCCGCGCTGAATGCCGCGCCGAGCAGCGGATTCCCGCCCAGCAGCGCGGCGATCGCGATGCCGGGCAGCATGCCGTGCGCCATCGCCTCGCTGAGAAACGCCATGCCGCGCACCACCACCCAGGTCCCCGCCAGCGCGCACAGGCACGACACGAGCAATCCGCCCCACAGCGCCCGCTGCACGAACGACACCTCGAACGGGGCCAACCACTCCATGACGCAGCACTCTACAATGATAACGGTTTTCATTTCAATGAGTGATCGGAGTCTCATGCCGTCAGCTGTCCATGTCGCCGCGGTGACGGCCGGTTACCGGGGACATCCGGTGCTGCGCGAGGTCACCGCCACGATCCCGGGCGGCCAGGTGACCGCCCTCGTCGGGCCCAACGGCTCCGGCAAATCCACCCTGCTCGGCGTCTTGGCGGGTGTCATCGCACCCACCGCGGGAACCGTGCGCAGGGAACATCTGCGGCGACCGGCATTCGTGGTGCAGCACAGCGCCGTTCCCGCCACCCTGCCGCTCACCGTCGGCGAAACGGTCGCCATGGGGCGCTGGGCGCGGCGCGGCGCATGGCGGCGTCTCACCCGCCAGGATCGCGCCATCGTGCGCGCGTGCCTGGACCGCATGGCCATCGCCGACCTAGCGGAGCGCCGGCTCGACAGCCTCTCCGGCGGCCAGCGCCAACGCGCGCTGCTCGCCCAGGCACTGGCCCAGGAGTCCGACCTGCTCCTGCTCGACGAACCCACCACCGGCTTGGACGCGGCCGCGCAGCGGGAGATCTCCGACGCCATCCGCCTGGTCGGAGCCCACGGGGTGACGGTCGTGCACGCGACACACCGGCGCGAAGACGCCCTGCGCGCCGACCACTGCCTGCTGCTGCGAGACGGCCGGGTCGCCGATCACGGCACTCCGCACACCGTCCTACGTGAGCACACTTCCGAACCGGAAGCAGCCGCCGTCGACTAGCGCGGCACTCCCGGCATGCCGGCGAAAAGGATTTGAAACACCTTGGGGGCGTTGGGCACGACCGTCATGGACGGAGTGAACGGCGCGCCTTCGTTGGTGTCGGTGACCACATAATCGGCGTGACTATCGGGAACCCGGTCGAGAATCCCGTCGCAGCGCGGCCCGCCGGTCGCGTTCACCTTCGGCAGGTCGCCGGGATATTCATAGGGCTGCGCGCCATACATGAAACTCGCGTTGAAGATGGCCCCGGGTTTGTTCCCGCCGATAATGGCTTCCGCCGCGGGAAGAGCCTTCGCGATGCCGGTGACCACGCAAAACAGCACGGGCGAATAGGTATCGAGCAGCGAGCCCGTTGGTCGCAGGGTCTCCAGCGCGGCGGTGAGTCCTTGCTCGTTGTCCGTCAGCGCCGACCGGGTGGTGTCGGCCAAACCGATGAGATTGAGCAGCACGGCATCCAGATCGTCCGCGCCGCGGGCGAGCGTCTCACTGGTCGCGGTGGCGTCGGCGGCCGTGCGCAGCAGGTCGGGGGCGGTGTCGGCGTAGAGTCCGGTGACCCGCCCTGCGGACGACAGATCGCGCCGCAGCGCGGGCAGGCTCGGGTTGATCTGCCGCAGGTAGTCGTCGGCGCGAGCGAGCAGATCGCCCAACCGCTCGCCACGTCCCCGCAGCGCGGTGTCCAACGCGGCCAGCGTGGCGTTGAGTTCACCCGGTTCGACCTTCGCCAGCACCTCGCTCAGACGCTGGAACAGCGTGTTGTATTCGACGGTGACGGATTCGGCCCGGATCGTCGCGCCCGGGCGCAGCGGCGTCGGCGACGGAGCGCTCGGCACCACGAAATTCACGTATTTGGCGCCGAATACGGTGGTCGAACGGATATCCACCGTGGCGTTGGCGGGCACCAGCCGCAGCAGCTCGGGATCGAGCGCGAGGCGCAGACGCGCCCGGTCGCCGCGGAACTCGACGGCGCTCACCGTGCCGAGTTCCACGCCGCGCATCCGCACCTTGGCATCGGTGTCGAGCACCAGGCCGGAGCGGGGCGTCTCCACGGTGACGGCCACCGTCGAGCGGAAGCGCCCGGCGTACATCGCCGCGGCGACCGCGACCACCGCGACGACGAGCAGGATCAACGCCGCTCCGGCGATTTTCAACCGCAGTAACCGCCATGTCACCAGCATGGCTCGGCTGCCGAACCTCATCTCGAAACCACCGATCACTTCTCGTCGCGGGCTGTGCGCAGACGGCGGCACACCTGTGGCCGGACAGACGACGGTCACGGTCGGCGTCTTGCCGGAGGCTCGCTAACCGTAGTACTGTCCAGACACGTGTCCATCATAAAACTCGGACACTTATCTGGGGAAGGATTTCCAATGACTCTGGTGAAACCACGCCGGGTATCCGGAGGCGACCACGAGCACGGTCATCTGGAGGAGTTCCGCGTCGATCCGATCGGGCTGATGCGCCGGGTCCGCGCGGAATGCGGTGACGTCGGCTCGTTCGATCTGGCCGGGCGCCAGGTCATCCTGCTGTCGGGCGCGGAGGCCAACGAATTCTTCTTCCGCGCAGGCGACGATGATCTGGACCAGGCCGCCGCCTACCCCTTCATGAAGCCGATCTTCGGCGAGGGCGTCGTCTTCGACGCCAGTCCGGAACGCCGCAAGGAAATGCTGCACAACCAGGCGCTGCGCGCCGAGCACATGCGCGGGCACGCCGCCACCATCGCCCGCGAGGTGGAACGGATGCTGGCGCGCTGGGGCGAGGAGGGCGAGATCGACCTGCTCGACTTCTTCGCCGAACTGACCATCTACACCTCCTCGGCGTGCCTGATCGGCGTGAAGTTCCGCAACGACCTCGACGACCGCTTCGCCCACCTCTACCACGACCTGGAACGCGGCACCGACGCGCTGGCCTACGTCGACCCCTACGCGCCCATCGACAGTTTCCGCCGCCGCGACCAGGCGCGGGCCGAGCTGGTCGAACTGGTGCAGGCGATCATGGATCGGCGGGCCGCCGACCCGCCGACCGGCAAGGACGACCGGGACATGCTTGACGTGCTCATCTCGATCCCCGGCGAGGACGGCGCACCGCGCTTCAGCGCCAGCGAGATCACCGGCATCTTCATCTCCATGATGTTCGCCGGCCATCACACCACCTCCGGCACGGCGGCCTGGACGATCATCGAACTGCTGCGCCACCCCGAGGTGCTCGACCGGGTCGTCGCCGAACTCGACGAGCTCTACGCCGACGGCTCGGACATCAGCTTCGGCGCGCTGCGCCAGATCCCGGTACTGGAATCCGTGCTCAAGGAGACGCTGCGCCTGCACCCGCCGCTGATCATCCTGATGCGGGTGGCGCGCGGCGAATTCGACGTCTGCGGTCATCGCATCGAACCCGGCGATCACGTCGCTGCCACTCCCGCCATCTCCAACCGCATCCCGGAGGACTTCCCCGATCCGGACACGTTCGATCCCGGCCGCTACATCGATCCCAACCAGGCCGACCTCGTCAACCGCTGGACCTGGATTCCGTTCGGCGCGGGCCGCCACCGCTGCGTCGGCGCGGCGTTCGCGCTGATGCAGCTGAAGGCGATCTTCTCCCTGCTGCTGCGGGACTGGGAATTCGAGATGACCCAGCCGCCGGACAGCTACCGCAACGACCACTCCAAGATGGTCGTGCAGCTCGCGCAGCCATGCACCGTCCGTTACCGCAGGCGCCGCAAGGACGGCGACAGCTGACCGGCCGGACACGCGGCGGGCTCCCCGTCGGGTGACGGGGAGCCCGCGCCCGGCGCTATTCGTAGCGCACCCGCCAGCTCTTGATGCCGTTGATCCACCCCGACCGCAGGCGCACCGGCTCGGACACCTGGCGCAGGCCGGGCATCGCGTCGGCGATGGCGTTGAACATCAGATCGATCTCCAGCCGGGCGAGGTTCGCGCCGACGCAATAATGCGTGCCGGTGCCGCCGAAACCCACGTGCGGGTTCGGGTCGCGCAGCACGTCGAAGGTGAACGGATCCGCGAACCCGTCCTCGTCGAAATTGGCCGAGCTGTAGAACAATCCGAGCCGCTGTCCCTGCCGGATCCGCTGCCCGCCCAGTTCCAGGTCTTCCGTCGCGGTGCGCTGAAAGGCGGTCACCGGGGTCGCCCACCGCACGATCTCGTCGGGCGCGGTGCGCGGACGCTGCTGCCGGTAGAGCTCCCACTGCTCGGGCCGGTCGACGAACGCCTTCATGCCGTGGGTGATGGCATTGCGAGTGGTCTCGTTGCCCGCCACGGCGAGCAGGATGACGAAGAAGCCGAATTCGTCGGAGCCGAGCGCCTCACCGTCGACGTCGGCGTGCACCAGCTCGCTGACGATGTCGCCCACCGGGCACGCGCGGCGCTGCTCGGCCATGTTCCAGGCGTAACCGAGGATCTCGGCCGATGCCATCGCGGGATCGCCGTACTCGGGATCGTCGTAGTTGAGCATCTGGTTGGACCAGTCGAACAACTTGCGCCGATCCTCCTGCGGCACCCCGATCAGCTCGGCGATGGCCTGCAACGGCAGCTCGCACGCGACCTGCTCGACGAAGTCGCCGCCGCCGGACTTCTTGGCCTCGTGCACGATCCGCGCGGCGCGTTCGGTCAGCGCCGCCCGCAGGCTCTCCACCGCACGCGGGGTGAACCCCTTGGCGATGATCCGCCGGATCTTGGAGTGCTTGGGCGGGTCCATGTTCACCAGCAGAGCGCCGGTGAGCGCCATCTGCTCCGGGGTGATGTCGCCGGGCAGGCGGATGATGGCCCCTTTCCGCTCGGAGGAGAACAGCTCGGGATGTCTGGAGATCTCCTTGATGTCGGCGAGCTTGCTGACCACCCAGTAGCCGCCGTCGCGGAAACCACCGGAGGTCTCGTCGGATTGCGCGTTCCACCACACCGGGGCGGTGCGGCGCAGCTGCGCGAATTCCTGTACCGGACTTCGGTTCTCCCACAGCGCCGGGTCGGTGAAATCGAATCCGACGGGTAATGCCGGTGCTGCCATTGCTACCTCCTGGATGAAAACGTGCGAGCCGGTCAGCGCGAAGGACGACGCGCGACGCCGGTATCCGCCGCGGCGGGCGAAGCGCAGGCCGCGTCGCCGCCGGTTCCGCGCAGCCATGCGGCGGCGCGACCGGCGACGAGCGGCAGGTCGAGATAGGTCCGCACGCCGGGCTCGGCGGCGACCACGTAGGGGATCGAGTTCACGCAGTGCATGGCCGTGGCCACGATGCCGGGGTTGCGCACCAGACCGGCGGCGGCGCTGTGCGCGTGCATGCCGGTGAACGTCACCGTCGCGCCGGGATCACCCACGACCTCGACCTCGTATCGCTCCCCCGCCGGCCCGAAGGTCCACGGTGGATCGAGGTGCTCGGTGCCCATGAACCAATTCACCGCGGCCGTGATCACCGGAGCGCCGCGAACGGTCCCTTCCCAGCGGAAGCGCTGCGCGGCGACACGCCCCGGCGCGATCGGTCCGATGGGCGAATCGATCGGCGCCGTGGCCACCGCCATGTCGTGCGTCACCCGCAACCGCTCGTCGAGCGCGATGCCGAGCGCTTCGGCGATCATCCACACCGACTGGCTGTAGCCGCCTGCGAGCACGTTCGCCATGACGCTGGTCGCGGCCTGTTCCGGCGTGGCGCCGAACAGCATCCAGTCCCGGACCACCTCTGGCGCGCCGTAGGTGCGGATATCGGAGAACTCTTCGGCGCGCACCGCGGTGATCGAGCCCGACAGCGCCGATACCACCAGCGGGATCTTCTCGGTGATGCCGCCCGGATGTATCCCGGTACCGTGCAAGGTGACTCCGGCCGCACGGCACAGCTCGTCGTAGCATTGCCGCTCCGCGCGGCGCGGATGGAACCAGCCCAGCGGTGTGACGACGTTCTTGCCGGACCGCAGAATCGCGCGCATCGTCTCCGGGGCGGCCGTGAAGGGGCTGTAGAGCACGCAGTCGGCCTGCGTGGCGAGCAAGCGGTCGGCGTCGGTGCTCGCGCGCACCCCGATCGGCGCGCGGCCGACGAGTTCGCCCAGGTCCATGCCGTCCTTGTCCGCGCTGTGCACCCAGGCTCCGGCCAGTTCCAGCTCCGGATGGTCGAGAATGCCCTCGATGGCGGCCCGCCCGACTCCGCCGGTGGCCCATTGGATCACCCGGATCATGTCAGTCCGCCTTGTGGTCGGGCCCGCGCGCGGCGACGTACTGCTTGGCCCACCGGTAGTCGGGTTTGCCGCTGGGCGCCCGCACGATGGCGTCGGCGACCCAGATCTGTTTGGGCACTTTGTATCCGGCCAGGAAGCGGCGCACGTGCGCCTGCAGTTCCGTGAACTCCACGGGCCCGGGGCCGGACAACGACACCACCGCCGCGACCTGATGCCCCCAGCGTTCGTGCGGCACGCCGATCACCACCGCGTCGAAGATCGCGTCGTGCGCCTTCACCACGCTTTCGACCTCTTCGACGAACACCTTCTCGCCGCCGGTGTTGATCACCATGTTGCCGCGGCCGATCAGCGTGATCGACCCGTCGGCCTCGGCGCGGGCCCGGTCGTCGGTGACGACCATGCGCACGCCGTCGACGGTCTTGAACAGCCGCTCGGTCTTGCCGGGGTCCTTGTAGTAGCCGATCGGCACGTTGCCGGTCTTGGCCAGCCAGCCTTCCGAGCCGGGCGCGACGGGGCGGCCGTCGTCGTCCACCACGACCGCGCCGCGACCGGTCTGCACGCGGGGGCCGCGTGCCGGATCATCGTCCTTCTGGGCGAAACCGATGCCGCCGAACCCGGTTTCCGACGATCCGATGGAGTCCGAGACGACCGCCCACGAGAACATCTCCAGCAGCGTGTTCTTCACCGGCTGCGACAGCAGCGCGGCGCCGGAGGCGATCGCCAGCAGCGAGGAGGCGTCCACCGGCTCGCTGCGGTACGCCTCGATCAAGGGTCTGGCCATGGCGTCGCCGGTGATCACCATGACCTGCGGGCGTTGCTCGGCGACGGTCCGCCAGACGCGGGCGGCGTCGAAGCGGGATTCGAAGATCACCGTGTTGCCCGACCACAGCGCGGTGAAGGTCGGCATCATGGCGGCGGCGTGGATCAGCGGCGGCAGCACCAGCCAGGCGCTCGGATCCGCCTGAGCGCCGGTGCGGGACTGCTGGAACTCGTCGGCGACCGGCTCGCCGGTGTAGAAGTCGATGCCGCCGCCGAGCACGCGCCACATGTCCTCTTGCCGCCACATGACGCCTTTCGGCATGCCGGTCGTCCCGCCGGTGTACATCATGAACAGGTCGTCGGCGCTGCGTTCGACGATCGGACGGTCTGTCGCCGCGGCGGCGAGGGCCGACTCGTACTGCGTCGCCGCGGCATCGTCCGCTTCCGGCGTGAACTCGTCGGCGACGCGGATCGTGTGCCGCAACCCCGGCGTGCGCTGCCGGGCCTCCTGGACGGCTTCGCTGTAACAGCAGTGGTGCACGAGCACCTCGAGGTCGGCGTTGTCGTAGACGTAGGCCAGTTCCGCGACGCCGTACCGGTAATTGATGTTGATCGGCACGGCGGCGAGTTTGAAGCACGCGATCAGCGTCTCCATCGTCTCGACGCTGTTGTGCATCTGGAAACCCACGTGCGTCCCGGCGCCGACGCCGATACTCGCCAGATGGTGCGCGAGCCGATTGGCGCGGACGTCGAGCTCACGGTAGGTCACGCGGCGGCCGGACCGGACGAGAGCCACCCGCTCGGGCATGGCGTCCACGGAGTGCTCGAAGAGGTCGGCGAAGTTGTTGGCCATGTCGTTCCATCTCTGGGTGCGGTCAGACGACGGTGAGCGGAAGGGGTATCCCCCGGTCGGTGAAGGTGAAGGCGGCGCCGGTGCTGAACCGGGTCAGCGCGACCTCCGTCGCCTCCCGGAACGGTGTGTCACCGAGCGTGACGGCGGCGCGCCAGCCGTCCTCGCCCGCGGCGACGACCTCGGCGGAGAAACGCGGATTCACGCCGCGGACCAGGGCATTCAGCGGCTGCACGTGCTCGGGGTCGAGCATCGACGGCCACGTGCCGTCGGTGTGCGCGCCGCTGGCGGCCGGGAACGTCACCGTGACCGTGTCGCCGGTGTGCGCGATCTCGATTCCGTTGTAGGGCAATGGATTCAGCGCCGGATGCAACCGCAGCACCGTCGCCAGCGCGGCGGCGTCGTCGCCGAGGCCGAGGCAATCGCGCAGGCGTTCACTGGTGAGGCCGGCGATACCAGTGAACTGCTTGCGCCCGATCTCCAGCGCCGCATCGGCGTCGGCCCGGGCGCGCACCGCGATCAGGAAACCGAGGGTGAGCAGGTGATGTTGCAGGCAGACCTCGTCGGCGAGGCGGACCAGCGCGGAGCGGGAGAAGTCCGCGAAGCGCACATCGCTGAGCAACGGTCCCGAGTAGTCCGGCCGCCCTTCGTCGGCGGGGTCGATGGCGGCCAGCTCCAGTCCGGCCGCCACCGACCCGGCGACCAACTCGGCGTTGGGCGGCACCGGCGGCGGCACGTGGGCCGGGTCGATGACGACCGTCCACGCGCACACCGGTTTCCGATCGGCCGGACGGCGGGGCGGGCGGTGGATCGGCCGGACCTGGGCGTGCGGATTGGTGGCCAGCGCGGTCGCGTCGAAGGTCGGATCCTCGATGTCGTGACACATCGCCACGACGAAGTCCTCGCCCATCGGTTCCACGTCGGCGAGCGCACCGCAGTGGTCGAGCCAGAACTCGCCGTGGTGGTGGTCGTCGACCCGGAAACGGAAGTCCATGAACTGCGGTGGCGCGCCGATGTCCAATTGCAGTCCCTTGAAGATGGTCTCCACGCCGTCGCCGGTGAAGCCGAGCGCGCGCTGCATGCGCCGGGTGTAGACCGGGCTGGCCACCTGCCACTCCTCGATGGCGATCGCGGTCATGCCTTCGCGGCCGAACGCGGCGATCGAGTGCGCCATGCCGGAGCGATCGATGAGGTGCCCGCACAGGAGCAGTTCGGGCAGCAGCGCGGCCAGCGTCGCGCGGTCGAGGCAGGCGAATCGGCTCGGTGATCCGGTCATGTCGGTCACCACAGCGCGACGGGCGATTCGCCGATGCGATACCAGCCCGGCAGCGGCTGCCCCGACACCGAGCGCTCGATGCGCTTCTGCATGCCAGGGGTGATGGCCTTGTTCGTGATCATCTCCAGAAACAGCGCCGAGACGTTGCCGAAGTCGAAGAAGTCGCGCTGCCAGGACCATTGGAAGTCGCCGCCGTAGCGGAACCAGCTGCCGCCGATGCCCTCGGGCGAATAGTTGCGCCCATCGGGCCGCTTGGCCTCGCTGATCTGCTTCCAGAACCCGATGACGGTGCCGGTGCGGTCGTCGACGACGAATTCCTGGTACGGGTAGGTCCAGCCCTCCAGCCCGGCCATCTCCTGGCCGAGGGCGAGGTCGCGGATCTCGTCGCGTCCGACGGCCATGAACTCCTGCGTCGGGCCGTAGTTCCAGCCGTAGGTGGCGTCCTCGGTGTACATCTGCGCGAGGGGCTTCCAGTCGCCCTTTTCCTCGCAGCGCTGGTTCTCCGTGATCCAGCGCTGGATCATCTCGTCGAGCTCGGCGCGGTCGAAACCTGGCATCAGTCGGTACCTTTCGGAGAGGAGTCGGTCGCGTCTTCGTCGGCGATCGACAGGGCTTGGGTCGGGCAGTAGCGGATCGCGTCCGCCACGGCGGCCCGCAGTCCGGCGTCCGGCACGTCGCGCAGGATTTCGACCTGGCCGCGTCTGGGCACCGTGAACACCTCGGGAGCCTCGGCTTGGCAGACCGCGTGCCCTTGGCACAGATCCAGGTCGGCGCGGATTCTCACGACCGGCTCCGCACGGGTTCGCACAGTGATTCGCGGAGCCGCCCGGGTGGGCGGCGCGTCGGGTGTCCGTGCCGCGACAACGCCCGGAGTCCGAGGTCAGGGTCGGCATACCGCGCAGCTTCTTCCGGCGGCCGCCGATACGCCGGATGCGAGTCGTCGTACGGGCCGAACACCAGCGGGTCCACCTCAGCCGTCATCGCCCACCCTCCGAATTCGATAACAAGTTCTCAACGATGATCGTCCGCACGACCCGCCGAAGAGACACATAGCTGGACATGTGTCTGGACGGTACCACTGACAGTTTTTCAGGACAATCCCGAAAGCGAGAACTCGCGAGAAGAAAGTCGCCGCGGCGCCACCAGGCCGACTCGCAGGAAAATCAAGAACACGTTCTTGTAGGCGTATCGCCATTCGGACTATATTCCACACAGGTGTCCAGACACGGCGTGTCGCCGTGCGCCTCACCGCCACGACAGTTCGTCGAACGACCAGACAAGGCGAGGATCCCCATGCGCTTCGGCATCGTCCTGTTCACCAGCGATCGCGGCATCACCCCCGCCGCGGCGGCCGGAGCCGCCGAGGAAGCGGGCTTCGCCTCCTTCTACGTCCCCGAACACACCCACATCCCGGTGGCGCGCAACGCGGCGCACCCGCAGACCGGTGACGCTTCGCTCCCGGACGACCGCTACCTGCGCACGCTCGACCCATGGGTCGCGCTGTCCATGGCGGCGGCCGTCACCGAGCGCATCGAGCTGGCCACCGCCGTCGCGCTCCCGGTGGAGCACGACCCGATCACCCTGGCCAAGACGATCGCCTCCCTGGACCACCTCTCCGGCGGCCGGGTCGTGCTCGGGGCCGGATTCGGCTGGAACACCGACGAACTCGCCGACCACGGCGTGCCCGCGCACAAGCGGCGCACGGTGCTGCGCGAATATCTGGCGGCGATGCGGGCGCTGTGGAGCCGGGACGAGGCCGGTTTCGACGGCGAGTACGTCAGCTTCGGCCCGAGCTGGGCATGGCCGAAACCGGTGCGGCGTTCGGTTCCGGTGCTGATCGGCGCGGCCGGCACCGAACGCACGTTCCGCTGGATAGCCGAGTCCGCCGACGGCTGGATCACCACGCCGGGGGAAACACAGATCTCCGATCGTCTCGCGTCATTGCACGAGATCTGGCGGCAGGCCGGGCGGCCGGGACGTCCGCGCGTGGTGGCCCTCGATTACAAGCCGGACGCGCGACGCCTGGCCGAGTGGGACCGCGCCGGCGTCACCGACGTCGTGTACGGACTGCCGGACAAGGACGAGCCCGCGGCGCTCGCCTACCTCGAGCGGTTGTCCGGCAAACTCACCGGCCTCGGCCTGCCGCTCGGCGCGGCACATCAGGCGTAGCGCCGACGGTCCCAGACGGCGATCGATTTCCGCAGCGTGGAAGTTGCTGGAACGACATCGCGACACTACCATCTAGACACATGTCCGAAAAGTATTCCAGAACCGTGGAGGCAACGCGGCGGCGCCTGTCCGGAAAGCAGGCCGACACCGTCGAGAAGCTCACCAGATCGGCGATGGAAGTGCTTTCCCGCGAGGGCTTCGCGGGCATGACCATCCGAATGGTGGCCGCCAACGCCAAAGTCGGCACCGCCACCGCCTACACCTATTTCTCCTCCAAGGAGCATTTGGTCGCGGAGATCTTCTGGCGCAGGCTGCGCGCGGCGCCGTCGCCGGTGAGCGAGGACCGGGACGCCACCGTGCGCGTGATCGCCGAACTCCGCGGCATCGCGCTGCTCGTCGCCGACGAACCCGCATTGTCCGGCGCGGTCACCAGCGCGCTGCTCGGCCGCGATCCCGACGTGGAACATTTGCGGGCCCGCATCGGCCTGGAAATTCGCGAGCGGATCGCGCATGCGTTGTCCGGAAATCCGGACCCGGACATCGTGAAATCGCTCGAATTACTCTATGCGGGGGCGCTGGTACACGCCGGTATGGGTTATGAATCCTATGCCGACATCGCGGACCGCCTCGAGCGGTCCGCGATGCTCATTCTGAAGTGACAGCGCTTTTCGCGTCACTGCCCGGCGAGACCCAGTTTCAGCGACGCCCCGCCGTCGACGAACATCTGCAAGCCCGTCACATAGCGCGATTCGTCGGAAGCCAGGAACGTGACCGCATGCGAGATGTCCGAGGATTCGACGAAGGGAATCGGCATGGCCTGCATGAACGGAAAGGTCACCTCGGCGTCCTCCCGCGTCGGATTCCGCACGTCCGGACGGAAGATCTGGTACATCCCGGGGTTGTGCAGCATGTCGGTGTCGACGTTCGTCGGGTGCACCGCGTTGATGCGGATCGAACTCGGCCCGAGCGTCAATGCCAAAGTCTGCGTGTAGGAACGGATCATCTTCTTCGACAAGCCGTAGCCGTCGCCGCCGGGACCTTGCAGCGCCTGCTGGCCGTTGAATCCGGTCTGCGGCACCAGGCCCGCGACCGAGCCGGTCACGATGATCGACGCGCCCGCGCCCAGATGTGGCAGCGCGGCGTGCACGGTGTTCACCGCGCCGACGAAGTTGACGTCGAAGACGTCGACGAAGCCTTGCAACGGCACGTGGTGCCCCAGCGGGCAGATCCCGGCGTTCGCCACGACCACGTCCAAGCGCCCGAGTTCGGCCACCGCCTGCGCGATCGCCTCCTGCACCGCGGTCCGATCCCGCACGTCCACCTTCCTGGCCACCACCCTACGACCGGTCTCGGCGACCAGATCCTCGGTCTCGGCGAGATCCGCTTCGGTCGCCAGCGGGTATTCGTTGCTGGCGATATCGGCGCAGATGTCGAAGGCGATGATGTCGGCGCCCTCTTCGGCCAGGGCCAGCGCGTGGCTGCGGCCCTGCCCGCGTCCGGCACCGGTCACCAGGACGACTTTGCCACTGACCCGATCCATGTTTCCTCCACCGTGCTCTCCGCCGGTTGCCGTGACCCCTGCGACGCGCCCGGCACGTCTATGGAATAGTAACCGGACAACTGTCTGGACGATACTACGGACAAAGGTATGGATCAATCATTCGACACCGCCCCCGATGCCACCGCCGCACTCCGGCCCGAAGGGGGTGAGCGCTGATGCCGAACCGACCGCGCAACCTCGATTCGCCGCTGGTCACGACCGTCATCAAATACATGTCCAGGGCGCAGACCTGGGCATACCGCCGGACCGGAGGGCGCGTCGGCGGTCGATGGCGGATCGGCGCCGGTTTCCGTAAGCCGGTACCGACCTTGTTGCTCGAGCATCGGGGCCGCAAATCGGGCAAGCTGTTCACCGCCCCGCTGCTGTACCTCGTCGACGGCCCCGACCTGGTGGTGGTCGCCTCCCAAGGCGGGTTGCCCGATCATCCGCAGTGGTACTTCAACCTCCTGGCACACCCCACGACCCGGGTGCAGATCGGTGCCGAGCACCGTCGCGTCCGCGCCAGGGTGGCGAGCCCGGAGGAAAAGAATCGCTTGTGGCCCTTGCTCGTAGACCTCTACGCGGACTTCGACACCTACCAATCCTGGACCGAGCGCGAGATACCGGTGCTGATTCTGCAACCGGAGGACAGCTCGGACTGACCCGGCGCGTCGAGCGAGGTCCGCACCCGCGCTCCCCCATGATGTTCAGCGTTCCCGGCGCGGTGGGCGCCGCCCGCCCGCCGGAGCAGTGCGACGCAATCGATCGACTCGACCGAGGATGGGAGAGCGTGTGGCGAAAATGGGTAGGCGGAAGCGGTCCAGGCTGATCACCAGCGGAATGCTGCGGGAGAAGCACCGCGAGGAGGAGACGGTCGCACCGGCGCGGCCGGCGCGGGATGAGGCAGCCGAGACGGCCGTCGCGTTCGATCTCGACGCGCTGGCCACGCGCGTGCGTGCGCGGCGGCGAGAGATGAAATGGACCCAGGCGGACGTGGCGGGCAACGGCGGCCCGCCGGCCAAGGTGATCAGCGAGATCGAGCGGTCCCGCAATCCACGGCCGGATGCCGATGTCCTCGACCGGCTCGACACGGGACTCGAATGGCCGCCCGGCACCAGCGCGACGATCCTGCGCGCCGAGCGGGCAAGCGAACTCGCCGCTGCCCGCTGAGCCGGAGGATCCGAATCACGGCCGGTCGGAGAATTTTTCGCTATCTCCGACCGGTCGAGCCGGAACGCTCATAGGTTGCTGTGGGCGCTGCTAGGCTGCTCAGCGACCCTAGACGACTGCTCTTGCGCCGCCGGAGTGCGCGGGTCCGGCCGTGCTGGACGCAGGTGTGAACCCGATGAAGGAATGGACGAAACATGCAACTCCGCGGCATCACTGCGGCAGCGATACTCGCCATCGGCTCGCTGACCGTCGGCGCGGGCGTCGCGCACGCCGAGCCCGCCCCCGACATCACCTACTCGGCCAAGCTCATCGATCAGACGGTGGTCGCCGCGCTCAGGGGCGGAACCTTCGAATTGTCCAAGGCGCTGCGCGATCAGCCCGCGGGCGACGAGAACGCTCGACTAACCGAGCGCGACGGGGTGCTCGTCGATCACACCGGCGCCCCGGCCGACATCGCGCAAGTGATCGACGTGGTCGACGTCCGCGACCGCGACGGCCACGTCGCGATGACGCTGCCGCTCGACTTCCGGATCGCGGGCACCGTCATCCCGGTCCGCCCGGAGCTGAAGAAGGACAGCACGGTGCTCGAGCTGAAGCCGACCAGGCCCGACGGCATCGCGATCACCGAGCCGCTGGTGGCCAAGCCGGTCGCCTCCATGACCGAGAACCAGCGCGCGAGGGACGAATTCGCCAGCCAGTTCGGACTCGCCACCGCCATCGGCGGTTTCGTCGGCACCGCCATCGGCGCCACGATCGGCTGCCTGGTGACCATCGCCGTCGGTTGCGTGGCCGGTCTGCTGACCGGCGCGAGCCTCGGCGGCATCCTGGGAACCATCGCGGTCGGCGGACCCACGCTCGTCGTGGCCGGCGTCGATCTGCTCACCACGCTGCAGGCGGCCGACGGCACCACTCGCTTCGCCGACAAGCCGGTCCAGTCCGCTCCGGCCCAACCCGCCAAGTAGCTCGATCCCGGCGGCGCGCCGCATGCCGCCGGGCGAGACCTCCGACCGACCGCGCCGCTACAGCGGCGCGGTCGTCGTGTTCGAGCGGCCCACCCGCTCGTCGTTGATCAGGTGATAGGCGCGCCCCAGATCGTCGAGCGCACGCTCCCATCTGGTGTCCGCGTCCCGGCCGCGCGGATTGCGGCTCAGCAGCAGCAGCGCCTCGGCCGCGTCCGTCGACCGCGCGGCGGCGTCCAGCAGGACCGGCACCGGATCCACGGTGGTGCCCGCCGCCAGCGCGCCGATGCGGTCGTGCAGCCAGTGCGCGTCGAAACGCACCTGCTCCGTGGGGTTCTCGCCGTTCACCGGCAGGGTGCTGACCGCGGCGGCCCGTGCCGCCTCCTCCTCGTCCATCGTCGTGGTGACCACGTGGCGCAGTTCGCTGCTCGCGATCCGGTGTAGCAAACCGATCAGTAGGACACGTTCGGCGTCAGGACCGTGCAGACCCGTGTCGCCCACGCGTGCGCCGACCTCGTCCGGGTCGACGCGCAAGATCGACAGAACCGCTCGCAACTGCGCAATCGTTACCACTTCGTCCGCCCCTCCTCATCGTCGCGGCCCCACCAACACACCCTCGGCGACAGCCTGCCAAACGCGGGGCGTGTTAACCGTTCGGTAGCCCTTTTGCCGATACGGCGTGTCTCCGCGCTGCGGTCAAGGTCACCTGCAACCGCAGGATAAACCCGGGGCGAACTTGGGTACTCCACATTGCATGAGAGCGATATCGGCGCGGGTCACTGGTGACACGACCACGTCCGCAGTGCGCGAATCCGAGCACAGCGGTGCGATCGCGAGCATGAAGTGGCGGCGGATCAGAGAGGTGATCGCCACCCGCACCGTCTCCGATGCCACGCGAGAAGTCTCCATCGAGGTGGGCAAACCGCAGATGGCGCCGGGTGACACCGGTGTGGTGTGCGGTTTCCGCATCCAGGGCATCGGCGAACGATGGGCGCACGGCGTCGATTCCATCGCCGCGCTCTACCGCGCGTTCCAGGAGATCGCGCACGAGCTGCGGCAAGCGAACAGCCACGGCGCGCATTTCCCGGTGACCGATCCCTCCGATCCCGGCTTCCCCGCCGCCCCCACCCGGCCCTCGCGCGCCGCCACGACGGTGACCAGCGAGCCGCAGGCGCTCATCGCCGCGCGCACCCTGCACGATGCCGACAGCTCGTTGTCGATCATCATCGGCAGGCCGTATCTGGCGGCCGACCGGCGCGAGCACCTGTGCCGATTCCACATCAGCAGGCAGGGCGCGTCGCTGGCCAGCGGCGTCGACGAGATCCAGGCGCTGCACACCGCGATCAGCATGATCAGCGAACGTCTCGAACTGCCGCAGGACTGGCCGGTCAGCCGCCTGTCCTGAGGCAGGCCCGCACAATTCCGCGACGAACCGCCCAGCCGGTCCGGATTCGGCACCGAATCAATCGGGTGATGGATCGTCGGCCGACCGGCACAGCTCTCCCGCGCCGTGGGCAGTCCGGCGACCTTCCACGTCCGCAACCGAACCGTGGCGCAACCGAACCGTGGCGCAGCCGCGGCGTCGCCAGGAGGGAACTGCCCATGGAATTCATCTCGCCGGTGGACGCCCTGTTCCTCATCGCGGAATCACGCGAGCATCCGATGCACGTCGGTTCGCTGTCGATCTTCGACCCGGTCGATGGCACCGGACCCGAATTCGCCAGGCGCGCGTACGCCACACTGGCGGCCGACCAGAACTTCCACCCCACGTTCCGCAAGCGCCCGGCTCGCCTGTTCGGGACCCCGCAGCTGGCCTGGACCGTGGACAGCGCCGTCGAACTCGACTACCACGTGCAGCGATGGGCGCTGCCGGAACCGGGTGGCCTGGACGCCGTGACCGAGGTGGCCGCGGGACTGCACAGCAGGCTGCTCGACCGGCACCGGCCGCTGTGGGAGGCGCATCTGATCGAAGGGCTCGCCGGCGACCGGGTCGGCTTGTACGCGAAGATGCACCACGCACTCATCGACGGCGTCGGCGCCCAACGGCTGTTGCAGCGAACGCTCACCACCGACCCGGAATCCGGCGAAGCGCTGGTGCCCTGGCATCTTCCGCCCTCGACCGGCCGCAGCGCGCACGCACCGCGGGAGCGGCAGACCCTCACCGGCCGGGCGCGCGCACTGCTCGCCGCCGCGGGCTCGGCGCCATCGGCTTTGCGCCTGGCCCGTACCGCGCTGCTGGAGCAGCAGTTGACGCTGCCCTTCGCCGCACCGCGCACCATGTTCAACGTCCCGATCGGCGGGGCCCGCCGCTGCGCAGCCCGCTCCTGGCCGCTGGACCGGATCCGGCAGGTCAAGAAGATGACCGGCACCACGCTCAACGACGTGGTACTGGCCATGTCGGCCGGCGCGCTGCGCGCCTATCTGCTCGAACACCTCGCCCTGCCGGACAAGCCGCTGATCGCCATGGTGCCGGTCTCGCTGCGTCCCGAATCCGACGACGGTGACGGCGGGGGCAACGCAGTGGCCGCGCTGCTGTGCAATCTGGCCACCGACCTGCCCGATCCGGCCGCGCGGCTGGCGGCGATCAGCTCCTCGATGCATCGCAGCAAAGAGATCTACCGCGCGCTGTCCCCCGTCCAGGCCGTCTCGCTGTCGGCGCTGACGCTCAGTCCGCTCGCCCTGTCGCTGCTGCTTCCCGCCACGGCCGCGCTGACCAGCCCGCCGTTCAACATCGTCATCTCCAACATCCCCGGGCCGCGCGAACCGCAGTACTGGAACGGCGCGCGCGTCGCGGCCAGCTATCCGCTGTCGATCCCGCTCGACGGGCAGGCGGTGAACATCACCCTCACCAGCAATGCCGACAGCCTGGACATCGGCATCGTCGCCTGCCGTCGCGGCGTGCCGGACGTGGCCAGGCTGCTCGATCACCTGGAGACCGCGCTGACCGACTTGGAGGACACCGTCTACTGAGACCTGCCGGGCCCGGCAGGCGGGAGCGCCGCCGGAAAGGTCAGGGCGATCCGGCGGTGCCGAGACCGTTGATCGACGGCGGCAGCTCCGGCTCGGTCGCGCCGGGACCGGCGAGCAAGCGCTTGAGGATCTTGCCGGTGTCGCCACGCGGCAGCGCCGAGAGGAAGGTGACATCGCGCGGCACCGAGAAGCGGCTCAAGCGGTTGCGGATGTAGGTGCGCACCATATCCGAATCGAGGCCGGAGCCTTCGCGTTTCACCACGAACGCCGCCAGTCGCTGACCGAATTCGCGGTCCGGCACGCCCACCACGGCGACGTCGCTGACCTGCGGCAGGTGCGCGAGCGCCTCCTCGACCGGGCGGGGGAAGACGTTCTCGCCGCCGGAGATGATCATCTCATCGTCCCGTCCGGCGATGAACAGCCGGCCCGCGGCGTCGAGGTAGCCGAGGTCGCCGGTGTCGAGCATGCCGTGCGCCTCGTCCGGCGGCGCCGAGTTGACGTAGCCGTCGAACAGCATGTGGTTGCCGACGAAGATGTGCCCGGTCGCGCCGATCGGCAGCCTGCGGTGGTCGGGTCCGAGCACGGCGACCTTCGTGCCGAGCGGCGGCCGCCCCGCCGTGGTCGGCGAGGTGTGCAGGTCCTCGGGCGTGGCGATCGTCGCCCAGGAGACCTCGGTGGAGCCGTAGACGTTGTAGAGGACGTCGCCGTAGGTCTCCATGAATCGCTCGACGGTCGCACCGGCCAGCGGCGCACCGCAGCTGATCATGTGCCGCAGGCTGGAGGTGTCGTAGCGAGCGCGCACGTGCGCGGGCAGGTCGAGGATGCGCTGCACCATGGTCGGCACCACGATCACCGTGTTGACCCGGTGCTCGGCGATGCGGCGCAGGCAGTCCTCCGCGTCGAACCGCTCGGCCAGCACCACGGTCGCGCGCAGCGCGGTGCTCAGTTGCAGGCCGGCCAGCCCCCAGGTGTGGAACAGCGGCGCGGGGATCAGCATGGTCTCGTTCATCTGCATCGGGATGCGCGACAGCAGTGCCGCGATGGACCCGAAGCCCTTCGGATGCGGCCTGCGCGCGCCCTTCGGCGTCCCGCTGGTCCCGGAGGTGAGCACGATCAGCCGTCCCGGCTGGGCAGGCGTGCGGAACGTCGTGTGCCCCTCGGCCACGAGCTGGTTCACGGTCGTCCGGTCCGGCGCGGGAGGACGCTCGTCGGTGTTGTACCGCGGGATGTCGGCGTGCAGATAGCGCACCAATTCCTCCAGGTCGCCATCGACGAACAGCGCCGAGAGGCGATCGCGCTGGACGATCTCCTCGATGGTTCGCCCGGCCAGCCCGGCGTTCAGCAGGGCCACGTCCACGCCCAATTTACCTGCGGCGACCATGCATTCGACCATGGCCGCGTGGTTGCGCGCCAGCAGTCCGACGGCGTCGCCAGGACCGAGGCCGTGCGCGGCCATCGCGCCGGCCAGCGCGTTGGTGCGCTCGTGCATGTCGGCGAAGGACCGGGTGCCGCGGTCGTCGATGATCGCGGTCCGATCCGGGGCGTACGCCGCGCCCGCCGCGTACCCGCCCGCCAGGTTGAAACCCCACTTCGCCAGGGAGCGAAGCTGTTTGAGACTCCGATCCAGGCGAACCGGCAGCACGACGCCGGTGGCCACCATCTGCCGCGCCACGCCCGCGTTGCGCCGGATCGGCGAATCCTCGCCGTTGACGACCAGGGAGGTCCGCGCGCCCTTGGCGACGTCGGCCACCCGCTTCAGTCCGCTCTTGGTCCACTCCGCGATCGCCACGTTGGACAGCTCGGCCACCCGCGGGTGCACCCGGCTCGGCGCGAAATAGGTGACCGTGATCTTGGTGCGCTCCTCGTCGCCGTGCAGCCGCACCGACGCGAAACTGCCTAAAGCGGCGTACTGCATCTCGAAGCTCTCGTACCACCGGCCCACGCTCACCCGGATCTGGTGGGTGCGAATGCCCGACGCGTAGGTGCCGACGCGCATCTGCCAGACCACATTGCCGTCGGCGGACTGGATCTGCTCGCACGCGCCGATACCGGTGAACATACGCGGATACGTCTGCGGTTCGAGCAGCAGATCCCAGATGGTCTTGCGGGCGATCGCGAATTCGGCGACTACGTCGATGACATCGGTAACCAACTTGTGCACTTCTCGTCGGCCGGTTCGAAGAACTTCGGGTCGGCGGGTAGCTCCTTTGTAACGTCAGTCACAGGCGAGGTCAAGTAGCCGGGGCGCCGTCCCCACTACCAGCGATACGCAGGGAATACGCTGCGATTGCCCAGCATTCACCTGCGCCTGGGAACCGGCCCAAATCACCCGCGCGGCACCTGTGAATCAGCCCAATGATCACCGAAACTCCCGCCGGGCGCCGGGCGCCGATCCTAACGTCGCAGACGCCTGCTCGGCAGGACCGCACGCTGGCTGGAGAGGTTATGGACGACAAGCCCGCACGACGAATCGCGCACTCCCGCGCCGAGGAGATCCTCGACTTCTTCGGCAAATGCCGAGCGTGCGGATATCCCGCTTACGCGGAGACCACCACGGTGCGCTACGACAACGGCGACCTGGAGACCAAAGTCATCGCCAGCTGCGCCTTACCCTGCGGCTGGACCGGTGAGGTGTCCGCGACGCCGATGACCGGCTCGGTCGTCCGTCCGAGCACGTGATGGATCACGCCGCGCTCGACACGAGTTGTTCTTCCGGGCCGAGCGCTCGTTCGCGCAGGTCCTTGAGAATCCTGGCGAGGATGCGCGAGACCTGCATCTGCGAAACGCCCAGTTCTTCGGCGATCTGACTCTGGGTCCGCGACTCGTAGAAACGCATGATCAGCACCTGCCGATCGCGCGGCGGCAACTCCGCGATCAGCGGACGCACGGCCATCGCCTGCTCCAGCAGGTCGTAGCAGGGTTCCTCGGCGCCCAGCGTGTCGGCCAGCGACTGCGGCGCGCCGTCGGCGTCCTCCCGCCCGGCCGCGTCCAGCGAGTTGGCCTGGTAGGCGTTGCCCGCGATGAGCGCTTGGGTGACCTCACCGAGGTCGACGTCCAGTTCCTCGGCGATCTCCCTCGCCGTCGGCATCCGCCCGAGGCGGTGCGACAACGTCTCCGTGGCCGGGCCGATGCGCAGCTGAATCTCCTTGAGGCGGCGCGGCACTCGCAGCGACCACGTGTGGTCGCGGAAGTGCCTGCGTACCTCGCCCATGATGGTGGGGACCGCGAATCCCAGGAAGGAACTGCCGCGCGAGACGTCGAAACGGTCCACCGCGAGCACCAGCCCGACCCGGGCGATCTGCAGCAGATCCTCATAGGACTCACCGCGGCCGGAGAACTTCCTGGCGATGTGCTCGGCCAGCGGAAGACACCGCCGGGTCACCTCCTCGCGCAGCGCCGCGCGATGCGGATCACCCTCGTCCATCGCGGCCAGCTTCTCGAACCACGGCTCGATGTTGTCGTAGCTGTCGCCGCCACGGGCGCGGCCTGCCGCGTCATTTCCGTCGGTCGTGAACTCACGTGTCATCAAATGGTCCTCGTTCCCAACTGAATTCGATAACGGTCGGGTACCCGCCGAGTTCGGAATCAAAAGGGTCACGAGAAATCGAGAGGGAACGGGTGAGCATGCGAACCAATTCCCAGCTCAGCGGATCGCCGTGCACGTCGTCATCGAACGCGGCCACGGCGTCGACGCGCACGCTCATCCGGCCCGCGCCGTAGGTGAACGCGCAGCCGAGCATCGAGCCGGGCATGGCGTCCGCCAGCAGCATCGTGGCCGCCTCGTTGATCGCCAAGCGGATGTCCGACGCCGCGTCGAGGGGCAGTTCGGCCACCAGGCACACGGTGTCGGTCATCGCGCGGATCAGGGCGAGCTGTCGCGCTTCGGCGGGGATCCGCACCGCGACCGCGGTCTCGGTGGCAGGCGCGCCGAACGCGCACGTGATCACCCGCATCAGGCCGTGGCGAGCTGCGCTTGCCACATCCAGTGCAACTGTTCCAGCCGCGCCGCGATCGCCAGGAACAGATCCTGGGTCACCGGATCGGCCTTCTCGGTCGCCGCGATGCGCTCACGCAGCCGCTTGATGACGGCGGCGAGGTTGCCGACTATCGCGTCGATGACGTCGGTGTCCTGTTGCCAACCCTCGCCGATGCCGATCGCGCCGGAACTCTTGGCCACGCTCGCCGCGCGCCCGTCCGGGCTCACGCCGACGGCGGTGGCGCGTTCCGCGGCGGAGTCGGTGAACTCCCGTGCCACGGTCACCAATTCGTCCAGCGCCAAGTGCACCGAGCGGAAGTTGGAGCCGACCACGTTCCAGTGCGCCTGCTTCGCGATCAGCGACAGGTCGATCAGGTCGACCACGGTTGCCTGGAGCGTTTCGCCCGCGATGCGCTGCTGCTCCGGGTCCAGCGTGCTGGTGATGGGTTGAGACATCGCATTCAGCCTTTCTGCCGTCGATCGGGTCACGGACGGTCTACCCAGCTCCACGGCGATAAACCTCCCGGTGGCCGACCCCACCGGGCGAAACGGGGTAATCGCCCCGGCCCGATCAACCGCCCATGCGGGCCGCGTGACGAGGGTTTACGGGCCGCCGCTGCACTATGGTGTGATCCACACGACACGGGAGGTGCGGGATGCCGGAACCCACGGCCACGCCCTTGCGGGCGGCGACGATGACCGGCTTCGCCGATCGTGTCTCGACACCGGGCTACGACCGATCTCGGATCAGCACGGGCATAGTGCATTTCGGTGTCGGCGGATTTCATCGGGCTCACCAGGCGATGTACGTCGACCGCTTGCTCGAACGCGGCCTCGGCGACGAGTGGGGCATCTGCGGAGTCGGCGTGCTCCCCGGCGATCGGCGCATGCGCGACGTGCTGCGGGCGCAGGACGGCTTGTACACGCTGTCGACGGTCGCGCCGGACGGCACGTGGACCACGCGCACGATCGGCTCGCTGGTCGAATACCGCTACGCGCCGGACGATCCCGAGGCCGTGGTGACGAAGCTCACCGATCCGGCCACCCGCATCGTCTCGCTGACCATCACCGAAGGCGGCTACCACATCGACGCCGCTACCGGGGAATTCGACCCGGACGACCCCGGAATCCGCGCCGACCTGGCCGGGAACGCGCCGCCGTGTACCGTCTTCGGCCTCGTCACCGAAGCGCTGGCCCGCCGCCGATCCCGCGGTGTCGCGCCGTTCACCGTGCTGTCCTGCGACAACATCGAGGGTAACGGGAACGTCGCGCGCCGGATGTTCGGCGCGTTCGCCGGGCTGCGCGATCCCGGGCTCGGAGCCTTCGTGGCCGAGCAGGTGCGCTTCCCCAATTCGATGGTGGACCGGATCACCCCGGTGACCCCGCCGGGGGCGACCGGCGAGATCGAGCGGCGCTACGGGCTCACCGACCGCTGGCCGGTGGTGACCGAGCCGTTCGCCCAGTGGGTGCTGGAGGATTCCTTCGCTCTCGGCCTCCCGGCCCTCGAGGAGGTCGGCGTGCAGGTCGTCGCCGACGTCACCCCGTACGAACTGATGAAACTGCGGTTGCTGAACGCGAGCCACCAGGCGCTGTGCTACTTCGGGTACCTCAGCGGATACCGGCTGGTGCACGAAGCCGCCCAGGATCCGGCCTTCCGGCGGTTCCTGACGCGCTACATGGACGCCGAGGCGACGCCGACGCTGCGCGCGGTACCCGGCGTAGACCTGGGCGACTACAAGCGGACGCTGCTCGACCGGTTCGCGAACCCCGCGATCGGCGACACCATCGCCCGGTTGTGCGCGGAATCCTCCGACCGGATCCCGAAGTGGCTGCTGCCGGTGGTGCGGGCACAGCTGGCCGCCGGCGGCCCGATCGACTGTGCGGCGGCGGTCGTCGCGAGCTGGGCCCGCTATGCCGAGGGCGTGGACGAGCAGGGTCAGCCGATCGAGGTCGTCGACCAGCTCCGCGATCGGCTGGTTCCCCTGGCCCGGCGGCAACGGCAGCAGCCGACCGCTTTCCTGGGCGAGCGCTCGCTGTTCGGCGACCTGGGCGATCATCCCCGGTTCGTGGCCGCGTATCTGGCGGCTCTGGAGAGCCTGCGCACCCGAGGAGCGCGCGCCACCGTCGAACAGTTGGCCGGTTAGCGCGAGGTGACCCGGGCGACCGCCCGGCAGTCCGTGCCGACGGCGAACCACACGTCCAAGCTCGAGTCGGTGCGGCGGGCGACCAGTTCGACGTCCTCGCCGGACCGCACCGGTTTCCCGTACTCGACCACCACGCGGTGCGGGCCCGATTTCAGTTCGGCGTGATCAGCGAGCACTTCTTCCAGCGCGGTGAGGTAGACCGCGTTGTTCATATGGTCGAGCAGGTCGATGTCGGTGACCCGGAGAGGGAAGGGCCGGATCTGCACGCCGGGCTCGTCCGCCGCGGGCATGGGATCGGTGAGTTCGGCCTTCCAGCGCAGCCGGTGCTCGGTCGTGCAGGCCAGCATGGGCGCGAGGAACCGGTCGCTCATCCGAGTCGGCACGCCGGATTCGGTGCCGAAATGGATCAGGAAACTCTCGGTCTCCACCAGCCCGCCCGCGCTGCCGCCGATCTGGACCCGCATCGCGCACCACCGGGTGGACGTCGCCGAAGGCCACCGCCGCAACGTCGCCCGCTCGCCGAAGCCGAGCGGCTTGAGCGCGTCGATCACCGTCCTGCGGATCACCCACAGGCGATGGATATCGCCGTCCTCCAGGACGTCGAGGTGGTCGTAGCCGACATCCTGCAGGTAGCGCGCGACACCGTCCAAGCGCAGGCGCTGCTCGCGATCGGTGTCGGCGAGGCGCACGGGCCATCCCGTCTCGAACGGAGTCAGGACGGCCGGTGGTTCCGGCAGGACGCTGGGAATGACCATGCCCGGATGATGCCAGGTGTTTGCCGCCATCGCGAAGCGTACTGGCCATATCGTCACGTATACGAGAGAATATCGGCTCCCATTAGGCATTTTGCCCGAATCATCAGCGGAGAAAAGCGACTCGCCAATAGGTAGCCAGACTGCGGGCGGCGAGGCCGGGACATGCCAGAGGCCTCGCCGTCGTCGCCTACTTCTTCGAGCGATCCCGCTTCTCGCGCACCCGCACCGAGATACGGACCGGCGAGCCGTCGAAACCGAATTCCTCGCGCAACCTGCGCTCCAGGAAACGCCGGTAGCCCGCCTCGAGGAAGCCGGTGGTGAACAGCACGAACGTGGGCGGCCGCGTGGTCGCCTGGGTGGCGAACAGCACGCGGGGCAGCCTGCCGCCGCGCATCGGCGGCGGCGTCGCGGCGATCACGTCCTTCAGCCACGTGTTGAGCCTGCCCGTCGGGATGCGCTTGTCCCACGATTCCAGCGCGGTCTCCATCGCGGGCACCAGCTTCTGCACCGCGCGGCCGGTGTGGGCGGAGATGTTCACCCGCTGCGCCCACGGCACCCGAACCAGTTCGCGGTCGACCTCGCGTTCCAGTTGCAGGCGGCGGTCCTCGTCGACCAGGTCCCACTTGTTGAACGCCAGCACCAGCGCCCGCCCGGAATCGGCGACCATGCTGATCACCCGCAGGTCCTGTTCGGTGATCGGCTGGGAGGCGTCGATCAGCATGATCGCCACCTCCGATGCCTCCAGCGCGGACTTGGTGCGCAGCGAGGCGTAGAACTCGGTGCCGCTGGCATTGGCCACCTTGCGGCGCAGCCCGGCGGTGTCGATGAACTTCCACACCTTGCCGCCCAGTTCGACGAGGGAGTCGACCGGGTCGACCGTGGTGCCCGCGACATCGTGCACCACGGAACGCTCGTCGTTGGCCAGCTTGTTGAGCAGGCTGGACTTGCCGACGTTCGGCTTGCCGACCAGCGCCACCCGACGCGGACCGGCACCCCCGGTCCCCTCGCGCGGGGTCTCCGGGAGCACCGCGAGCACGTCGTCGAGCAGGTCACCGGTGCCGCGGCCGTGCGCGGCGCTGACCATGCGTGGCTCGCCGAGTCCCAGCGACCACAGCGCCGCCGCTTCCGCTTCCACCCGCTGGTCGTCGACCTTGTTGGCGACCAGGATCACCGGCACCGAGGAGCGGCGCAGCTTCTTCACCGCCGCCTCGTCGGTGGCGGTGGCGCCGACCACGGCGTCGACCACGAGCAGGATCGCGTCGGCGGTCTGCATGGCCAGCTCGGCCTGGCGGGCCACCGATTGCTGCAATCCCTTCGCGTCGGGCTCCCAGCCGCCGGTGTCCTGCACCAGGAACCGGCGACCGGCCCAGTTCGCCTCGTAGGACACGCGGTCGCGGGTTACTCCCGGGATGTCCTCCACGACCGCTTCCCTGCGGCCGAGGATGCGGTTGACCAGGGTCGACTTGCCCACGTTCGGGCGTCCGACCACGGCCAGCGTCGGCATCGCGACATGCGCGGAGTCCTCGAACTCACCCTCGAGATCGGTCAGTTCCCAGTCGGCTTCGTCGCTCCAGACGCCGTCGCCGGCCAGCACGTCCCCGTTCATCGGTCCCCTCCGGCTCCGTATGCGGCGACCTGCTGCGCGACCACGCCGTACAGCTCGTCGATCACCTCGTCCATGGACAGTTCGCTGGTGTCGACCGGTACCGCGTCCTCGGCGGGACGCAGCGGGGACACCTTGCGGGTCGAGTCGAGCGTGTCGCGGCGCTGCACGTCGGCGAGCACGCCCGCGTAGTCGTCGCCCCGGCCCTCGGCGATGTTCTGCTGATTGCGCCGGTGCGCCCGCGCCTCGGCGGAAGCGGTCAGGTAGATCTTGGCGTCCGCGGCCGGCAGCACGACGGTGCCGATGTCGCGGCCCTCGACCACGATGCGGCCCGCCGCCGCCGTGATCTCGCGTTGCATGGCGACCAGCAGTTCACGCACCTCCGGCACCGCGGAGACCGCGGAGACCGCCTTGGTGACGGCGTCGCCGCGAATCTCCGATCGCACGTCCTCGCCGTCCAGCTCGATCACCTCGCGGCTGGGATCGGTGCCGATGGACAGCGGCAGCTCCTTGACCGCGGCGGCGATGGCCGCGGTGTCGGTCAGTTCGATGCCTGCGCGCAGCACGCGCAGCGTCGCCACCCGGTACATCGCGCCGGTGTCGAGGTAGCGGGCGCCGAGCCGGGTGGCCAGGCGCCGTGACACGCTCGACTTCCCGGTACCAGAAGGCCCGTCCATGGCGACCACCAGTGGGCTCGTACCGGCCATCCGCGCCGGCGCCTGCACCGGGATCTCCACACCGTTCACAACGACACCGCCTCGTAGAGTTTGCCGATTTCATCGCGGCCGAGCACACGCAGCGTGCCGGGCCGTTGGTCGCCCAGCGCGACCGGACCGATATGGGTGCGGACCAGCCGGACGACCGGATGGCCCACCGCGTCCAGCAGGCGGCGCACGATGTGCTTGCGCCCTTCGTGCAACACCACCTTCACCAAGGAACGTCCCTCCCCCAGTTCCAGCACCTGGAAACGGTCGACCTTGGCGGGACCGTCCTCCAGCTCGACGCCTTCTCTGAGCCGCTTGCCGACCGCGCGATTGTTGACCTCGCCTTGCACCGTCGCCAGATAGGTCTTGGAGACCTCGTAGGACGGGTGCATCAGCCGGTGGGCCAGATCGCCGTCGTTGGTGAGCAGCAGCAGGCCCTCGGTGTCGGCATCAAGCCTTCCGACATGGAACAGCCGCTGGCCCGCGGCGATCCGCTCGGCCACGATGTCGCCGACGCACGGGCGTCCCAGATCGTCGGACATGGTCGACTGCCAGCCCTTGGGCTTGTTCAGCGCGACGTGCACCAGTTCCTCGCGCACCACCACGCGGGTGCCGTCGACGCGCACCACCGCGTGCTGCGGGTCGATGCGCAGGCCTTGCTCGCGCACGATCATGCCGTCGACCTCGACGCGGCCCTGCGCGATCATCTCCTCGGCGGCCCTGCGCGAGGCCACGCCCGCCTTGGCGAGCACCTTCTGCAACCGCTCGCCCTCGCCCCACGGGAGCTTGGTGTGGCCGCCGGACGGGGCGGGCTCCACGTTCTGGTGGCGCGCGGGCTTGGCGTTGCTCAGCAGCGGCGGCGGTGCGACCTGCCGCTGCGGTTTGGGCTTCTTCTTGCTCGCCGCGGCGGTGTGCCGCTGCGGGCTGGGAGCGGCGGCGGATCCGCGCTGTGCCGTCCGGCCTGCGCCGCCTTGCTGGGCGCCACGGGCGGTGATCCCCCGTTGGGCCGAACGGGCGTCGCGTGAACTCGAGCCGCGGCTCGCGCCGCCGCGTTCGGGCTGTGCGCCGCGTTTCCTACGATCCGGTGTGCCATCTCGGCGAGCGGGCGTATTCATGTTGTCCTGTCACTCTTCGGTGCCGAGGTCCAAATCGGCCTCGGCGGGTTTCCTCGACCTGGTGTAGCGGGGGTCCGTCTCCAGGCTCTCGTTGATCTCATCGATCAGGTCGACGCCCGGAAGCAGGGGCGCCAGCGGCGGCAGATCGCTCAGCGAAGCCAGTCCGATCCGTTCCAGGAACAGCTCGGTCGTGCAGTACAGCGTTCCGTTGGTCTCCGGGTCGACGCCTGCCTCGGCGATCAGGCCCCTGGCCAGCAGCGTGCGCATCACCCCGTCGACGTTCACGCCGCGCACGGCGCTGACCCTGGTCCTGGTCACCGGCTGACGGTATGCCACCACCGCCAGCGTCTCCAAGGCCGCCCGGGTCAATTTCGATCGGGAGCCGTCGAGCAGCATCCGCTCCACATACGGCGCGTACTCGCTGCGAGTATAGAAGCGCCAGCCGTCACCGACGAAACGCAGATCTATCCCGCTGGACCGCGCCGACAGTTCGGCCGACATCTCGCGCAGGGTCCGCTCGACCCGCTCGGCGCTCTCGCCGAGAGCGGCCGCGAGCTGGTCAACCGGTGCGGGCGAGTCGACGACCAGCAGCATGGCCTCGAGCGCCGAACGGAGATCGGCGTCGGCGAGCGGTTCGGGGGTGAGTTCCACCACTGCCTCACTCACGATCGCGCCTCCGCGCCCTCGCGCTGTGCTCGCTCACCCGTAGTCCTCCTCGATCGTCACGGTCTCCACCTGTTGCGCGGCGTCGTCGCCGATCCAGCTCACCGACAAGGGACCGAGCGGATCGGGCTGGTCGAACTCGATCGTCTTGCCGCGATACAGCTCGAGCAGCGCGAGGAAGCGGGCGACGATCTGGACCGGAACCTCGCAATCGGCGACCAGCTCGCCGAAGGAGGTCCACGCGCCCGCACCACGCTGTTTGAGCCGCTCCAGCACCAGCGCCGCCTGCTCGGCCACCGAGATCGCGTGCGTGTGCAAGTGGTCGAGCCCGACCTTGGGCACCGGACGGGGCCGGAAGGCCGCCGCGGCGATCGCGGCGAACTCGGCCGCCCCGACACCCAGCCTAACCTCGGGCAGCAGTCCGGCGTAACGCTCCTCCAGGCCGACCGCGCGCGGATAGCGGCGCAGCGCGGCCGCCTCCAGCTCGCCGAGCAGTTCGGCGACCTGCTTGAACGCGCGGTACTGCAGCAACCGCGCGAACAGCAGGTCGCGGGCCTCGAGCAACTCCAGGTCCTCGGCGTCGGTCATCTCGCCGGACGGCAGCAGCCGCGCCGCCTTCAGATCCAGCAACGTGGCGGCGACGACCAGGAATTCCGTGGTCTGGTCCAAGATCTTGTCCGCGCGCAAGGTGTTCTGCCGCGCCATGTTCGCCGTCAGCGCCTTGGTGTAGGCGATGAACTCGTCGGTGACCTTGTGCAGCGCCACCTCGGTGACGTCCAGCTTGCGCGAGCTGATCAGGGTGAGCAGCAGATCGAACGGTCCCTCGAAGTTGCTCAGGCGCAGACGGAACCCGGTCGCCTGCGGCTCGGGCGACGTTGCCGCTCCGGCCTCCGGTGCGCCGGGCGCGTCCTGCGAGAGGGCCGGTGCTTTTAGCGGGTCGGGCGAGGAGCCGGGCTCCTCCGGCGCATCGTGACCCACGACAGGGACATCAGGTGCGTCGACGGACTGATCGTCCGGTCTCTCCGGGACGATCGTCCCGCCAGGCCGCGGGGGTGGTTTCGGGACGGTTTCGTCCCTACGGTCCCACGCGAGCGGGGCGTCCGCCGCCGTCTCCGGCGCGGTTCGTCCGGTGGAACCTCCGGCGATGGCCGGGCTCGGGCGACGGGGGGCGGCGTCGCGGCCCGCGGCGATGAACGCCGCCGCCGCGTTTCCGAGCGCGGGCGCGGCCTGCCTGGATTCGGGCCGCTCACCGGCCTCGGGTGCCTGATCGTCCCGCGTTGGAGTCGGTCCGGCCGCGGAAGACCCCTGGCCGGACGGGTCGTGGTGGGACGCAGACGAGGGGTCGGAGCGGCCGGTCACCGGCCGGATCGGTGGATGACTTCCCGAGCCATCGACCGATACGCCTCGGCGCCACTGGATTTCGGCGCCCACGTGGTGATCGGCTCGCCCGCGACGCTGGCGTCCGGGAAACGGACGGTGCGCGCGATGGCGGTGTCGTAGACCAGATCACCGAACACCTCGACCACGCGCGCCATCACCTGGCGGGAATGCAGCAGTCGCGAGTCGAACATGGTGACCACTATTCCGTACAGGCTCAGCCGCGGGTTCAGCCGGTCCCGCACCTTCTCCACGGTGTCGTTGAGCAGCGCCAGCCCGCGCAGCGAGAAGTACTCGCATTCCATCGGGATGATCACGCCGTCCGAGCAGGCCAAGGCGTTGACCGTGAGCAGGCCGAGCGACGGCTGGCAGTCGATGAGGATGTAGTCGTAGCGGTTGCGGATCGGCTCCAGCGCGCGGCCGAGCGACTGTTCCCGGCCCACCTCGTTGACCAGCTGGATCTCGGCGGCGGAGAGGTCGATGTTGCTGGGCAGCAGATCCATGTTCGGTACCCGGGTCTGCATCAGCACGTCGTCGATCGACACCTTGGAACCGATGAGCAGGTCGTGCACGGTCGAGTCGAGATCGTGGTGGGCGACACCGAGCCCGGCCGACAGCGCGCCCTGCGGGTCCAGATCGACGAGCAGGACGCGGCGGCCGTATTCGGCCAGTGCCGCACCGAGATTGATGGTGGAGGTGGTCTTGCCGACGCCGCCCTTCTGGTTGCACATGGCCACGATGAGCGCGTCCCCGTGCTGGCCGACCGGCGGCGGGTCCGGCACCAGCCGCAACGGCCGTCCGGTCGGGCCGAGCGTCGCGTCCTCCGGGACCGGCTCCACTCCGTGGCCCCACAGCGTTTCCGCCGCGGCGTCCGAGTACGGACCCGGTCGCGAGCCCGTAAGCGGCTCCGCCCCAGCACCCATCGGCGGCTCTGCCGCGCCGGCTGTCGTCACGATCCGCTGCTCCTTATACGTTCCTGCCCGTTGCCTCGCCGAGCGTAGCGAGGCCGATCATGGGCCGACCTCGCTTTCGTGCGGTCCAGCTCTCGATAGACGCTACCGCTTGACGGCACTCGAGTGCCGCGCCTCGGCGCGGCGTGTTCGTGCCGCGCTGGTCAGCGCCATTGCGGTCCGCCATCGAAATGAACGTCGAACCGGTCGTGCAACTCGTTCATACTGTCCCAGTCCGCCTCCCCGCGCGCGATCCGGCCGAGTTGCCGGAAGTATTCGAAGCGGACGATACCGGGTGTGAGCACAGCCAGAAACTCGGCGGGGCCGTCGGCGGCGGCTCCGAAGGCGTGCACCGTGCCCGGCGCGACCACCACCAGGCCACCTGCGCGGACGGCGCTGCGGGTGCCGTCCACGAGGAAATCCATTGTGCCGCCGAGCACATAGAAGATTTCGGTCGACTTCGTGTGGTGGTGTGGCCGGGTGCCGTCCGCACCCGCGGCCAGGGTCAGCCGGTTGGCGCCGAAGAGCCCTTCGGAGTTCTCGCTGTCCTCCAGTAGCCGGAAGGAACCGCCGCCGGGCAGCGGAATCGTTTCGACATCGGCCTCGTGGACGATGAAAGACTTTGCCATGCACTTCACCTCGCGTTGTGGTCGGGAACCGGACCGTCGGCGGCACGCCGCGCACCCGGCAGACCAGCACAACCGGACTGCAGTCCACTTTGTTCCGCGCCTTACCCATGCGTGAAGCTCGCGGCGGGGCAACGGTTACCGCGCGCGGGGATGCGCGGTGGCCCACACCTCGCGCAGGGTGTTGACCGTGACCAGGGTGTAGATCTGCGTCGTGGTCACCGAGGCGTGGCCGAGTAGTTCCTGCACCACCCGGACGTCGGCGCCCCCGTCGAGCAGATGGGTGGCGAAGGAATGGCGCAGCGTGTGCGGCGACACCGCCGCCGCGATGCCCGCGCGTTCGGCGGCGGTGTGCAGGACCTGCCAGGCGCTCTGCCGGGACAGCCGCGCGCCGCGGACATTCAGGAACAGGGCTCCGGCGTTGCCTTTTCCGCGCGCGGCGAGCACGGGCCGCCCGCGCACCAGGTAGGCGTCCACGGCGGCGAGCGCGGGCCGCCCGATCGGTACCAGACGCTGTTTGCCGCCCTTGCCGCGCAGGACGACCGCCCGCTGGTCGATGTCGAGATCGTCGACGTCCAGCCCGACCGTTTCCGAGATCCGCGCGCCGGTGGAGTACAGCAATTCCAGCAGCGCTCGGTCGCGCAGGCCGCGCGGCCCGCCGTCCACGCCCGCGGCGGGGTCGCCCTGACCACCTCCGGCCGCCTCCAGCAGTTTCAGCACCTGGTCATAGGGCAGCGCCTTGGGCAACCTGCGCCCCGACGCCGGCGGTTTCACCGCGTGCGCCACATCGGTGTCGGTGAGTCCCTCCGCGGCGGCGAAGCGATGCCACCCGCGCACCGCGATCAGCGCGCGGGCCACCGAACTCGCCGCCAGCGGCGGGCGTCCCGGACCGCCCGAGCGCAGCGCCATGGTGAACTCCGCGACGTCGGACTCGTCGACCCGGTCGAGCGACTCGATGCCGCGGCCGGTCAGGAAGTCCAGATACCGGCCGAGGTCACGCCGGTAGGCGCCCAGGGTGTTGGGCGCGACGCCGCGCTCGACGGCGAGGTGGTCGAGATAGGTGTCGAGCTCGCGACCGAGCACCTGCGGTCAGTCTTCGGACTTCTCGGCCGCCTTGCGGCGGAGGAAGGTCGTCGGCTGCCCGTCCCACGGCGCGTCCGGCGGCCGCGGTTCGATGCCCGCCGCCCGCGCCGCCGCCAAGGCGAGCACGCCGGCGACCGCGGTCGCGTTGACGATCTCCCCGCTCAGCGCCGCGCGGACCGCCGCGTCGACCGGCATGCGGACCACTTCCAGGTCCGCCTCCTCGAATTCCGGGTCGGGGCGCTCGGTTTCGTACAGCCCGCGGGCCAGGTAGACCCGCAGCGCTTCGTCGGTGAACCCCGGCGAGAGCGCCACGTCCACCAGCACCGCCCAGTCCCTGGCGGCCAGCCCGGTCTCCTCGGCCAGCTCACGGCGCGCCGCGACCAGCGGGTCCTCGCCGGGCACGTCGAGCAACCCGGCGGGCAGTTCGAGCAGCCGTCTGCCGATCGGGTGGCGGTACTGGTTGATCAGCACCACATTGCCGTCGTCGTCGATCGCGGCGACGGCGACCGCGCCGTGGTGCTCGATCACCTCGCGTTCCACGACCTTGCCGCCCGGCATGCGCACCTGGTCGAGTCGCAACGCGAGAATCGCACCGGTGTAGACCGTCTTGCTGGATTCGATCTCGAAATCGTGGCTGCCCGGCTCGGCAGCGCCCCCGTTGCTCATGCCGCTACGCCTGTTCCGCCGCACCCGCCAGTTCTTCGCCGGGAATGTCCACCGGGAGCCGTTCGGCCGCTTTGTATTTCAGCGCCGCCGAGATGAGCGCCGCGAACAGCGGATGCGGGCGGGTCGGCCTGCTCTTCAACTCCGGGTGCGCCTGGGTGGCGACGAAGAACGGGTGCACGTCGGCGGGCAGCTCGACGAACTCGACCAGGTGGCCGTCCGGCGAGGTGCCGCTGAACCTCAGGCCGCTCTCGGCGATCTTGTCGCGGTAGGCGTTGTTCACCTCGTACCGGTGGCGATGACGCTCGGAGACGTGCTCGCTGCCGTAGGCCTGGGCGACGACCGAGCCCTTCTCCAGGGTCGCCGGGTAGGCGCCGAGCCGCATGGTGCCGCCGAGATCGGCCTCCCCGGCCACGGCCTGCTCCTGGTCGGCCATGGTGGAGATGACCGGGTGCGGGGTGTCCGGTTCGAATTCGGCCGAGTTGGCCTCCACCAGCCCCACCCTGCGCGCCGCCTCGATCACCACGCACTGCAAACCGAGGCACAGGCCGAGCAGCGGAATGCCGCGGGTGCGCGCGTAGCCGATCGCGCCGACCTTGCCCTCGATGCCGCGGATGCCGAAGCCGCCGGGGATCAGCACCGCGTCCACGTCGCGCAGCGCGTGCTGCGCGCCCGCGGGCGTCTCGCACTCGTCGGAGGGCACCCACCGGATGTTCACCTTGGCCCGCGAGGCGAACCCGCCCGCGCGCAGCGCTTCGGTGACCGAGAGGTAGGCGTCGGGCAGATCGACGTACTTGCCGACCAGCGCGACCTCGACGGTCTCGCGCGGCGAGTGCACCCGGTCGAGCAGGTCGCCCCACACCGTCCAGTCCACGTCGCGGAACGGCAGGCCCAGCCTGCGCACCACGTAGGCGTCCAGGCCCTCCCGGTGCAGCACGCGCGGGATGTCGTAGATCGACCGCGCGTCGGGGGTGGAGATGCAGGCGTCGACCTCGACGTCGCACATCAGCGCGATCTTGCTCTTCAGCGACTGCGGGACCTCGCGGTCGCAGCGCAGGATCAGCGCGTCGGGCTGGATGCCGATATTGCGCAGCGCCGCCACCGAGTGCTGGGTCGGCTTGGTCTTCAACTCACCGGAGGGCGCCAGGTAGGGCACCAGCGAGACGTGCAGGAAGAAGACGTTGTCGCGGCCGACGTCGTGGCGGATCTGGCGGGCGGCCTCCAGGAACGGCTGCGACTCGATGTCGCCGACGGTGCCGCCGATCTCGGTGATCACCACGTCCGGGGTCTGGCCCTGCAGATCGGGGCCGCGCATCGCGAGGATCCGGTGCTTGATCTCGTCGGTGATGTGCGGGATCACCTGCACCGTGTCGCCGAGATACTCGCCGCGGCGCTCCTTGGCGATGACCGACGAATAGATCTGTCCGGTGGTCACGTTCGCGTCGCGGGACAGGTCCCGGTCGAGAAAACGCTCGTAGTGGCCGACGTCGAGGTCGGTCTCCGCGCCGTCCTCCGTCACGAACACCTCGCCGTGCTGGAAGGGGTTCATCGTGCCGGGATCGACGTTCAAGTACGGGTCGAGTTTCTGCATCGTGACGCGCAGCCCACGCGCCGTCAGCAGCTGACCGAGGCTGGAGGCGGTAAGACCTTTACCCAATGAGGAGGCGACACCACCGCTGACGAAGATGTGCTTCGTGTCTGTTCGCGCCTGAATCCGTGTTTGACCCACGGGTCTTCACGGTAACACGGATCCGCCCGTCCGTTCGACTGCCACGCGCGTTTGCCCGCCGATCGCGGGAGGTCGATGAGAGCCCGCGCGTCCGGAGTGTGGGGCGGGTCTCTCCCGGGCCGCCGGTGTCCGGCGGGAGTCGGTGCCGTGACAGCGTTCGATCGAGGCCCGGAGCTGACAACCCCTTGGTCGACCGGCGGCCGCGATGCTGTCGGCGACCGGTCAGCCCGGCACGACGGCCAGGGTGAGCGAGGCCGCTTTCGCGCCGGTGCCGTAGCGCCCGGCGCCCCCGTTGAGCTGTTCGCCCAGCGCCAGCGCGGTCGTGACCCGGCCGAGTTCGCGCTCGACGTTGTCGACGGTGCTCACCTGGGCCGCGAGCGCGGCGTCGGCACGGACCACGGCGATCGGCCCCTGCCCGTCGGCGGCGCCAGCGCGACCGGCGAGCACCACGCCCGCGCCGCGGCCGCGCAGGGCGCCCGCGAAGCGCGCGATGTTCGGGCCTGCGCCGTCCTCGGCCGCGGCGGCGCCGTCGCCGGTGATCACGACCGCGAGCTGCGCGGGCCGCACCGGCGTGTCACCGTAGGCGAGGAAACCGCCGCCGCGCATGGTCTCCAGGACCAGCCCGAGTTCCTCCGGGGTGCTCCGAGTTTGCCCGCTGGCCGGATCGAGCAGCAGCACCAGGCCGAGCAGATCGCCGGCCATACTGCCCTGATCCACCGCGCCGGTCCGCAGCTGCGCACCGGCCGGGATGACGTTCGTCAGGGCCGTGCGCATCCGATCGCCCTCGCTGCCGTCGGCGAACGCCTCGGTGAGCGCGATCCGGCCGGTGACTGTCGCGCCCGCCGCCGCGAGCGCTGCGCTCACCGCGTCGACGTCTCCCGGGTCGGCGTCGGGGGTCGTGAACACGACGACACCGCGGTCGGCGAGCGTACCGCCGAGAATGCGGCCCGACGAACCGGCGATGAAACGGTCGGCGGCCGCGGTCTGGTCGTCGAGCAGCCGGTTCCGCTCGGTCAGAGCGTCCACCTGTTGGCGCAGATCGGCCTTGTCCGCGCGCAATCCCGACAGCAGATCGGCCGCGAGTGTCTGGGATCCGAGCACCACACCGATCGCGAGCGCGAGAAAGATCGCGACGATCGAGATGGCGTGCTGGCGCATCGAAATCATCGTTCTCCTTCAGAGTTGACGAGCGGCGACTTGCCCCTGCGCCCACCGCGCGAGGCGGTTCCAGGTGTCCACACCCCAGTCCAGGGCGTCACCGCCGCTGTTGGAGGCCAGCAGCACGACGATCACCGCCACCAGCGCGGCGAGCACCACCAGCGCGACGGCGACCCCGGACACGCGGGTGCGGTACAGGGTGGCCACCGCCTTGGCGTCCATCAGCTTCGTGCCCACCTTGAGCCGGGTCAGGAAGGTGGCCGGGTTGCTGTCGCGGCGTCCCCGGTCGAAGAAGTCGTCGAGCGAGGCGGGCGCTCCGGCGGTGACGATCAGCGCGGCGCCGTGATGGTCGGCCAGCAGCAGCGCCAGATCGGCGGGCGAGCCGGAAGAAGGGAAGGTCGTCGCGCCGATGCCGAGGTCCTGGATGCGTTCGAGCCCCTTGGCGTGGCCGTCGGTGTCGGCGGGCAGGATCACCTCGGCGCCGCACTTCATCGTCGCGGTGGTGATCTCCTCCGGGTCGCCCACGATGACGTCGGGCCGGTACCCACGCCTGCGCAGGGTGTCCGCGCCTCGGCCGACGCCGATCAGGATGGGGGCGTACTCCTTGATGAACGGCTTGAGCCGCTGCAGGTCCTCGGCGTGCTCCGGGCCGTCGGCGACGACCACCACATGCCGTTGCCTCATCACCAGATCCAGTTCCGGGACGCCGAACCCGTCGATGAGCAGCGCGCTCTCGGTCCGGATGAACTCGATGGTGTTGCCCGCGAAGGCCTCGAGGTGATCGGCGAGGCCGTTGCGCGCTTCGATCATCCGCTCCGCGATGGCGGCCTCGGTTAGTTCGATGCCTTCGACGAGCACCTCGGGGTCCTTCTTGATCAGCCGGTCGGCGTAGACCACGCCGCCGTCGACACGGACCTTGACGCCGTCCTTGATCTTCTTGAACGCATCCGAACTCACCGTGTCCAGCAGCAGGATGCCGTGGGACACCAGCGCCTCGGGCCCCAGGTTCGGGTAGCGGCCGGAGATGGACGGCGAGGTGTTGATCACCGCGCCGACGCGCGCCTCGACCAGCCGGTCGGCGGTCATCCGGTCGAGGTCCATCTCGTCGAGGACGACGATGTCCCCCGGCCCGATCCGTCCGAGCAGCCGCCGGGTGTTGCGATCCACCCGGGCCGTCCCGATCAGACCAGGAAGCGTTTCGGTGTTTCGCGACAACAGCGCCGGCATCCTCATGAAGCGATGATGACCGCTAACTCTCAACCATTGGTGGAGGCGCGCCGTTATCTCCTGGCTCGATCCGACCTCTCGCTATAAGGCGGCAATCTCACCTCAGCTACGATCACCGCCCTCGATCCACGCTCCAGCTCCAGCTCTTGCGTCCTCGTGCGGCGATTCCGACCGCTTCGACCGAGGGCCAGCTCGACGCAACGAGCACATGCTTCGCCACCAGCAATCAAGTCGCGAATCCCGCTTCGAGTTCCAGCAATGCCAGGTCCGCACCCACCCCCAAGCCGACGGCGAATTGCCAGCTACATGTACGAGAACCGATCCGCCAGGTGAAGCGGCTCGAGCACTCGCCGTACGGTTCGATCGAATCGGATCCTCAGCACCACTTCGCCTGCGGACGGCACACGGTCCAGCCACTGCCGTCCGGACGTTCGGTGCGCGTCCATGCCGACTCCCCCGCCTCGTTGCCCGCACCACTCTCATCCGGCCGCGGCTTGCTCTGCCGGTGGTATTCCCGCAGCGCATGCTGATGCTCGTTCTGCCGCAGCGGATTCGGATCGGAGTGCTGATATCCGAACGGATCGATCTTGTGCCACCCCGTCGAGTCGCCGTGCGAACCCGAGCGTCCCGAGTGGTCGCCACGAGACAGCGACTCCGCCGCGGCACCACCCGCCGCGGCAACCGTTCCCGCGGCGAGACCGGCGATGAACAGCGCGAACGCGCCCTTCTTCGACCGTCCCCCGCTCCCTCCCGTCGCCGAGCCGCGAAAGCGCGCTCCGCCCGCCTCGATCGTCATCGGAAGAACACTGCGCATGATGGCCCCTTCGCCTCGGCGCTTCCCGCTGTCCGGCGGAATTCACCCGCCGTTCATCTACTGAGTTCAATAGTAGATGATGAATCGGACATTACGGGCACAAGTTGGCCAAGAGTTGAGCATCGAGTACGAAAGCCGTTGATCGCTCTGAGCTTTGTCACAGCGAACTGCCCATGAGAGCCCTGGCCTGCGACGGCCAGCAGTGCCCGAAACGGGCTTTTCCACGAGTATCCTCAGTAGATCGTCCGATCGTGCGCCTCACACCCGGCGGACTACGACACTGCGTGCCCGCGCGGTAGCCGGGCAACCCGGACGGCTCACCTTCGAGTGTGATGCGAACGACACGATCACCGAGCCGCGACCGGTGTACCTATATGCTGCCGGTCACACGTAACTGGAAGAGGAGAATTCATGGCCAGCACCACCGTCGACGCCGTCATCGCCGCCCCGCGCGAGGTCGTCTACCGGCTCTTCGCCGACCGCGAGAGCATCAGCCCGTACATTCCCGCCCAGGTCAAGCTGGTCAAGCCCGGCCTGACCGAGCGGGAGGGCGTCGGCGCGCAGCACCTGATCGGCCTCGGCCCGGTCGGTGTGACGGAAGAGATCACCAAGCTGGTGCCCGGTGAGCGGATGGAGTACAAGATCGTCAAGGGAGCGCCGGTGAAGCGGCACGTCGGCATCGTCACCTTCGCCGACGCCGACAACGGCACCCGGGTCTCCTACACGATGGAGTCCGACCCGTCGCTTCCGGTGCCCGCCAAGGTGCTCGAGTTCGGTTTGAAGAACCTGATCGGCGTGTTCATCAAGGGCGCGCAGAAGGCGGTGCGCTGACCGGCGCGCTCAGCGCGCGGCCACCTCGGCGCCCGCTTTCTCCGCGCGTGCCGTCGCCAGCAGTTCCTCCGCGTGCGCCCGGCCGGTCTCGGTGTCGTCGAGACCGGCCAGCATCCGCGCCAGCTCGACCACCCGCTCGTCGTTGGTGAGCGCGCGGACGCCGCTGTTGACAGTGCCCTTGCCGTCGTCGGATTTGTCGACCACCAGGTGAGTGTCGGCGAACGCCGCCACCTGCGGCAGATGGGTCACCACGATCACCTGATGCGTGCGCGCCAGCCGCGCCAGCCTGCGACCGATCTCCACCGCGGCTCGCCCGCCGACGCCCGCGTCGACCTCGTCGAACACCATGGTCGCGCCGTGCTCGGACCCGGCGAGCACCACCTCCAGCGCCAGCATCACTCGGGACAGCTCACCGCCGGAGGCGCTTCTGCTCAACGGCAACGACTGCGCGCCCGAATGCGCCGCCAGCCGGAACTCGACCTCATCGATACCCGTGGGCCCGGCGTGCAGTTCCGTGCCGTCGACGGTGAGCGGCGCCGAGTCCTGCGCGCCCGCGGGCACCGGCCGCACCTCCACCTCCAGACGCGCCTTGCCCATCGCCAGACCACCGAGTTCGGCGCTCACCGCGGCCGCCAGCTTGCCCGCCGCCTTGGCCCGCGCGGCGCTCAGCTTCTTCGCCGCCTCCCGCACCCGCTCGGCGGCGGTGTCCACCTCGGCGGCCAGCTTCGCCAGCGCCTCCTCCGAGACGTCCAGCGAGCCGAGCCGAGCGCGGGCCTCCTGCGCCCAGACCAGTACGCCGTCGATGTCGGGTGCGTATTTGCGGGTCAGCGTCTTCAGTTCGGCCTGGCGGGTGAGCAGCGAATCCAGCGCACCCGGATCCGAAGGCAGATCCGACAGATACCCGCTCAGCTCGGTGGTCACGTCGACCACAACGGCGATGGCGTCGGCCAGGCGCGGCGCGAGCGCGACCAGCGCCGGATCGTCGGCGGCTTCGATGCGGGCGCGCGCGGCGCCGAGCGCTTCCAGCGCGCCGGAACCGTCTTCCGGCGCGTCGGCGGGCCCGGCCAGCGCGTCGTGCGCGGTGGCCGCCGCTTCCCGCAGCGAGTCCAGATCGCTGAGCCTGCGCACCTCGTCGACGATGCGCACGTCCTCGCCGGGTTCCGGCGCGATGGCGTCGATTTCGCGCAACGAGTGCTCGAGCCGTTCGGCCTCGAGCGCCAATTCCCGGCTGCGCGCGGTCCGTTCGAGTAATTCGGTACGGGCGTCGAGCCACGATCGGCGCAGCACCTGGTATTTCCGCAGCAGCGCGCCCACCGTGTCGCCGGCGAACCGGTCCAGTGCCGACAGCTGCTGGTCGGGGCGCTGCAAACGCAGCTGATCGTTCTGACCGTGCACGGTCAGCAAGGGTGCGGTGAAATCGGCCAGCACCGAGGCGGGCACGCCGCGCCCGCCCAGATGCGCACGCGAGCGTCCGTCGCTGCCGACCGTGCGGATCGCGATGACGCTGCCGTCGTCGTCCTGCTCGGCCGCGGCCGCCTCCAGCACCTGCGCGACCTCGGCGCGCGCGGCATCGTTGACATCGTCGATGGTGAACCGGCCCTCGACCACGGCACGGGAGGCGCCGAGACGGACCCGGCCCGCGTCCGCGCGCGCACCGCTGAGCAGATGCAGGCTGGTCACCACCATGGTCTTGCCCGCGCCGGTCTCGCCGGTCAGGCAGGTCAGGCCCGCGTGGAACTGCGCGGTCGCCGTGGAAATGACGCCAAGCCCGTCAATCCTGATCTCTGTCAGCACTTGTGCTCTCCGTTCGCCGTCGGCCACGCCAGCCTGTCACGGGCAACTGGAACTTGCGCACCATCCGGTCGGCGAACGGTGCGGAGTCCAGCCGCACCCAGCGCACCGGTCGAGCGCCGCGAACCGCCTCGACCCGTCCACCGCTGGGCAGTGCGAGCGTGCGCCTGCCGTCCAGGAAAACTATCGCATCGTGTCCGGTCGCCACCGACTCGACCGCGATCCGCGAATCCGGGCTGGTCACCAGCGGTCGCGCGAACAGGGCATGGGCATTGCTCGGAATCACCAGCAACGCTTCGAGTTCCGGCCACACCACCGGCCCGCCCGCGGAGAAGGCGTAGGCGGTCGACCCGGTCGGTGTGGAGATGAGGATGCCGTCGCAGCCGAACGAGGACACCGGGCGGCCGTCGACCTCGAGCACCACTTCCAGAACGCCCATGCGGGAAGCGTTCTCGATGCTCGCCTCGTTCAGCGCCCATCCGCTCTCGACGACCTCGTCCTCGACCCGCACCGTGACGTCGATGGTCATCCGGTGCTCGATCGTGTAGTCGCGCCGCACCACCTGGGCGAGCGCCTCGTCCAAGTGCTCCGCCTCGGCCTCGGTGAGGAATCCGATGCGACCGAGGTTGATGCCGAGCACCGGCACTCCGGCCGGGCGCGCCAGCTCGGCGGCACGCAGGAACGTCCCGTCGCCACCGAGCACCAGCACCATCTCGCAGCCGACGGCGGCCTGCGGGCTGTGCTCGACCACGCGCACCGGAAAACCGCCCGGCTGCTCCTCGAACCGCGTGCTGTCCGCTTCATCGGCGAGCACGCGCAAGCAGATCCCCGCCTCCGCGAAGATCTTCGCCACCCGGTGCGCGGTCTCGATGATCTCCGCGCGACCCGGATGCGACACCAGCAGGATCTCCCGGCCGCAGGGCTGGGCCAGCGCGTTCACTGTGGACCCTCCTCGACCGCCCGCTCCACCAACGCGGCGACCTGCTCGCCGTCGTACTCGAACGGCCCATCATTGCGCAGCCACAAGAAGTATTCGACGTTGCCCGACGGGCCCGGCAGCGGGCTCGCCACGACACCGGCGGTGCGCAGGCCCAGCTGTGCGGCCGCCGCCGCCACCGCGCGCACCGCTTCGGCGCGCAACGCCGGATCCCGCACGACACCGCCCGAGCCGACCCGCTCCTTACCGACCTCGAACTGCGGTTTCACCATGGGCAGCAGGTCGGCGCCCGGCGCGGCGCACGCGGCCAGCGCGGGCAGCACCAGGCTCAGCGAAATGAACGACAGATCACCAACCACCACCTCGACCGTGCCGCCGATGATCTCGGGCGTCAGGTTGCGCACGTTGGTCCGGTCGAACACCCGGACCCGCTCGTCGTTGCGCAGACGCCAGACGAGCTGGCCGTAGCCGACGTCGACCGCGACGACCTCCCGCGCTTCGCGTGCCAGCAGCACGTCGGTGAAACCTCCGGTCGATGCCCCCGCGTCCAGGCAGCGCTGACCCGCTACGGACAGCCCTTCCGGCTCGAACCGCTCCAGCGCTCCGAGCAGTTTGTGCGCACCGCGCGAGGCCCACGACACCTCGTCCGGCTCCTCCCGGACCACCAGCGGCGTGCCCGCCTCGACCGCGGTCGCCGGCTTCACCGCTACCGTTCCAGCTATCAGGACGCGGCCCGCGCCGATCAGCTCGACCGCGTGTTCCCGCGATCTCGCCAACCCGCGGCGAACCAGTTCCGCGTCCACCCGCGCGCGTCTGGCCACCTCAGATCTTGTCCACCGTGGCCAAGGCCTGTACCAGCACGTCATGTGCCTGCTCCAGGATGCGAGCGCGACGGGTGATGTCGACTCCGGCCTCGGCGCTGTCGGTCGCCACCCCGGTTCGGCCGGGAAAGTCGAGTTCGGCGAGCAGGCTGTCGACCTCACCGCGGACGCGATCCGGGTCGGCAGGCTCCTGGTGTCCTTGCGCACCCGGCAGGTGCCGGCCGGGCAGTGGGACCCCAGGACGGGGGCCCGGCGCACCGGCGGCCGTACCGGGGCCGTTCGGACGAGGCGTAGCAGTAGTCATCGTGGCGTCAACGCTATCGGATTTCCGAATCGGACGCGCGCACCGTCACAGCTCGTCCCGGATGGCGCTGCAGCGATTCGCCGAGATCGGCTTCCGGCTCGGCGGCTACGGCGGCGTGATTGAGAGCGTCGAGGGAGTCGGCGACGAACGTCGGGAGTTGCCCGTCCGGGGCCTTGCGCAATTCGTCCAGCGTGCTGACACCGGTGAGCACGAGCAACGAGTCGAGACCGACGCGGTTGGCGCCCTCGATATCGGTGTCGAGACGGTCGCCCACCACCAACGCGGCGCGGGAACCGGCCCGCACGAGCGCGTCCTCCAGCAGCGGGGCATAGGGTTTGCCCGCCACGATCGGCTCCCGATCGGAGGCGGCGCGCAGCGCGGCGACCATCGCACCGTTGCCCGGCGCGAGGCCGCGTTCGTTCGGCAGTGTCCGGTCGGTGTTCGCCGCGACCCACAGCGCGTCCGCACGCAGAGCGTAGGCGGCTTCGGCGAGGTCCGGCCAAGCGGTGTGCGGCGAATGTCCTTGCACCACAGCGGCGGGCGCGGCACCGTCGAAGCGCCGGATCGGCCGCAGCCCGACACCTTCCACCTCGGCGGCCAGGTCGTCGGTGCCGACCACCAGCACCGGCGCGCCCGGGTCGAGCCGCTCGGCCAGCAGCCGCGCCGCCGCCTGCGCACTGGTCACCACGTCGTCGCCGGACGCGGGAAAGCCGAGCTCGGACAGATGGGCGGACACCACCTGCGGCCCGCGGCTGGCGTTGTTGGTGACATACACCAGCCGCTGGCCCGCCTGCCCGTCCGCGACCAGCGCTTCCGGCGCCCCCTCGATCACCTCGTGACCGCGATACAGCGTTCCGTCCAGATCCAGCAGCAGGGCTCGGTAGCGATCTCGTAGTCGCGTCACACCACTCTCACTCCGTGTCACCGATCGGCGCCGTGCCGACTCATCACCACCGGACCCGCCGAGTCCGGGACATCGACACTACGCCAGCGAGCGGACCGAAAAGACATGGCGTCAGCCACTCTCCACACGCTCGCCATCCAGGATGTCATCAAGGTATGGCAAGCCGACGAACCCACGTCCCGTTGTCGTGTTCCGGACAGAAGCACCTGAACAAGGGCCACATCGTCAGCCCGATATTCGCTGTTGCACCGCCTCGCGGGTCGGCCGTCACCTTCAACCGCCGCGAACACCACGTGCGTCACCTGACTTCTATAACCGCCGTCGCGGCGGCAGGTGGACCGCGGCCGCGTCGACGGACGTATCAGATGCCGCTGTCCCCGGTGAGTTCGGCGGCACGCTCCCGGGCGTCCGTCTCCCCGTCCAAGTCGGCAGAAGCGGCCTTGAAACCAGGGTGGGGTCTTCGTGAGTGCGCCCCGCCGCCACAAGGGCATCGACGTATGGTCCCGGAACTACCCGTCACCGAAGACTTTCCGGTCTAGGCCGCCGACGCCATAGGGCATCGGCGACTGCGCCCGGTCACAGAAGAATCAGATGTCGCTGTCGCCGGTGAGTTCGGCGGCGCGTTCCTCGGCGTCCGTCTCTCCGTCCAGGTCGGCGGAGGCGGCGTTGAGGAACCAGGTGAGGCCTTCGTCGGTGCGTCCCGCCGCCACGAGGGCATCGGCGTAGGCGTAGAAGAGGCGAGCCGCGGCCGATCCGGTGCGGGACGGGTCGAGATCCGAGGTCTGCAGAGTGACGACGGCTTGGTCGTACTGACCGAGGTCCATGCGCGCGCCCGCCACGACGATGCGCAGTTCGGCGGCTTCATCGCCGCGCAAGGCGCGCGCCTCGTCACTGCGGCCGAGCTCGATCGCGCGTTCGGGACGGCCGAGGCCGCGCTCGCAGTCGGCCATGACGGCCAGCAATCCGGAACCACCGGACATCCGGCGCGCGGTCCGCAGCTCCGACAAGGCCTCCGCCCATTCACCGGCGTGGTAGGCGACGACTCCGGCAGTCTCACGCACGACCGCGATCCGCCCGGCACGCTGCCGTGCGGCTCTGGCATGCGCGAGAGCGAGCCCGGGATCGTCGTCGAGCAGGCGCACCGCCATCACCAGGTGCCTGGCGACCGTCTCCGCGTTGCCTTTGTCCAAGCTGAGCAGATCGCGCCGCACGGCGGAGTCGAGATCGGCCGCCTGCACCTCGTCCGGCAGATCGGGTTCCTCCGGCCGCGGCGGGCGGCGGTCGAGGGAACGGCCGGCGCCCACACGGGCTCCTTCGCCGCCCCTGCGCCGATCCTGCGGCGTCTCGCCACGCGGTGCCGAACTCTCACGGTCCGCGTCGCGCCGACCCTCACGCTCCGATCCCTGGCGACGGCGATCGTCATCGCGGCGCTGGAAGCCGGACTCACCGCGCCGCCCGGCGTCACCGCGATCATCGAAGTCGCCACGACGCTTGAATCCACCGCGCTCGCCCGCCTCACCGCGGCGTGCTTCACCCCGGTCACCGGAATCGTCACGGCGGCGGTCGAACCCGCCCCGGGGGGACTCACCACGGGGGGAGTCACCACGACGGAACCCGCCACGAGCGCCGGAGGCATCGCCGGAGCGGGAACCGCCACGAGTGCCGGAGTCACCGCCCGAGCGGAATCCGCTGCGAGAACCCGAGTCACCGCCTGAGCGGAAACCACCGCGTGTGCCGGAGTCACCGCCCGAGCGGAAACCACCGCGAGCGCCGGAATCACCGCCCGAACGGAAACCACCGCGTGACTCATCGCGCCGCTCTTCGGAATCGCCGCGGCGGTTGAAGCCACCACGGTCGCCGGAATCGTCGTACCGTCTGAAGCCGCCGCGCTCGCCCGGCCCACCACGGCCTGCCGACTCGTCCCGACGCTGGAAACCACCGCGCTTGGGTGCGTCGCCTCCCCGGCGGAAGCCACCGGTGTCGCTGGTCCGGTCGCCGGAGTCCCGGCGTCCGAATCCACCGCGCTTGTCGGCGCCGCCGCTGTCTCCGCGACGATCGAAACCACCGGAATTGTCGCGGCGCTGGAAATTCCCCCGGTCGGACGAGCCTTCCCGCGCGCCGTAACCGCCCGATTCGCCGCGGCGGTTGTAGCCGCCGCGTTCCCCCGAGTCACCGCGACGGCTGAATCCCCCACCGCGGCGGTCCGCGCCCTGGTTGTCGCCTCGCCGGCCGGACCCGGGATCGGGAGCGCCGCGCCGGAAGGGCTTCCGATCGTCGTTTTGTTCCGGCACGGTGCTCCCTTTCTTTGTTCCGCGAAAAGTCGGTATTCGCCACAAATTGAATCACGCACCTGCGGTGGGGCGCGGTCACGGCGGTTCGCCGGAGCTCCACCAGGTGCTCAAACGACGATAGGGGACCCAGATTCTGGGTCCCCTATCGTGAAAGGATGTTCCGGCGGTGTCCTACTCTCCCACACCCTGTCGAGTGCAGTACCATCGGCGCTGGCAGGCTTAGCTTCCGGGTTCGGAATG